>QHMY01000033.1:0-1865 GCA_003218305.1 Verrucomicrobiota bacterium
GACTATTAAACTGGGGCTGACGGCCGCCCATCGCAAAGCGTTGCTGGCCAATCAGGTCTGCAGTCTGATCGAGCATCAGCGTATTAAAACGACTCTCGCGAAAGCGAAGGCGGTTCGGCCACTCGCCGAGAAAATGGTTACGCTCGGCAAGAAAGGCTCGCTTCACGCGCGACGCACGGCGCTCGCCGTTCTCCGCCAGAAGGACGCGGTAAAGAAATTGTTCGAGGACATTGCGCCACGTTCCGCAGACCGAAAGGGCGGATACACGCGCATCGTGAAGCTCGGGGCTCGCAAGAGCGATTCGGCGCCGGTCGCGTTCATCGAATGGGTTGATGCACCGCTGGTGGTGGAAGAACCGATCGTGGAAGAAAAAGGCAAGAAGAAGGCAAAACCGACTGCAGGGGAAGCCGGCGCAAAGACGGAGCGCAAAAAGAAGAAAACCGCAGCCCAACTCGAAGCGGAAGCTCTCGAATAGCGGCCGCTGTTCTTTTCTTCTGTAGGGCGGGGTCGATGACCTCGCCGGCCTTATTCGCGGTTCGATGGCGGGGTCAACGACCCCGCCCTACAGCGAGCTGAAGACGTTCAGCGGAGCTGGATGGTGCGCCAGCTGAGTTTTCCGTCCCGCGCGATTTCCAAACTCGCCACGCTTGCAGGCGCGCCGCGGTTTGGGCGGGTCACGCAACCGGGATTCAGGAACAGCACCCCTTCGCGCCGTTCGTGCCGGGGGACATGGGTATGGCCGTGCAAAACCACATCGATGTTCTCCGGTGTCCGGTCGGGCGGGATGTGAACGAGCCGAAAACGGACGCCATTTCGTTTCAGATCCACGATCAAAGGCCATTCCACATTGCTGTCGCAATTTCCGCGCACGACCGTTACCGGCGGACCGATCTGCTCGAGGGTTTCGAGAATGGCCGGTGAACAAACATCGCCGAGGTGCCAGATCTCATCCGCTCCCTCTGCCAACGCCTCGATGTTCCCCGGCGAATGATCGTGCGTGTCCGCCAGAACAAGGATTCGGAGAGGCGACGACATCTCCAATCCTTGCCTGTTTCAGAGTCCGAAAAGCAATTCCTTTCTCAGGCGTTGTCGCCGTTGTGCGTTGCGGCAACAAGCATTACAACTTTGTCGAACAGGCGACGCGCTCGGTCAACTTGATGACCCGAGCGGCGCGATCCCATGCGCTTCACCGAAAAAATAAGAAAAGTAACCAATGGTTACGCGCTCGCGAGTTTTAGCCGGCGCGGCCGGCTGTTTTTTCAGGGTCTAACCTCTCGTTCTCCGCTTAGCGCCGAGCGAATTATCGCGAGTATCGAGGGCGACGGGTTTCGCGAAATCTATCGTCGCCACGCGGTGGAAAATCCAGGAGAGCACCCGCCGAAGTATTTGGACCTCAAACCCTGGATCAAGGTCAGCCTGCAGCATGTCCGCGAGCTTCGACTGGACCAGGGAAAACCTCGACGGATTCTCGATCTCGGATGTGGCGCGGGCTATTTCGCTTATATCTGTCGTCAACTTGGCCACGATGCCATCGGCCTGGATCTTGACGAACCGCCCATGTTTGGCGAACTCACGCAATTGCTCCAAGTCCCGCGAATTATCTGCCGGATCGAAGCCTTCGTTCCTTTGCCCGATCTCGGGCAGTTCGATCTCATCACCGCTTTCCTCATTTGTTTCAATAATCACATCGGTCCAGAAATGTGGGGAATCCCTGAATGGGATTTTTTTCTGGACGACGTCTCGCGCCATCTTTCGCCCGGCGGCGGCCTCTGGTTCGAGTTGAACCGTCAACCCGATGGGGAGCCTTACTCGCCGGAATTAAAGGAGTTCTTCGAAAGCCGCGGCGCGAGGATCGATACCTACCG
>QHMY01000033.1:1963-14553 GCA_003218305.1 Verrucomicrobiota bacterium
TCAACAATCCCGTGGCTCCAGCCGTTGTGCGAGAGGCAAATGCGCAGTAGCTTGCGCTCGTGTCATTTAAAGATTTTGGCCTGTCTTCCGAGGTCGTGCGCGGCACCCAGGCGATGGGATTCTCGGAGCCCACGCCGATCCAGCTTCGCGCCTTCCCCATTGTTCTGGCCGGCAAGGATTTGATCGGGACCGCGCAAACCGGCACCGGCAAAACCGCCGCTTTCGCGCTCCCGATCCTGACTCTTCTGGCCGAGCACGGAAATTTCCGCTGTCTCGTCCTCGAACCGACCCGTGAGCTGGCGGCCCAGGTCGAGACCGCTTTTCGCGATTACGGCCGCTTCACCGACCTGCGCGTCTCGGTCGTGCACGGCGGAGTTGGCTACGGCAAGCAGCGCGAAGAAGCCTCGCGCGGGATGGATGTGGTCGTGGCCACGCCCGGTCGCTTGCTCGATTTGCTTGAGCAACGCTCCCTCAGTTTGGCGCAGGTGAATATCCTCGTTCTCGATGAGGTCGACCGCATGCTCGACATGGGCTTTCTCCCGGACGTGCGCCGGATTGTGGAACAGATCTCGACCGATCGCCAGACCCTGCTTTTTTCTGCGACTGTTCCGCCGGAGATCGAGCGGCTGGCGGGGTGGGTCCTGCGGGATCCGGAAATGGTCGAGATCGGCGCGCGGCGTTCGCCGGCGGAAACGGTCACGCATGCCGTTTATCCTGTGGCGGCCGAGCAAAAATTCGATCTCCTCATGGCTCTGCTCGAACGCACAAATTTCGACAGCGCCCTGATCTTCAGCCGAACCAAACATGGCGCGGACAAGATTGCGGTGAGATTGAAAACAGCGCGCCATTCCGTAGCCGTGATGCATTCGAACCGAACCCAGCGGGAGCGGGTGGAAGCGCTCGAAGGGTTCAAGAGCGGCAAATACGAAATCATGGTGGCGACGGATATTGCCGCGCGTGGGATCGACATCGCCGGGGTCAGCCACGTCATCAACTACGACGTCCCGGAGCATCCCGAAGACTACGTCCACCGCATTGGCCGCACCGGCCGCGCCCAAAATGTCGGTGACGCGTTCACGCTGATGAATGGTGAGGAACTGGCCTCGCTCCACGCGATCGAACGCTTCATGGGCCAGAAGATTCCCCGCCTGAAATTGGAAGGTTTCTCCTATCTCTACACCGCCCTGTTCGAGCCCGAATCAAGCGAAGGTGGCAAGCGCTCCATCGGCGGTGGCCGCACCCATCGCGGCTACTCCTTTGGGCGAAGACGTCGTTAGCGGAAACTTTGGAGTTTCGAGGGAAGCGAAACCTACGGTGTCGCGACCGTTTTCGGCTCGACGAATCTCACGGAGTGAAGAATGACGAGACCGAGGCCTTTGGAAGCAAGATCTTCCGGCCGCTTGACCTCGCTCAGCTTGGTGTCTGCTACCAGACAGGCGAGCACGCCGGCGTTTAGCGTCGGATGGAGAATGCCGGCCAGCTTGACCGCATAAACCTCGCCGGTCGCGGCCGTCGCCTGAGCAATAAGGCAGGCCGCATCGTACCCGCCAATCTTGGTGGCGTACGAATCGATCACCTTGAGGTCCTTGTAATCCTTGGTCAGCGCCGGCAGCGCCTGGGTCTTGAGCAGGTGAGCGCAGATCTTCAGGCGATCGGCCAGGTCCGGGTTGAGGGGCACAGTCAGGCTGGACAGGCGAAGCATCTCGATGTTGTGCTTGTCCGCCGTAGCCTTGAACAGCTTCAACAACTCGGGATTGCCCGACTTCTTGCCGCCGGGCATGAAGGAGAGGCCTTTGCCGGTGGGAACGACGATGGTGAAAGGAGCCTTGGGAGGTTCGTTCTGATTTTGGGTGGCGAACGCCTCATCAATTGCCACAACCACACCAACCGGCGCCGCGGCATTACCTAACGCCTCTTCCCTCACTGGGAGCGGCGGCATTTTCTTAAGCGCCTCGGGCGAGATCTCTTCCTGCGCGAAAGCACGCACCGCAGCCGCCAAGACGAACAACGTGAGCAAACGTTTCATGGACTTACCTCCAGCAAAAGAACTCCGATCTGACGTTCCAGAGGGCCCGGCCTCCTTTTAATCAAATCCAACCCCCGGAGTCGAGCACCTTCATGCGATCCAAAATGGAGGGGCGAGTTCCAGCTATCCTATAGCACTCGCCCGCATCCTGCGTTCCCGCTGCCGGGTGTCGCAGAGCTCCGCCCTCCATCGCGATCTACACTCTGAGCTCTCCGTTCGCCTCCTCCTCAAATTCCTGAAGAGTTTTCAGGAATTCCAAGGCGGCGACCATCTGCGTTCCGCCATTGCCGTGAACAAAGATGCGGATAACCGGATTGTCGGTGTTCTTGAAACTCAGATGGCGGAGAACCCAGACGGCAGGGACGATAAAGAGCAGGCTGACCACCAGGTTTGCCCAGAGAAAGCCGGGGTTGCCATACGCGAGCACATCGACCCCGAAGAACAGGTTAAAGGTGACGGAAACGTAGGCCATGTAGAGCGGCAGCATCAACACGGGGAACAGAAACGAACGGAGATAATGCAATTTTATCTCTTCGAGTTTTCTTTGGATGGTGGTGACCGGGTCCGCATAGCTGATTCTTTCCAGTAGAAGCAATTGGCGGATGTTCGAGATCACCGGGACGAGGAAAGACACGGCGACGACGAACGCAGGGAGCGCCAGAGTAGGAACGGAAACGCGGTCGGCGATGTAGGAACCCAGGAGCAAAAGCACGAAAATGCCCACGACCATTTCACGAAATCGAAATGCCTTAAATCGGCCAAGGGCGGACCGGGTCTTGTCCAACTGTGCGGCCTTGAGCCCCTGCAAATTCAGGCTCAAGACACGGTCGAGTTTGCGGGCCTGTTCGGTCCAGGTTTGTTTCAGTTCGTCGAGTTCCATGGTTCTTAGTCGGTGTTGGTTTGGGGGAATTGCTCTTTGATCTTCAGTTTGAGGCGATTGATTTTGGTGGCCACGTTGGTTTCCGTGAGGCCGAGAATGCCGGCGATGTCGCGGTAACTGTTGTCGTCGAGATACAGGATCATGAGCGCGCGGTTCAGCTCATCGAGTTGATCGATGATGCGACGGAGGGTGGCGACCTTGGGATCCGCCTGCTCGAGTTCGGTCGCGGGCTCGACGATGATTTCTTCCAGGGGAGAGACCCGTTCGTTCCGCTTTTTTTCCCGGCGGTAGGCGGAGATCGCCACGTTGAGGGCGACGCGATAAATCCAGGTCGATAACTTAAAACGCTCTTCGTAGCGCCCGTGTGATTTCCACAACTGGACGATAATCTCCTGGATCACGTCCTTCCGGTCCTCGGCGTTGCGGCAGTAGGAATGGGCGATCTTGTAAATGATGCCCTTGTGCTCCTCGAGCAGCGCGGAGAATTGATCGTCGGTTAAGGGCGGGCGCATTTTTCCTTCGGAGCTTTCCTGTCTTGCCCCTATTATTCGTTAGGAGCGCCAGGAAAATCACACCTTGTGGGAGCTTTTCGCCAAAAGTCATCAGGGCACTGAGGCCCCTCCCACCTTACGGAAACCGGGACGCGGACAGCGCCGCTCTCATTACCAGCCCCTGCGCCCGCGAGGGAATTACTCGGGCATCGTTTCGCCGGAACCGCCGATCTCGACAGGGAAATCCTTCAACTTGGGGAGACCGTCCTTCACCGGAAGAACGCTTTCCTCGTAGTTGAGGTGGACGCCCGCCTTGAAAGGAAAGGTCGGAATGATCCCGGCAAAGACATCCACCAGGCCGAGGCCCGGATGATCAGTCATGACGTTCCCTCCGCACTTCGTGCAGAAGCGCCGGATGCTCATCTCGGACGACTTGAACCGGCCGAGAAATTCCTCGCCCTTCGTGACCTTCACGCTCTCCGGTTTCCATAAGGTAAAGGCGTTGATCGGGGTGCCAGTGTAGGATCGGCAGCCGGCACAGTGGCAATAGCCCATGCCCTCAGGCTGGCCGGTTACCTCGATCGTCACTGTCCCGCAATCGCAAGAACCTTTATGGGTGTCGTTCATAACGCCTGGATTGTAGCGGTTCGTTGCGATCGTTATCAACAAAATCGTTAGGCGGAACTTGTGTGGGTTCCCAAATGCAACCTGGGTACGAGAGAGTCGGGGTGGCCAGACAAATGTGGGAGGGGCCTTTGCGCCCCGACTGGTCGCCGCACAAAGGCGCCTCCCACATTCCAAGTCGATCCAGCCAGCTATGCTCCAACCCGAGGCGCAGCTCCCAATTGCGCCTCCCTCCGTCGGACCACAATGAGGGTGACGAACGCGGCCAGCGCGCAAATAAGGGCGCCAATCGCAATGGTGGCCGGCGTCCCGAAGAAATCCGCCATGAGCCCGGCCTGGAGGCTGCCGAGCGGAATCATTCCCCCCAAAATAAGGGTCCAGATTCCCATGACGCGTCCGCGCATTTCGTCGGGCACAATGCTTTGCACGACCGTGTTGGAGGTGGAGAAATAGAGGACGATGCCGAAGCCGACGACCGCCAACAGCACGGTTCCGACATAGAGATTCCTGTTAAAGGCGAAGAGCGCGAGCGCCGCCGAAAAAACTCCGATGCCGCCCAGCGCCATAACTCGCGTCGGAAAGATGTGTCCGACGCTGGCCACCGTCAGGGCCGCGGCCAACGCGCCGACGCCGCTCCCCGCCATCAACAGGCCGTAACCATTCGCTTCCAGATGCAGGACATCGTGTGCAAATGCCGGCATGAGGACCGAGTACGACCACCCGAAAATTCCCACGACCGCGAAGAGCGAAAGAATCGTGAGGACCCGCCTGTGCCCCCAAACGTAACGGAAGCCTTCCAGGGCCTGGCCGATCGGACCGGCGTCGCTTTCAATGTGCGCCTCCTTTTTCGGCAGCCGCATCATGAGGAGTCCGGCGATGACGGCGAAAAAGCTAAGGCCATCGATGAAAAAGCACGCTGGGATACCGACCGTCGCCATGAGCAGGCCGGCGACCGACGGACCGACGATACGGGCGCAGTTGAAAGCGGAGCTGTTGAGGGAGATGGCGTTCATCAAATCCTCGCGGCTGGTCATCTCAATCACGAACGATTGCCGGGCCGGCATATCGAAAGCCATCGTGATTCCGCCCAGGACGGCAAGCACGATGATGTGCCAGGGTTGGATCAGCTTGCTCCAGGCGAGCGCAGCTATGGCAAACGAAAGGACCATGGAGCAGGTTTGGGTGACCACGATCACGTTACGTTTCGGGTAACGATCGGCCACCCATCCGCCCCACGTGGCGAAGAAAAGCATCGGCGCCGATGCCGCCGCGGCGACGAGACCGAGCAGGGCTTTCGAGCCGGTGAGTTGATAAACGAGCCAGCCTTGCGCCGTGGTCGTCATCCACGTGCCGGTAAACGAGATGAGCTGGCCGGAAAAAAAGAGCCGGAAATTCCGATGCCGGAGCGCGGAGAATGTTTTTCGAAATGAAATACCGCCAGTGGCCACCCGCCTCGGCCGGCCGGTCATATCTTCCGGCACATTTGCGGTGCGGTTTTCTGGCGAAATCATTGAACAGGGAACATCGGGTGGCCGACGCGGACGGCAACTGTCCCGAACGGACGACAAAAGCATGTCATCCTGAGGCTGGCGAAGCGCGCCGAAGGACCTCGCAATTGCAATGGACGCATTCTGACTTCGTGGACGCACTAATTGCAGTTGCGAGGTCGGCGCTCCTCCCTGGGTCGCGATCCCGGTCTGCGGCTCGGGATGACAAACAAGGTGAGTTAAATCTCCCAAAGGAGGCGAGGCTGGATAGAATGCTGGCAGGATGTTCCGGATTTTTCTCGCTGTCCTGATTCCCTACGCGCTGGTGTTGTCGGTTCTCCTCTGGCGAAAAAGGCCGGTCCGCCATGGGACCAAACCCGTTTCACGCGGATGGGGAAATCGGTTGCGGGTTTTGGTTATCGGAGCCACCGGCGCAACGGGTCGGCAATTGGTCCAGCAAGCGCTCGAGCAGGGACACCAGGTGACGGCATTCGTCCGTGATCCCGCCAAGCTCAACATGGCGCATGCGAATCTCCGCATCGCGAGAGGCGACGTCCTTGATTACGCGTCGGTGGAATCGGCCATGCGAGGGCAAAGCGCGGTGCTCAGCGCGCTGGGGCATAAGCGTTTCTTTTATCCGAACCGGATTCAATCGGACGGGATGCGCAATATTCTGCAGGCGATGAACACCTGCGACGTGCCGCGGCTCGTTTGCGAAACGGCGCTGGGTATCGGCAACAGCGTGGGACGCCTGGGATTGCCGCACACCTTCCTCATCCTTCCGTTGCTCCTGGCGTTCTACATGTGGGATAAATTGCGGCAGGAACAGCTCATCATCGCGAGTGATCGGGATTGGGTGATCGTCCGACCGGGAGTGCTGACGAATGGCGAGGCGCGGGGGAGTTATCGCCACGGCCCGAAGGTCGGAAGTTATCTCTGGCCGGTGAAGATTGCGCGGGCCGATGTCGCTGATTTCATGCTGAAACAGTTGACCGATGATGCCTACGTCGGAGCAGCCCCCGGCCTGGGTTACTAGCGGAAAAACGAACCTGTTGGCGCGGGAGCAGCTTTGGATTAAAGCATGCCGGCAGTCGGAGCGAACCCATTATGGCGCAGCCGAGCGCTAGTGTTTGGCGCGGCGCTCGTTGTTTTTCTCGCGTTGCCCAACGCCCAGGCCAATACGCCGAAGCATCGCAAGCGGACGGAGTTCTCGGTGACCCTGCAGCCTTTCTCCCTCGTCCACTCGGCGGTCCGGGCCGTGGCCGAACCCGTAGTCTCCCAGGGACCGAGGATATTACGCGCAGTCGCGACGGCGCCAATCCGAGCCGCTTATTACAAACCTCGAAGGATCATCCCACGAGTGCCCCGCGCGATTCAGGCAGACGACTACGCGCAGCACGAGAAGCGGGCTGACGATGGGCGGCCAATTCGGGTGGCACTACAGAGCTCGCAGCGGACCCAGGTGCCCGAGCCAGGGGTGGAATCCGAGAGAGATTACGAGCAGGATCAAGATCAGGAGCAGGAGGCTGAAGCAACAACGAATCGGCAGATCGAGAGGCGAGGAGATCGCCCGACCGTCGGGGGCAAGCGCGCGGTGCTGCGGGGCGGGGTTGCTTATGCGCCATCGCGGGCGCCGGATAATGTGAAGAACGCCATCTGGGCGGGAAACTCCCTGCGCCGCAAGCCTTACGTTTGGGGCGGCGGCCACGGTTCGTTTCAGGATCATGGCTACGATTGCTCGGGGTCGGTTTCCTATGCTCTCCATGGCGCCGGGGTGCTGGCCGCGCCCCTGCCTTCGAGCGATTTGATGCGTTATGGCGAACGCGGACGCGGCCGATGGATCACGATCTACTCGCGATCGGGCCATACCTTCGCGGTCATCGCCGGTTTGCGCTTCGATACAACCGACCTCGGACGCGGCGGAGACGTCGGACCACGCTGGTATGCCGAAGGCCGTGATACCCGCGGCTATGTCGCGCGGCATCCGGCCGGGTTCTGAAGATAAATTGACCGCGGATAACGCGGATTGCTCTCGGATGGGCTGGGAGAGCACATTTCCATCCCTCTTTTCCGGTTCCGCTTCCTCTGCATCCCGCTCCCCCCTGAAAAGGATACAGAGGAAGAGGCAGCGGAAGAGGAAGATTTTTGACCCTGCCGGTCATCCGCGTAATCCGCGGTAAAATCGTCAGTTTTCTGAATCCAAACGGGCTTGAGAGCGCATCTCATTCAAAAGAGATTATTCCTATGAACACCATCACGATCCGGCCCTTCGCGGCGGCGAAACTTTTGACCTTTGCCGCTTTGGCGCTTGGGGGCTGCCATGTCACGGGCATCAGGGGCAATGGCAACGTCATCACAGACACTCGCCCAGTCGCCGACTTCACCAGCGTCGAGGCCGACGGCGCCTTCACCATTACCTGGGCGAACGGGCCTGCCGGACTCAAGATTACGACCGATGAAAACCTGCTGAACCGAATCGAGTCGAGCGTAAGCGGTCAAAAACTGGTGCTTCATTCGCGCGGGCAGCTTCGGCCAACCGATGGCATCAAAGTGACGCTCTCGAGCTCGGGGATGAGCGGCGCGCGCCTGACCGGTGCGGTCCGCATGACCGCGACAAAAGTCTCCGGGAAAGGGTTTTACCTGGAGGGAACGGGAGCAACCCGGGTAACGGTAGACGGAACGGTCACTGAATTGATGGCCACCATGTCCGGCGCCAGCAAGCTCGACGCCGAGTCACTCCAGGCGGAGACCGTGGAGCTGTCGATCGCGGGCGCGGGGAAAGCGGATGTGGCAGCGAGCAAGATCTTGAAGGTGGCGATTTCCGGAGCCGGCAAAGTGACCTATACCGGCAATCCCACAGTCGAGAAGCGGGTCAGCGGAGCCGGCAGCGTGCGGCAACGCGACTGAGAGCGCGGATCGCGCATCTTCTGTAGGGCGGGGTCGGTGACCCCGCCGGGAGTGGGCGCTAAAACACTGGGCGTTGAGTCCCTCGCGACCGGTGTCTCAAGCGAACGGCTCCGGGGGCTGCGTTCAGCGGGTCAACGACCCCGCCCTGCAGAAGAGAAGATTTGTTTCGCGCAGGGTATCGCTCAGGTTGAGCGTAGCTCGCCATGACCGCACCGAAATCCAATCCGGAATCTCCGGAAGAGTATCCCTACCAGACGCGTTTGAATGTGCTCCACCCGCCGCTGGAGGTGATCGACGTGCCGGGATTGGTCGCGGCCTGCACCCATCCGTGGTACAACCAAACGCTCTGCCAGGTGGATGAATCGGTGGTGCGACTGGGCGTCGTCCAGGGCGAGTATCACTGGCACCATCATGAGAACGAAGATGAACTTTTTTTACGTCGTTAGCGGCCATCTTCTCATCGACTTAGAGGACCGCCTGATCGATCTCACGCCGGGCAAGGGCGTCGTCATTCCGAAGGGAGTAAGGCATCGGCCCCGCGCACCTGAGCGGACCGTGATTCTCCTGGTCGAAAGAGCCGGGATCGTGCCGACCGGAACTCCAGGCGCTCAATAAGAATCTCTCGCCACCAGGTCCTGCGAAACCTTCTCTGCCTGCTCGCGTGGATCGCCTGCTGCCCGTGGCCGCATCTGGTCGCAGCGGAACCGGAGACGATCGGAGAATGGAAGCTGGTTTCAACGAGCGACAATATCGCGCTCTATCGCCGTTCGCGTTCCGGACCGGGACACTACGAATCCAAGGCCGTCGGCGAGATTGCAGCTTCGACCGAGATTGTTCATGCGGTTCTCGATGACGCGGATGCCTATCCGCGTTTCATGCCTTACACCGTGGAATGCCGGATCCTGAAACGGGAGGGAGATTCCATGCTCGCCTACCAAAGAATCTCAGCCCCGCTGATCAGCGATCGTGATTACACCCTGCGCGTCCGGACGGTGGAGAAAAAAGTCGCCGGAGGAACCAGCTATGTGAGCCGGTGGGAGACGGCGAATGCTCTCGGCCCAGCGGAAAAGCCGGGAGTCGTTCGCGTAAAATTGTGTGAAGGCGGCTGGGCCCTGGAGCCATCCGGGCCGAACACGACGCACGCGACCTACACGATCTACACCGATAGCGGCGGAGTCATCCCCGCCTTCATCAAGAACACCGGAAGCCAGGTCGGGATTCGAAAGCTTTTCGCCGCGATCCGACGGCAAATCCTCGATCCGAAATATTCGGCGGCAAAATGACGCTGATGTCCCGCTTGGCTCCGACTAGCTCCATGGGGAATCGATGACCTCCGTCACCCCATACGTGCGAATCGGCGGCTTCGAATCCTGGTTGCGATATTTCAGGTAATAAGTGAGGACGTTCAACAAGACGATCAGGACAAAGAAGATCAACAAAATGCGCACCTGCGCTGTGACTTGACTGTTGGACCCGGTTTCCAGCGTAGCCTCGGAGGGTTTATCTGGTGCGTGCGCGACCACCACTTCCCGTCCTACGGGAAACCGAGAGAGGATGGCGTCCGTTTCCCTGGGTGGATAGCCACCGGCAAACGAAATCCGGTTTCCAGTGAAGGGAGCGCCATTAACAGAATAGGAATAGGTAACGCGCGGCTGTTTTCGGAACATCTTTTTCACACCCTCCGAGGCTGTCACTGTGCCTTTCACTGTGGGCCAGTTGGCACTGGCCTTGGCCCTCTGGACATTCTTCCACGCACTCCAAAGAGCGAACGGAAAGGCGATGAGAAAGATAAGGGTAAGCATCGAGAGACGTTGTCCGGGTGTTTTCGGAGAGAGACAAGTCAAATCGCTCCGCCGATTTTGGTCTAAATCGGCGTATTCGTAACCAGCAACACTCCTCCGTTACGGAGGCGGACTTCCCGCTTCCAGCATTCGCACGCGTTTGTCCAGATACGGCAAACGGATTGTCAGGGTGAGTCCTTTGCCTTCGTTGCTTTCGATCGCCATTTCGCCTCCGTGTTCGCGCACAATCCGCCGCACGATCAACAGACCGAGCCCGGACCCGGAGACCTTCGTCGTAAAGTAGGGCTCGAAGACCCGGCTCAGGCTTTCCGCAGACATGCCGCCACCGGTATCGGTAAAGCTGACGTTGACGTGCGTGGCGTCCAGATCGGTCCGAATGCGCAGAATGCCACGGCGCTTCATCGCTTCGAAGCTGTTCTTGATCACGTTGTAAAAGACCTGCTTCATCTGGTCGCGATCGAGTTCGAGCAGCGGGAGATCGGAACGCAGCTCCTGTTCGACCACGATGTCGCGATCCTCGATTTCCGGCGCAAAAAAGCGCACCGCTTCGTCCACGAGGGTGTTCACGTTCTCCGGATGCAGCACCGGTTTCGAAGGCCGGATCGCCTGGAGAAATTGCGTAACGATGGAATCGAGCCGGGTGATCTCGGCCCGGGCAATGCCGATCGCTTCCTGGAGTTCCTCCTTCACTTTCCCCTCCAGCTTGCGCACCTTGCGCTCCATTAGTTGCAAATGGATGTGAAGTGAATTCAGCGGATTACCTATCTCGTGGGCGACCCCCGCGGCCAGAAGGGTGAGCGCGTTAAATCGTTCCGACTCAATTGTCTTTTCGGTCGAGCGCCGGCTCTCAGTGATATCACGCAGAATAATCGCGTGACCCACCGGCTCCGCCCGGCTGTTCGCGCCATCCTTCGGCGTGCGTCGCTCGATCAGAAGCGGCACGATGTAGAAATTCAGAAAGCGGTTCGCCGGATAAAAAATTTCCATGTCCCGGCTGATGGCCCCCTCGGATTGCGAAAGAGCCTTCCAATCGAGCCCACGAACGCGCTCGTCGAGGCGCTTGCCGATGGAACTTTCGGCCTCCAGCCCGAAGAGCTGGCAGGCGGCGTCATTCACGTAGGTAATACGACCCTTGGCGTCGGTCACAATGATGCCTTCCTGGATCGCGTTGAAGACGGTCTCGATCAGTCCCTTCTCCTGCGCCAGTTGGAGAAGATAATTCTGGACGTCCTCGGGACCGATGCGGCCGAGGCGCTCGATCAACTTGTCCAGAAAACCGGATTTCATGACGCGCTCATTGTAGGGCGGGGGCGCCGGCCCCGCCAGAACGTTGGCAAGACTTCATCATCTGCAATTACCGCGAATCCCGGCCGGGGCTCAGCGCCCGCAGTCCTCCAGAAAGGCAAGGGAACCGCGCCGCCTACGGCGACGGGTGCGGAGTCCCGCTTCCGCGCGGAGTGCGCGGCTCGTATTTATCGACTCTTTGCCAGTGCCTCTGGCGCACGGAGTAAAAGGGAAAGGCCACCACCGTTTTCGCGTTCGCTTTGGTCAGGCGCAACAGGCGGTTGCCCGCGCGGGCGGGTTCGACTTCGTAGGTCAACTGGAAGGTGGTCACTCGCGCGATGATCCAAAACAGCTGGCAGGGGGATTGAAGCGCGGCCTCCGCCTTTAAAACGGTGAAATCGGAGCGGCTGACCCAGAGCTTCCCAGCGAGCAGGCCGAAAAATCTCTCTTCGCGCGATCCCGTGTTTTGTTTTGGCTTTGGCTCGAAGGCAATGACGTACGCGCTCTCCCCCACCACGTTCTCGTCGGGCAAACGCTTCCAAAGATATCGGTCGCGCAGATTGTATTTCCGAACCGCCTCGACCGCGGATTCGGTTTGATTCTTCTCCGGCTTGCTCTTCGCCTGGGCTGCACCCGGATCTTTGGTCGCAGCCTCCTGTTCTTCCGCGCCCGCTTCAAAAAACGATAGTTTGCCTTCCATGCTCTTGGCGATGAACTCCGGCGGCTGAGGATCTCCGGGCCGAACGATTGAACGCCACGTTCCCTTGGCGACAACCTTGCCGTCGCTGTCGAGCTGATGCGTGGTGAGCGTTTGCTGATACTGCCACTTGCGCAGGGCGACGCGACTGGCTTCGAATTGCGCCAGGGCCGCATCGAAAATGGCCAACGCGGAAGGCTTCTCTTCTTCGGCCGCTACCACTACCGCTGGGATGAGGAGAAGGAGCGTGAGCAAAAATCGGCGCATAAAATATTTTCGCACTTCGATAGTTTACACCGCCCGATTCTTATCGGAGCGGATCAACGCGCAGACGCCCGCCGCTAAGGCTTCACTACGACAGACGTACCGATGTGAGCGGCGTCGTAAAACTG
>QHMY01000266.1 GCA_003218305.1 Verrucomicrobiota bacterium
TGGGTTGCTCAACGCTATGTTCAGGAATTTGTCGCCATCGTCGAGCAGGAAAAAGAAAGAATCGCTCATGACCGGCACGATGAAGTTGGCGCTCATCTGGTAATCGTCGAAAACCAGCGTTCCGCTGGTGGGCAGATAATCGACGAATGGAATGGCGGTGGCGCCCTCAACAGTCGAGTAATCGACAAGGCAGCGCCCCACGGCGGTATTGGTGCGAACGACGGTAATCACTGCGCCCATCGGCGCCCGCTTGCGGTCAGGCGTCGGCGAACCATCGCAGAAGAACTGCCAGCTAAAGATGCTATCCGACTCGTTCTCGGTAACTTGATAAGGGATATTGTAATCGACGTAGGAACTGAAATTGAATTCGCCCGCGTGGTTTGGAATGGAGCGCCGTTCGTCGTCGAGGATTGTCAGCACGGAGTTGGTGAGACAGCCCAGGACAGCACTGCCTTGCGCATTGGTGAGATAAAGCAGAACGGTCCTGTCCGGATCCGGCTCGCCGTTGTCAAGCAGGTCAATCTTGAACGTGTTCACAGTTTGACCATTGGTGAAGACGAGGGGTCTCGGAGGAGAGACTTCAATGTAGTCAAAACCATGGCGGGCGGTGCCATCCACCGTGTAGTAATCAACCGAGCCGGGAAGACCACCGATATTGAGGACGGTGATCGTTGCCGAACCCGGAGTGGGTCCTTCCGTGACAGTGGATGCGCTCGAGAAAAACTCCATGCGTCCTCCCCCACTGCCAACCAGATCGAGCTTGCCCCACCATGTACCCCATCGATCGAAACCGCTGAGGAAGTCGGGCGTAAAGGCATATTCCTGGATGGTCCACATATCCAGGTCATTCAGGGGATCCACCACGGTGGCGCTGTAATCGCCCCAGCGGTTTTTGGAACCGCCGTAGGTCTTGAAATAGCTCGCTTCCCCGGACTTCAGGAGGGCCGGCTCGTTCATCAGGTTCGGCGGATCCGAGGCTTTGCGGAAGGCGTACGCGGCACTGGGATACTGGTTGGTAGAGAAAGTTGAAAAGCCCAGCAGCACGTCATCACAGCGATTCACCGCGATGGTCGGGTAAGCATAAGACGTGACGCCGCTGGTGTCCTCGACGCGTCCAAATTGAAGGAGCTGACCCTGCGGCGTGAACTGCCACCATTGCGCCGCCGTGTAGGAAGGCGGAAAGCTGGCCGGCAGCAGGACGGTGTGCGAGCACCACAGCGAACCATTGCGGTAGACGACGTTTTGAATGCGCGCATCGCCGCCGTCAATGCCGTCATACTCCGTTGAGGTAACATGCCGAAGAGATAGGGATCGGAGTTGAACCACGCATTCGTGGCGGTGATGAACGAGGTGCCGAGCGTCAGCAACTCATTGCCGACCGGGCCGGAAATGGTGCTCAAGCGCAGAAAGTTGCCGGAACCGAAGTAGTTGACCTGCATTTGATCGACTTCCACCAGGTACATCGTCGAAACGTTTTCATCATAGGTCACGGCCGGAACCATGGTGAAGCCGCGGCCGGAATTGTCCTGAAGGAAGGTGAACAGGCCCACGCCATTTGTGTAAAGGTTGGTTTTATTAAAAACCCATATGTTCACGCCGTTTTGCTGGCCGAAGCTGAAGAAGTTCGGAAACATGTTGGCAGTGACGACGATCCAATCCTTATTGAAGCCGAGGGTTGGGTAATCTGCCCAACTTAGATTGTTCGTGTCAGCATCCATGCGATACAGGTTCCAACTGCCCAGCGGGTCGTCCGTTTGCGATGCTCCCACCAGGACCGAGGAAGAGGGCGAGAAGGGCTCGGCGATGGCCGTCGTGATCCAGCGACCGGCATAAGGATCATAAACCACGTGTGGATCGGACAAAGATGTCACACCCACAGCGGCCCAAAATGCGTTAAAGGACATGGTGCTGAGGTTGGTGCCGTTGCGATCCTGGATCCGGAACTGGCTGTTCAGCGTGGTCATCACATGGCGGGGACCCACAGCGCCTTGTGTATCGGGAGGAATGACCGAGATATTATCCTCGATCGCCGGAAAACTTGTGGCCATCGGCGGAGAGGGAAGACCCGTGCCGGCGGTGACTGCCTGCACTGCATCGATTGAATTTGGTGAGACGGTCCCCTGTGCTGCAGGAGCTGGGCTGGCGGGCACGGACCGCACGCCGCCTCCCTGGCGAGGGCCAGCGCCAATGCTTTCATCCCGTCCCTGCACCGGAAAATCCGGAGCAGACCTCGGGTATTGTGGCACCACATGACGCGGCCCAGTATTGGTGCCGTGACGTTGTTCGAGGAGAGCAGCGCCCCTGAAATTGATGACGGAATGGAAATTTGCCCGGCCACGCTTGCCTTGAACGGCATCCTGCGCGCGAACTCCCGCGGCACTAAAGCACAGGATGGCGGTGAGAAACCAATACGTGAGCAAATTGGGCCGGAAAATGGACCGGAACGTGCGCCCCATCCCTTGAACTGTAGTCGGATCAAACGGAATTTTGCTCATATTTGCTCACACAACGGCATTTGCCACGGAACCGCCTAAGGACGAACCTCCGAAGCGAAACACTATGCCGCTAGTATCCATGTTTGTGCCAAAATGCTTAATCATTGTCCAGCCTGTCTTACCTTATAGAAACGTTTTTTGTGTAAATTCGCGGCCGGATCGACAATCGTCAGCGTGTCGCCCGGAGCGTTGTTGGTGCTGATTGAGGCCCAACTGACCAGATTGGAGCTAGCCTGGAGGATGTAATTGACGCCGGGCGTGCTGGTAAAGCTGACCCGGGCGGTACTGCCGACGAGCTCGATTTTGTAAAAACGGGCCTCACGGTCGTTGCCACGGATCTTGGCAATGCCGCGCCGAGAGATGCCGTTGACCAGCGTGAATTCGCCGCCGATCAGGATGTTATCATCGGGCAAAATAGAGATGGCGTAGACGGTGTTATTGGCGCCAATACCGGGGTTGAAGGTATCGTCCAGTGTTCCATTGTTGTTCAATCTCGCGTAGCGGTTGCGAATGAACCCATCGATGGTCGTAAAGGTGCCGCCGACGATGATCTTGCCGTTGGATTGCACGCCGATACCAAAAACGATGCCGTTGATACCATTGGTGCCGCGGAACGAAGTGTCCAGCGAGCCGTCGGTATTCAGGCGCGCCAGTGAGTAATGCGCCGCGCTGGTGTTCAACTGAAAGTCGCCACCGATCAGCACCTGGCCATTGGTTTGCATTGCCACGGTGTAAATGATGCCGTTGGTGACCAACACGGGCACGAAGCTAAAGTCCACGGTGCCGTCCGGATTCAGACGCGCGACGCCACGGCGCGTAACGCCGTTGAAATTGGTGAAGCCGCCCACAACGATCACGGAGCCGTTCCGATAAGCAGCGGCGCCATGGATCACATTATCGGCACCGGTGCCGACGGCGAATGTGGAATCGATGCTTCCGTTGGGCCGGAGTTGCGAAAGGCTGCGAGCCGGCAAACTAAAATTACCGCCCACGGCGAGATTGCCGTTGGTCTGTGTGGCCAGCGCATTCACCACGCCGTTAAAACCCGGGATTTGATTGTAGTTGGGGTCGGGTGCGCCGTTCGTCAACAACCGCGCCACGCGAGGGTAGGACAATCCATTCAGCGTAGTGAACGTGCCACCCACGAAAATGCGCTGATCGACGGCCATCGCGACGCTAGACACAAGGCCGTTCGCGCCGGTGCCGATGGCAAACGAGAGGTCCTGAGAGCCGTCGGCGTTCAGGCGGGTCAGGAAGTTGCGATTGGTGTTATCAAAGGTGGTGAATGCGCCGCCGAGGACGATTTTTCCGTCCTTTTGCACAGCGAGCGAACGCACGTGGGCATTGGCCCCCTCGCCGGGATCGAATTCGCGAACCAGGTTGCCCGGGCCGAAGTCGTTTTCAACGATCGTGACCAGGGCGTTGGTGGCGCCGGAAATGATCGCGCCTCCGGTGGGATTGGACATGGTAACAAAGAAAGTCTCGTTACCTTCGACAACCAGGTCGTCGAGGATCGAGACGGTGAAGGTTCCATTAGTCTCGTCTTCGCCGAGGGAGAGCCGCCGCGAAGCGAATGCGTAGTCGGAGCCCACGCTGGCAGTCCCATCCCTTGTCACCAGATCGACAGACACGACGCCGCGCGAGCCGTTGGTGCGGAGAATGGTGAGGGTGACTGAGCCTCCCGCCTCATCGACAGAGTAAGCGGGCGATGAGAAGAACAATTGGCCCGGCGCAAAGTCGTTGTCCAGGATGCTGAGAGTGGCGCGATCCACGCCGAGGAACGTACCGAGACTGGGGTTAAAAATCTGGAGGTTCACGTACTCGGGCCCTTCGATGACGCCGTCATCGATAATGGGTACGTTAAATGTTTTGGTTACCTGGCCGACCTGGAAGACCAGCGTGCCATTGGTGGAGATGTAATCCGATCCGGGCTGGGCTGTGCCTCCTGAGACGGTGGCAAAATCGACTGTGGCGACGTTGTTCGTGGAGAGTCCGCGCGACACCTGAACGGTCGCCAGACCGCCGGGGATGCCTTCGGTCGAGACGAAGTTGGTAATGGCGAAGCTGATAAGCGCCTGCTCGTTGCGAATGATCAATGTAGCTGTGGGGCGCGAACCGATCGCGGCGCCGCCAGTGTAATTGGACAGGTTGAGGCTGACGTGCAGATCGTCGCTGGGTGAGGGGTTCAGCAGAACCCGAACGGGCACCACGCGCAGCACTTCACCGGGCGGGAAAGTCAGGGGCGCGTTTGTCGCCACATAATCACGGCCATTCAATGCGGTGTCATCGAGGGTGTAGAAATTCACGCCGGCGGTGCCCGTGGTGCCGCCACGGCGCCGGACAGAGACAAGGGCGTTGGTGCTCAATTCGCTCACGAAGTAGTCCTGGACGAGGAATTCGAGAGAGCCTGCGCCGGAAACCGAGCCGCCGTAAATGCGCGCGATGCGATTGCGCGGCTGGTTATCGTAGCTCGTGAACGCGCCGCCGAGCACGATGCGACGATCGGGCTGGATCGCCAGCGCAGCCACGAATGC
>QHMY01000004.1 GCA_003218305.1 Verrucomicrobiota bacterium
AGGGACAAATCCTACGGCTTTCGCGGTATCGTTCCGCGCGCATCGGCGTCGACGTCAATCTGCACACCGGCAAATGGCCCTTCGAGCAGGCCGTGAACTACTTCATGGAAGCGGGTGGGCTCGATCGCGAATCGGCCACGGGCGAAGCCGCTGGCGCCGCCTCGAGTCCCACGCAAAAGATCAGCTACATCGTCGGGAAATGGCAGATCATGAATCTGATCGGCCGTTATCGCGACAAGGCCGGAGCCGGTTTCCGCCTCGGACAATTCCACGACGACCTGATCAAGAACGGCAGCCTTCCCCTCTCGATTGTCGAATGGATCCTGCTCGATGACGCGACATCCGTCGATCAGGTGATGCGGTAGGCGTTGGCCCGGTAGGGCGACGCTCTGCGGAGCCGCAACGATATATCGCAAGCGTTCGGCGGCTCGCCCTGTAACGCAGCCGACGAAAGGCGGCGAGGCCGGGCTTTCAAAGTCTCGCTTTGGTAGGGCGACGCTCTGCGGAGCCGCCATTGCAAGTCGCGAGCGCGTTGCGGCTCGACAGAGTCTCGCCCTACCAAGACAGAGGACGGCGCGCCCCTACCAGTTCGAACGGAGTCGCGCTACATTTGCCCATGCCCGCTGACGCCACCTCTGTTCTCATCATCGGCGGCGGACCCGCCGGCTTGCGGGCGGCGGAAGTTGCTCGAGCGGCCGGCGCGCGGGTCGTTGTGTGCGACGGACAACGTTCGGTCGGCCGGAAATTTCTCGTTGCGGGCCGTGGAGGCCTCAACCTCACCCACAGCGAGCCAGTGGAAAACTTTCCCGCTCGCTATGTGGACGAACCGGATCGCTGGCGGGATCTCCTGGGCGAATTCGGCCCGGACGACCTGCGCGCCTGGGCCGCGGAACTCGGTGTCGAAACTTACGTGGGCACGAGCGGACGCATCTTTCCCCTCGGCCAAAAAGCCGCGGGCCTCTTGCGCGCCTGGATCAGGCGGCTCCGTGCCAGCGGCGTGGAATTTCGCACCGGTTCACACCTGGCCGGTCTCGAACAATCCCCGGCCGGCTGGCGCGCCGATTTCCAAACCACTGAGGCAAATTTCTCGCTGACTGCCAAGAGAATCGTTCTCGCTCTCGGAGGGGCCTCGTGGCCAGAAACCGGCTCCGATGGCGCCTGGCCCAGCATCCTGGCCGCTCACGGGGTCGAGATTGCTCCATGGACTCCGGCAAACTGCGGATGGGAAGTCGATTGGCCTCCAGCCCTGCTGGCGCGCGCGGAAGGACTCCCATTGAAAAATCTGACCGTCCGCGCAGCGAAAGAATCGGTCTCCGGCGAATTGCTCATCACTCGCTACGGACTTGAAGGAGGCGCCCTTTACCATCTCGGCCGGATCCTGCGCGCGATGATGCAGCCCTATTTGGAGATTGATCTAAAACCACAGCTGACGATCGAGGCGATGCAGACGCGTGCTACCACCGGAACCGACGCCGCCAACTGGTTCCGCGCGTGGAAGCTAAGCCCGGCGGCCATTGCGTTGATCGAGATCATTTCTCCCAACGATTGCAATGATCCCGAACGACTGATCGCGCGGGTGAAGAATTTCATTCTGCCGTTGAAGGGGCCGCGCCCGATCGCCGAAGCTATTTCCTCGGCCGGCGGCGTGCGCTGGAGCCAGCTCGATGAAAACCTGATGTTGCGAAGGCTTCCCGGAATCTTCGTAGCTGGCGAAATGATCGATTGGGAAGCGTCCACGGGCGGCTATCTGCTCCAAGGCTGTTTCACCACCGGCACACGTGCGGGCAGAGCCGCTGCCTTGTGCTGCGATACGGTCTAGCGGGAACCTCGGCGGCTGCCCCCCGGAGATCCCGTGGCAAAGCCACCGGGAATCTCCTCCGGGAGGCCATCCAAGGGGTAGGCCGCCGTGAACAGATCCCTCATTCCAGGGTCCCCCGTGGATCCAAGGAGATGGGTCTTATAGGCCACTACGGGTTTTGGCGGTCGAAGTTGGAAAATTTCTTCAAAAAACGTCTTAAGTGGTGCCCGCCAGAGCCACCATCCGGTTTCGACTAGCGGGCGGGGCGCGTTATGTTAAGCGGCGATGAAGAGGGTCTTCGGAATCGAGACGGAGTACGGGATTACGATCCAAGGCGCCGAATCGGTGGACGTGGTGGCGGAATCGATCGAGCTGGTGCGGTCATACACGGAACATGGCGCCCACTTGAAATGGGATTACCGCCTCGAAGATCCGCATCGCGACGCCCGGGGGTTCCGGGCAGCAGCACTGCTTCAGGACACGGATGAATCAGCCTACTTCCAGATCGACCAGCATCGGCCGCTAAGTTTCGAGGAGATCAAGAGCGATCTCGTTCTCTCCAACGGCGCGCGTTATTACAATGACCACGCCCACCCGGAATACTCGACTCCGGAATGCACCACGCTGCGCGAACTGGTGGCGCACGAAAAAGCCGGGGAACGGATTCTGGCGGAATGCGCTCGGCGGAGAAATCTGGCGCTCCCGCCTGATCACGAGGTGCGTTTGTACAAGAACAACACCGATTTCAGCGGGCACAGCTATGGGTGCCACGACAATTATCTTGTCCGGCGCGATCTGCCGTGGGATCGCCTCGTCGCGGGCGTGCTGCCATTTCTCGTCACCCGGCAAATCTTTGCCGGTGCCGGCAAGATGGGAATTGAGGCGGAGAGCACGACCGGCCCTTCCGGTCTCTTTCAACTTTCGCAGCGAGCCGACTTCTTCAGCACGCTGGTCAGCATCGACACGATGAACAAGCGGCCCCTCGTCAACACCCGCGACGAACCTCACGCCGATGCCAGCCGCTACCGACGGTTTCACATTATCCTGGGTGACTCGAACATGAGCGAGTGGGCCACCGCCTTGAAGATCGGGACGACTGCGCTCGTGCTCGATCTCATCGAGCGGGGAGAAGCTCCGCCCCTGGAAATAGCACAGCCGGTCGACGCGACAAAATCGATCAGCCGCGACCAGCGTCACGATTGGATTATCGAACTAAGCGACGGCCACAAAATTTCCGCGATCGATGTGCAGCGGCTCTACCTGAAAGCAGCGCAGAAAAACGCGACGGACAATCCGGAAACAATCTGGTTGCTGCGGGAATGGGAGGTAGTGCTGGACGATCTCGAACGCGACGTGACGCTCGCGGGCGACCGGGTGGACTGGGTGGCAAAGAAAGATTTACTCGAAGCGTTTCGAGAAAAAGAAGGGCTCGACTGGACGGATCCATGGCTCCAGGCGCTCGATCTGGAATATCATAACATCAACCAGGACCAGGGACTTTTCTACGAGCTTCCGCGCCAGGGTGCGATGAGGAGCACCGTAACCGAGGAGGAAATCAAAAGCGCGATCTTCGCGCCGCCCGAGACGACCCGCGCTTATTTTCGGGGGCGGTCGGTGGCAAGATTCAATCACGCAATCGCGTCGATTCAGTGGGATGAAATAACGTTTACAGATGGCGCGCGTTCCCACCTTGTCGCGCTGCCCGAGCCCGCCGATGGCGAGCGTCTCGAGGCGCTCAATCAGCTCGTGCGAGAAGAGCTGGAGTTCCCCGATTTTTTTCGGGGGCTGACAACTTACTAAGATGTCATCCCGAGCGAAGTCGAGGAACCCCGTGGAACATCGTTCGACATGCGACGGGGTCCTTCGACTCCGCTTCGCTCCGCTCAGGATGACAAGTGTGCGTGCGTTAGATCGCACCTACGACCAGGTAATCAAACGCAGCTCGTGCGTTTGCTGGAGATGGGGATGTATCGGCACCACCCGCACACTGAAGCCGTAGGTTCCGCTGTCGGATGCAGGGACGGAACCCTGGTAGAGATAATTCCCCTCGCCTTCCAGCGGCGAACTTCCATCGAGGACCGTAACCGCTGGATTCTTGATCCCGCCGTTATCGGCTTCGCCGTGATAAGCCTCAACGCGGACGTGATCCGGGCTGACCGCGCCGAGATGTACTTTCGCGGAAATCTGCAACGCTTCACCCACCTGAATGTTTTGCCGATCGGAGTTGCCAACCTGGACGTCGTGGATGCTCACTTGCGGCCAATCCTTGCGCATCTGCGCTTTCCACCGGCTAAGATTTGTGGCGGCCGAACAATTATCGCGCGCGAACTCCCGGTGAGCCTCGGCCGCTGGAAGGTAAAGGCGTTCGGTATATTCCTTCACCATCCGGTGGGTGTTAAAAACCGGGGTTACGCTCCGGATCGATTCCCGCATCAGCTGGAGCCAGGCGACCGGCAACTTCCCGTCCGGCTTCGCGTAATAAAGCGGAATGATCTGGTTCTCGAGGAGCTGGTAGAGGCTGCTGGCGTCGACCTCGCTTTGGAAATCAACCGTTCCACCCTTGATTTCGCTACCGATGGCCCAGCCGTTGTTCCCGTTGTAGCTCTCGCACCACCAGCCATCGAGCACGCTCAGATTCAAGCCACCGTTCGGCGGCAGTTTCATGCCACTCGTGCCGCTCGCTTCCAGAGGGCGAAGGGGATTGTTCAACCAAAGATCGACGCCCTGCACGAGCCGGCGGGCGATATAGGTGTCGTAGTCTTCCACGAAGACCATGCGATTCTCGAAGCCCTGGTCACGGCTGAATTTGTAAACCTGTTGGATGAGAGCCTTGCCGCCCTCGTCTTTCGGATGGGATTTGCCGGCGAAGATGAATTGGACCGGGCGGGTGCCGTCGTTCAAAAGCCGCTTCAGGCGTTCCTGATCGCTGAATAACAGAACGCCACGCTTGTAGGTGGCGAAGCGGCGGGCGAAACCGATGGTCAGAATTTCCGGATCGAGGATGCGATTGACGCTGCGGATCGACTCGGGCGATTCGCCGGCCCGCTCCCGCGCCCTTCGGACGCGCTCCCGCACAAACTCCACCAGGCGCACTTTCAATCTCTGGTGGGTTTCCCAGAGGTGCGCGTCGGGAATATCCGTCACCCGCCGCCAGAACTCGGGATCGGTCAGGTGCTCCTCCCAATCTCCCAGGTATCTTTGGTAGAGAGCGGAAAACTCGGGCGCCATCCAGGTCTTGGTATGCACCCCGTTGGTGATGCTGGTGATTGGAACTTCATGCCCCGGCACTCCCGACCAAACGTCTTTCCACAGCGAACGGCTTACTTCGCCGTGCAGCTTGCTGACCCCGTTGGAGTGGCGACTGGCCCGCAGCGCCAGCACCGTCATGCTGAATGCATCCTGTGGATCGACACTCGTTTGACCAAAGCGGAAAAATTCGTCGAACGGAATTTGCAGCTGCGCGGCAAATCCGCCGAAATATCGCTTCATCATTTCCCGCGGAAAAGCGTCATTGCCCGCGGGCACCGGGGTATGGGTCGTGAAAACGTTGGCAGAGGCGGTCACCTGGAGGGCCGAATAAAAATCGAGCTTTTTCTCCACCACGTTCAGCCGAATGCGCTCGAGCGCGAGGAAGGCCGAGTGGCCTTCGTTCATATGATAGACCTCCGCTTCGATCCCGAGAGCGGCCAGCGCTTTTACGCCGCCGATGCCGAGAACGATCTCCTGCCGCATGCGCATCTCGAGATCTCCGCCATAGAGCTCCGCCGTGATCAGGCGATCCTCCGCCCTGTTCTCCGCGATGTCGGTATCGAGCAGGTAAAGACTGATGCGTCCCACGCGCAGCTCCCAAATTTTCGCAAAAACTTCCCGGTCCAGCAGAGTGACGGAAATAAGCAGATTGCTGTCGCCGCGCCGCACTTCCTTGATCGGCAGATGGTGGAAATTCTGATTCAGGCTGCGAGCATGCTGGACGCCCTCCTTGTCGATCTCCTGCCGGAAGTAGCCGTGCCGATAGAGCAATCCGATCGCGACAAAGTTCAGGTCGAGATCGCTCGCTGATTTACAATGGTCCCCGGCCAGAATCCCAAGGCCACCCGAGTAATTCGGGATCGATTCGTGGAAACCGAACTCGGCAGAAAAATAGGCGACCGGCTTTTCGATCGCGCGGCCCGCGCCTGTTTTTCCGTAGGTATCGCTCCGTGCGAGATAACGGAGAAAGGCGTCATGCACATCTTTGAGCTCACGAAGAAAATTTTTGTCCTGCGCGACCTCGACCAGACGAGCCTGCCGTGAAAGCTGAAGCATTCGGACGGGATTGTGGTTGGTCCGACTCCAGAGCTCGTGATCGAGATGACGGAAAAGACGACGGGCCGACGGCTCCCAGGTCCACCACAAGTTAAAAACCATCTCACGCAAAGGCTCGAGTGCCTCCGGAAGCGTGGGGATCACATTATAGGTGTGGTAAGTGGGCATCGAACAGCGGCGCCTGAATAGAAACGAAGCGTGAATCTGGCAGGAAAAACTTTAGCATCAAGCATTCCATCCTGGAGCGGCGCTTCTGTGAGCGCCTTGCGGTAGTGGTTGCGGACGAACGAGGCGCTTCACAGAAGCGCCGCTACATCGACTTCACGCGCGTCCGCGTCCCGTGGTAGGGACGCCGCGCTGCGGTGTTCACGGACAGCGCAGCGCGCTTCCCCTACCCTGCGCTTCCCATTTTCCGGGCGACCTCCCTTGAAAATAGCCCAGCGTTTTAACGCTGGGTTTCGATTGCAAAGAAATCCGCAGTCCCTTCAGGGACGGCAGAACCAAATTTGGTCGATGACGCCTCTTCCGTCCCCAAGGGACTCGATCATTCTTATGACACGATTTTCCCAGCGTTAAAACGCTGGGCTATTTTCAGGGGCAAAGAGACTAAACCGATGCGCCATCCTGGAGCGGCGCTTCTGTGAGCGCCTGGCGGTAGTGGTTGCAGCCGCTACATCGACGTCACGCGCGTCCGCGCCCCGCGGTAGGGACGCCGTCC
Source organism: Verrucomicrobiota bacterium (assembly GCA_003218305.1). Taxonomy (GTDB): domain Bacteria; phylum Verrucomicrobiota; class Verrucomicrobiia; order Chthoniobacterales; family UBA10450; genus AV80. The sequence continues at coordinate 6,822 of QHMY01000004.1, forward strand.
CGCAGATGCGGGATCCGCGGACAGCGCGGCGCGCTGTGCCTACCTTGCGGGAGCCGTCCGCGGCGCGAGGATCAATCCGAGGATCAGACCGGTCACGAGTCCACTCAGGTGCGCAGCCATGCTGACTTGAGGTGTGGAAAGATCAAACGCGGTCTGGACCACCACGATTAGAAGAATGTTTTTCAGGCGACGGACTGCATTGGGGCCTTCGCGGTGGCGCAAGAGCAATCCTGCCCAAACCCCGACCAGACCCATGACGCAGCCCGAGGCGCCAACCAGTTGTTCAGCCTGATTCAGGCCCAGCACGCGCAGCAACAAAACACCGAGGCCCGAGCCCAACCCGGAAATCAAATAACAAATCGCAAATCGAATCGAGCCAATCGAGCGCTCCAAGCCCGAGCCGATAATGAAGAGCGCATACAGATTAAAAAGAAGGTGGAGCGGGCCGTAATGAAGGAAGAGCGAGGTAAGGAGACGCCAATACTCGCCTTGAAATCGCACGGGAAAATACTCGAGTGCGCCCAGTTGGTGCAACGCCAACGGATTGGTCGTCCCGCCGAAGGCATATTCCGCCGCGAACATCGCGAGGTTTAGCACGATCAGGATGAGGACGACTGTCGTGGGGCGCGCCATTTCCGAGGCAAAGCCAGGGGCCGATCGAGGGCTCCTTTGCTCGATGCGCCGAAGCATCTCCACCGTAGCCAGGGAAAGAGGCGCGCGTGCGATTTGGTTCAGACGCTCGAGAGTACGGGCCGCGTCAGCCCGGACCAACCCATCGCCTGTGGTCACGCGTAGCTTTTCCAGGCGCGTCCGGCCAGCATCGGCGTCGCCCGCCGCGACCTGCGCCAGACCGATCCAAAACTCTTTCGTGTCTCGCGAAATGGTGCGGAGCTGCGTTTCGAAAAGGTTCGAGAGCGCCTGAACGCAGCCACCAAAGGCCAGAACCGGGAGCAAACTGATATCGTAAAGCCAGCCTTGGGCCGGCGCCGAACTCAGGGCTTGCGCATTCGTTCTGAACTCCAGGAGAAGGTCGTCCCGCGCACCGGTTTCACCGAGAGCCCGCAGATAAAGTGGTTGCAAGGCAAGATCGGATTGGCCGAGGCCAGGAGTCAGTTCCTCTCGAAGCCACCCGAGCAGACCCGTCCAATCACCGCGGATTCGAAAAGACTGGGCAATCGCCTGGCGGCCGATGTTCGTCTGGTTGTTCCGCAACGGCCCGAGAAGCACGAGCGCGCCAGCGGCGTCGCCGCGCTGGGCGAGACCAAGCGCGCGAAGCACCTTGGACTGCGCCAGCAAACCTCCCGCCGGATGGAGGAAACGCACGGCGCCGGTGAGCCGTCCAGCAGACGTGTAGCGTTGCCGCGCGACGAGCTCCGCTGCCTTCCGCAACCCAGCTACCGGCGCCAGGATCAGAATCAGCCAGGTCCCGCCGCCCACAAATCCCGCGCTGTCTGGGACCAGAAACCACGATACGCCGGTTACGATCAGCACCGCCAGGGCCGCAAAGCGCCAGGCTCGATCCAATCCGCCCTGCCGCCAGGTCTGGGCCAGCATGACCAAAGGCGAGACACACGCGACGAAAAGCAGGATGTGATTGAGGTCCACTGAGGAAGATGAGTGGGCGTTGATTGGCGTTACGTCAAACCGGACGCAGGCTGTGAATGGTGAAATCCGGGGAGCGCACGCGCCATCGCGTGCAGGTTGTGGCGCCCTCGCCAAAACACGCTTTGCCCAGCTCGACAGAACAGGAAAAGTTCGCGATGGCGAGGGCGCCATCCGCAGCACGCCAGGCGCGTGCGCTCCCCGGGCCCGGCACTATTCATTTCCAAACGACCGCCGAATCGCTAGATCAGGAGGGAGAATGAAGATTAAGATGACGCTGTATATCGAAGTGATTTCATCCTGGTGCTTCTGGGCCGTGCCGGCGTGGTCGGAATTGCAGACGCGCTATGCCGGCAAGGTTGATTTCGCCTGGAAGATCGCGTTGATGGATGCTTCCGGTCTCCCTTCATGCTGAATGCGGGATGGTTCGAGCCCGGTTTGACGGAATACCTGGCGCCAAATCTGGTCGCCGAAGCCGCGCGGGATTTCGGGATCACGGACGACCGCGTCTGGACAGCGATCGCGCATGCTGCGTTGCGGGAAGGAGAGAAGGTGGCCAAATGGGAAGTTGCGGCAGCCGTCGGCGCGCGGGCGGGAAACCTCGACCAGACGAAGCTGCTCGAACGCGCGAAATCAGCCGAGGTGGAAGAGCGGGCGCGCGCCAGCACGACAGAATTTCATGCCTTGCAGGTGACCCAGCGACCGACCTTCGTCATCGACAGCGAGATCGGCGATCGCGCGGTCTTTTCCGGCATCGCCGTTCTGCCATCGCTCGTGGCCACGATCGACGCCATGCTCGATGATCTCGCAGCTTACGCCTCGCACGCCGCCCATTTCGGCCCTCCGCCTCCCTCGTAGTATCCCCGTCCTCGTCCCTCGTTCTCGTTCTCGTCCTCGCTCCCCTAATCGGCTCGTGATCGATCCTATTTCTCCCCTTCCGAGCACGAGCACGATTGCGAGAGAATGCGAGATTCACCTTGCCTCGAAGAAATGTTGCCTACATCTTGCAGTCGGCTTGCGAAAAGGCAGGCTCGTCACCGCGACGGCCGCAGCCGCGGTGAGGCAGAAGTGGTTCGTGAGCCAGCAATGGCGCGCGAAGAAGTGCGGAAATACAATACGGCGGGGCGTTCACTTCCCGTTTCGCCGGCCAGGAGCTTTGATTTAATCTGCAACCACAAATTCGTGTAAACGGTCGGATCCGCGCCAGGGAAGTCCGGGTCATTCTCGCATCCAACAGCGAACAACTTGGCGTCATGAAGCTTTCCGACGCCTTGCGCAAAGCTCAGACTCTCGGCCTCGATTTGGTCGAAGTCGCGCCCACCGCCAATCCGCCGGTCTGCAAAATCGTCGATTTCGGAAAGTTTCGTTACGACATCTCCAAGCAGGAGAAGGACAAGAAACCCTCCGGGACAAAACTGAAGGAGATCAAGTTCCGGGTAAACATCGACGAACACGATTACCTGACGAAAATTCGCCACGGCGAGGGTTTTCTCGACAAGGGGAATAAGGTTCGCGTGCAGTTGCAATTCCGCGGCCGCGAAATGGCTCACCAGGAATTCGGCATGCAGTTGATGGTAAAAGTGCGCGATGATCTCGCTGGCATGTCGCAGGTGGAAATGGAACCGAAGATCGCCGGCCGCAACGTGACCATGACATTGTCGCCGCTGCCGGCCGCCCGCCGAAAACGACGCTTTTCCGTTGCTGCGGACGACGCCGACGAAGAAACGGCGGAAAAGAGCGCTGCGTCCGACCAGGAATAGCGCGAGAGCCCTCGCCGTTTTTATCCGTCGATTCCAGTTGTAGTGACGCTTCTGTGAAGCGCCTGGTCTTACTAGCCAACACGCCGGGCGCTTCACAGAAGCGCCACTACATTTGACGCTAGGGAACCTTGAAGGGCTTGTTCGTATTAGGATCGTTCACTTCCGTGCCCGGCGGGAATCCCCTGACGTCGATGAGGAATTGGGAATTGTGCGGGCTGTAAACAAAACCGGGTTTGTCCGGGACGGGACTTGCGTAGGGCACGCCTGACGAACTCTCACGGTTCACTTGGACCGGTGGAGATGGAGTTGCCGGAGCTCTCACGGCAGAATTCTGAGCCGGCTCGTTCGCCAACGCGGCCAGGGAAACGGATGGCGTCGCCTTGCTCCGCAGCGCCGCCACCAACCCCTTGGGCTCAGACTGTTCGGCTTGTAACTGGCCGTCAAAATAAACCCGCACCACGAATCCGCCGTATCGGACTCTCTCGGGTGACTTGCGCGATCGTCCCGCTCCTTCGTAGGTCGCGACGAGGTATTTCGGGGTCGGATCAGTCCAATCCCGGATGGGAGTGAGCCATTCGTAATTTACCTCCGCTTCCGTAGGCCGCATTTCGTTGGTCTCGGTTAGATCGAAAAAGGCCACGCGAATTTCGACCTCACCCTTTTTTCGGAGATTGGGACGCGGAGCGACTCCTATTTTCACCGCTACATTCTTCTGACCGTTGCGACCCTTCGTTTCGCTTGAGCCAATTTCCGTAATCTCGATCAATGCTTCCTTGTCTCGCGTGGCGTCCGTCGGCGTCATTCTGTTGGGAACCTGAGAGACCTTCGCGCCGGTGGAAAGCAGATGAACCAACCCAACGGATGCCAAAACCAGAAGCGCAGTCGCTCCGGCGACAACGTAGATTCGCGCCGGCCCCATTCGGCTCCAGAGCAGACCCAGGACGCGAAAGAGAGGCCGGGATTTAGGATGCTGCGTCGATTCCCACATCTCCCCGTTTGATTCGATTCTCCTCTCGCATCCGGCCCTTTGGCCAGGGGATGAGGACTCCGCCCGAGGAGGGCGAGGCTTACACCGCAGGCGATGTCGCTGGAAGTTCCGGGATCAGCTCGTTTACGCGCGAAATGCTCAGGGCGCGCCCGGTCGCTTCGTCGATTGAAATCACCGCTCCGCACAAACGAACGTCGCCTTTCGCGACCGGGAAAAGCGTGGGCAGATTCGAAATGAAGCGGCTCACAATCGGATCGACGGCGCGGCCCAGAATTGAATTTACCGGACCGCACATGCCGGCGTCGCAAAGGAAGGCGGTGCCTCCCGGAAAAATCTGTTCGTCGGCAGTCTGGACATGGGTGTGAGTGCCGACCACCGCCGAAACCCTTCCATCGAGAAAACGCCCGAGGGCAATTCGCTCGCTCGTCGTTTCGGCATGGGCATCCACAAAAATCACTGGTGTTTGCTGGCGCATCTGTTCCACCGCCTGCTCGACCGCATAAAAGGGATTCTCAAGAATCGGCTGCATGAACGTTCGGCCCTGCACGTTAATCACCCCTACTGGTCCCTTGGCCGTTTCCAGCACAATTGAACCGGCACCGGGCGCGCCCGCGGGGTAATTCACCGGACGCAATAAACGCGGTTCGGTATTGATGAAGGCAAAGATTTCTTTCTGGTCCCAGACATGGTCGCCGGTCGTTATGACCGAGACGCCGGCGCGCAGGAGATCGATGGTGATTTTTGGCGTAATCCCCCGGCCGCCGGCGGCGTTCTCGCCGTTTACGATGATAAAGTCGGCCCCGTGCGATTCCTTTAGCCGCGGCAAATGCGCCATCAGGGCGCTCCGCCCTGGCTCGCCCACCACGTCGCCAAGAAAAAGAATCGTCAGCATCTGGCGACCATCGTATTGAACAGACGGAAATCCAAACCGTGATCTCTTCTCATTTTCGCCCGCGGATCTCCCGGCTCGTCCTCCCCCGGCTCGCCGTAGCTTTATGCGTAGGCGGCCTCTACTCCACGGCTCCCTCCGCCAGCGCGGTCGACCGCCTCAGCAATCCCCTGGCCGATTCGCCGAAGTGGAAGCTCCTGGAAAAGTACCAGCGAACCATCACCCGCGCCGCCTTCGAGCGGCTCCTCCGCGGCGTCTACGCCATCCATGGAATCAATGAGGATTTGATTCGCGTCGATCGCGATTTCGCCTGCATCCTGATGGACCAGGACGCGCAAACCTGGTTCACCCTCCATTTTGCCAAAGACGACCAGACCGCCCGATCGGCTTCGCGCACCTGGCGGACCGCTCAAACTTTGCCGCGTCAAAAACCGAGAAAAACGCTCGCGGGTCTGAAGATCGCGCTCGATCCCGGCCACATTGGCGGGGACTGGGCCAGGATGGAGGAGCGCTGGTTCAAGCTGGGCGACGCCCCGCCCGTGGAGGAAGGCGAAATGACCCTGCGCGTGGCGAAACTGTTGGCGACGAAACTTCGAGCACTCGGGGCCCGCGTTTCGCTTGTCCGCGATAAAGCGGAACCGGTCACGCCATTCCGCCCATCCGATTTCACGACGATCGCGCGCGAGGTTCTCCGGGCGAGCGGAACCGAAAACCCGCGCGAGGATTTCAATGGCCCGGACGATCCGCTCAAAGACCAAACCGTGCGCTGGCACAGCGAGATTCTCTTCTACCGCGGCAGCGAAATACGGCAACGGGCTCGGCGCGTGAATTCTCTGCTCCGGCCCGATCTTGTTCTCTGCCTGCATTTCAACGCCGAGGCCTGGGGCGATGAGCACAATCCCTCCTTCATCGATCGCAATCACCTGCATCTCCTCGTAAACGGATCCTACCTGGAATCAGAGCTCGCGTTTGATGACGAGCGTTTCGAAATGGTGCGACGCCTCCTGAGTCGGACCTATGACGAAGAGCTCAGGATCGCCGACACGGCCGCGGCGGCGATGGCCAAAACAACGGGGTTGCCGCCGTATCAGTATACGACGGACAACGTCGCCCGGGTCGGCACGAGCGGTTATGTCTACGCGCGCAACCTGGTGGCGACGCGGCTCTACCAATGTCCCGTGGTCTATTTTGAACCGTACGTGATGAACAATGCCGAAGTTTTCGCGCGGGTTCAGGCCGGAGATTACGAAGGGACGCGCCTTATCGACGGCGTCGAACGTCCGAGTATTTTTCGGGAATACGCCGACAGCGTGGCAGACGGATTGATCGAATATTATCAATCGGCGCCGCACTGACTTTTCTTGGTAGGGCGACGCTCTGCGGAGCCGCCAACGTGCGCGGCTCGACTGAGTCTCGCCCTACCAGTTTGCCGTCGGGGCACAAAGGCCGCTCCCACATTCCAAAATTGCCCGCTACAGCGTATCGATCGCCTGTTCGATATCCTCCATCGTCACATCTGTGGCGACGCACGCCGAGCCGATGGCCGGCGTAACGACAAAGCGCACTTCTCCTCCCTGGAATTTCTTGTCGAACCGAATGGCCGCCAGAATCTTTTCCCGGGGAAATTCAGGAGGCAAAGAGGTCGGTAACTCAAACGCTCGAAGTGCCTCCACAATCCACTCGCGCTCCGTTTCGGACAGCCCCGCCTTTCGCACCGAGATGTCGCAAGCGACCACAATTCCGAGGCTGACGGCCTCGCCGTGAAGGAAAACGCGATATCCACCAGCGCGTTCGATCGCGTGCCCCACCGTGTGGCCGAAATTCAGCAACGCCCTTTGGCCCTTGGTCTCGCGTTCATCCGCCTCCACGATCGCCCCTTTAATAGCGACGTTTCGCCGAACCAGCGTCGCCACGTTTTTTCGATCGAACTCCCGGAGCAGTTCAAACATCGCCGCGTCGCGAATGATCGCGTGCTTGATGATCTCGGCGAAGCCCTGTTTCCACTCGCGCGCCGGCAGGGTGGCGAGCGTATCCGTATCGGAAATCACGAGGGCCGGCTGGTGCCATGCGCCAATCATATTTTTCCCGGCACCGGTGTTCACCGCCGTTTTTCCGCCGATCGAGCTGTCCACCTGCGCGAGCAGAGTCGTGGGCATCTGGACCACGGGAATGCCACGATGATAAATGGCCGCGACAAATCCCGTGAGGTCGCCCACCATGCCGCCCCCCAGCGCAACCAGAAACGATGAACGGTCCAGTCCTGCCTCGCTCAGCTCCTGGCAAATCGCTTCGACCCGGCTTAACGACTTCGATTCTTCACCGGCCGGGATCGAAATCAATGTCGGTCTGAACCCGGCCTTGGTGAGGCTCCGAACAAGCGTTGGAACAAACAGAGCGGCGACGTTTTCGTCCGAAACGATCGCGCTAGACCGGCCCGCAAATTTCCCCGCGAGCAACTCTCCGGCTTGTTCCAGCAAGCCAGCGCCGACCAGCACTTCGTAACTCTGGCCGCCGGCCTGGATCTTAATGGGCGTCATGACTTTATTGCGTTGCCCTCCGCGAGCAGACGCGACCAATCGTATTGATTGCTCCCGCCGGCCGAAAGCGAAAAGGCGTCTCGGAGTTGCCTTGACAATCGGGCGGAGCGTTCCCCTAATATTGGCATGCCAGATCCGGTCGATTCCACGCCGCCACCCCCGAGTTCATCTCCGACTGCGAGTGACACTCCCACGACCACAGGGTTGCCGTCGAATATTGCCGCCGCGCTCGCCTGCATCCCGCTGGTGGGCGGCCTGATCTTTTACATCCTGGAAAAACGCGACCAGTTCGTCCGTTTCTACGCGATGCAATCGATTATTTTTGGCGGAGCCTGGTTTCTGTTCAATATCGTTTCGTGGGTGGTCCAACACATCTTCTGGGCGCTGCCGGTAATCGGAGGCGTTCTCGGAGCGCTCTGGGTTTTTGCCTCCGCCCTGATCCACCTCGCTCTTCTGGTCATCATGATCATCGCCATGGTGAAAGCGTTCAGCGGGGCACGCTGGGACATTCCCTACGTGGGGCCAATCGCTCGGAAGCAGATGGGCGAGACCCCGGGCCTGTAGCCGCGTACT
>QHMY01000267.1 GCA_003218305.1 Verrucomicrobiota bacterium
CGTTGGGCGGAAGCTGATTCTATTTTTTCAAGCACTGTATGGGCTTCTCGCGTTTGGGCTGATCACGTTCGGCGTCATTTTTACAAAACTCACGTTCGCGCATCGCGTCATTCGGCCGCTGGTCTTCCGTCAGTTGTATCGCGCCGGACTCGGTGTGTTGCCGATGATCATCTTTTTGGCACTGTCGCTCGGTCTCATTATCATTGGGCAAACCGTCTCGTTATTGAACCGCGTGGGCGCGACACAATACCTTGGGACAGTGATGGTGACCGTCGTCGTGCGCGAACTCGGGCCGATGCTGACGGCGTTCATCGTCCTGCTTCGCACGGGAACAGCCACCGTCGTTGAACTGGGCACCGCCCGGGCGCTCGGCGAAGTCGAAGCGCTTGAAGTCCTCGGAATCGATCCCGTGCATTACTTCGTTGTGCCGCGCGTCCTTGGCATGGGGCTGGGTCTGCTGGCGCTCACGATTTATATGAACCTCGGCGCGCTGTTGAGCGGTTACATCTGGGCATTCGTCCAGGACGTCCCACTGACGCCCGCCGAATATTTTCAGCAACTCGCGCAATCGCTGCGCTGGATCGATTTCGTGGTGCTCGCCCTGAAGGCTTTGATGTTCGGCGCGGCCACCGCCGTGGTGACCTGCTATCACGGCCTTGCGCAACCCTTGCGCCTCGAGGAAGTGCCGCGCGCCACCGTCCGGGCGGTCGCGCAAACAGTGATTGCAATTGCCCTGATCGATGCGTTGTTTATCGTGATTTATTTAACGGCCTGATGGACGCATTGGAAATGAGCGGGGTGGATGTGGTCTCATTGCGGCGCCCGGATACCGTGGTGCTGCACGATGTGAATTGGATCGTCCAGGAAGGCGATTACTGGGCCGTCGGCGGCTTGCTGGGCACTGGCAAAAGCGATCTGCTCGCGACGGCCGCCGGGCTCGTCCCGGTCGCGGGCGGCGTGTTTCGCATTTACGGCAAGGAGATCGCCGCCGGTTACGAACAGGATTTGATCGAGGCGCGGCTCAAAGTCGGAATGGTCTTCGACGGCGGCCGCCTGCTGAACCACTTGAGCGTCCTCGAAAACGTGGCGTTGCCCTTGCAATACCACGAAAACCTTACCGTCGCCCAATGCCACGACCGCGCGGCAAGTTTGCTTGAAATGGCCGGCTTGGCGGACTACACCAGCCGGATGCCAGGCACGATCAATCGCCGATTGCAGCAGCGCGCCGGACTGGCGCGGGCCTTGGCGTTGCGGCCGAAGGTGCTGCTGCTCGACAATCCGTTGAGCGGGCTCGATCCCCGCGAAGCGCTCTGGTGGCTGACCTTCCTCGACCAGCTCAGCGGCACCGGAACGACCCTTGTCATGGCGGCGGATGATTTTCGCCCGCTGCACGGCCGCGCGCGCCAATTCGCCGTATTGAAGGATCGCCGCTTCCTTGCGCTCGGAACGCGCGAAGAACTCGGACGCCACTCCGAACCGCTCTTGCGCGAGTTGTTGCACGATTGAGCGAAGGTTAAATGGTTGCAAAGTTACATCGTCACATGGTCGAACAATCCATCAGCGAACTAGACTCATGTAGCGAGGTACCGTATGTAACTCATGTAACTGATTTAACTCATTTAACCACGTAACTCTCCACGCCATGCCCCTCCAGGACCTCACACCGCAATTGCGCACGCGGCTGAGTCGTGTGGAACGGCTGGTCGGATTGTTCGTCACAGTGGCGACTATCCTCTTGATCGTCGGGCTTACGTATTACGTGGCGCAAACAGCCAGGCGCAAAGGCTGGGGCCGCCAGAAGCTCCCCTATTTCTTATTGATAGATAGCGCGACCGGATTGCAGGTCGGGGGGCGTGTGAAGTTGATGGGGTTTGACATTGGGGAAATCACAGAAATCACCGCCGGCGAACCGTACGACCCGTACAACGTTTACGTGCAAATTCGTGTTTGGGAACCGTATTACGGCTACATTTGGGCGGATTCGCGCGCGAAAGTCTTTTCGGCCGATTTCCTCGGCGGCCGTTACGTCGAAGTCACCAAGGGCACCAATGCGCCGCCGAGCTATCTGTTTAATCGGTTGCTGACAAACTCTGTCAAAGAAGCGCGGGCCCTCGTCGATCGCCCAAACATCGTTTTGGGCCAGGAGATTTTCGCCAGCAACCATATGGTCCTTGGCGCGTACGCGCCGCTAAATTCATCCAACTTCAATATCATCGTGCAGCTTGGCCTCCAACAAATCCACCTGATCGACAGAACCATTAAGACAAAGAAACCCGAGGGCATTTGGGACGATAAAATCGCCGCCTATAAGCAGGTGCCGTCCGACAACAAAGGTTACTGGCTGGAGGTCGAGGAATCGCCGGCGCTAACCGAGCGCCTCGAACGCGTCGTCAATACCGTGGAACACGCGCTGCCGGACGTGCTGGCACTCACGAACAAGCTGGCCAGCGTGCTGACGAATGCCGCCGCGATCGTGACACACGCCGATGACCTGCTGGTGACCGCCAAACCCGTCCTCACCAACGTGGCTGCGCGTGTAGACCAGGTGCTGAGCTCTTCGGATAAAACGATCATCGCGGCGCAAACTAATATTAACGTAATCGTCAGCAACCTCGTGGTGACGCTTGAAAACGTCGGCAATCTTACCAGTAATTTGAATGCCCAAGTGCAGGCCAACGGATTTATTCTGCGCCAGGTGTCCGATTTGATTGTGCATACAGACGAAGCGGTGCAGGGCCTGAAACGGCATTGGCTCTTGAAAGGCGCCTTCGGCCCGAGCACCAACGCCGCGCCTGAGAGCATTGTGAGACCGAGGTTGGAGTAAAAATGCTGAAGTATCACCATAAACTGAAAAGGCTCGCCAGAACGCTCGCCCTCCCAATCGCAATCGCAGCCGTCTTGATCACCGGCTGCCGCTCCGCGAAGCCGCCGCCACCGCAGCCGATGCATGTCGAGGAAGCGCAGCGCGCGGTGGTGGAGGCGCTCAAACTCACCGAAAGCGAAAATTGGTCCGCGGCGGCGAAGCAGTGGGGTTTGGCTGCGGACCTTTACTTTCTTTTGAATGATCGCACGAATGCGGCGATGTCTCTCCATAACGAAGGGCAGGCGTATCGCCAGATCGCCGATTACAAGTCAGCGCAAGCAGCTCTGGCGCAGGCTGCGGATATCAATCAGGAGCTTGGCCGCAACAAAGATTGGTTTCGCAACAATCTCGCTTTGGCCCAGGTCGCAGCCAATGCGAGCGACACCAACGCCCTCATGCATCGGCTGGAAGCGCTCGCGGGCCGCGTCGGCGAGATCGACGATCCCGCATTGAAAGGCACGTTTCACAACGAAGTCGGCCTGTGGCGACTGGAGCAGCGCCGTTTCCCGGAAGCCACCGACGCCTTCCAGCGGGCGGGCAACTACTTCAAGGAAGCGAAGGACAAACTCGGACGCGCCACCCCCGCCGCCATGGACGGCTGGCAGGCCGCGCTCGGCGAATTCGAGACGCTCGCGGATCCCCCTGGAATTGCATATGCGCTCACCGGCCTCGGCCGCACGCTCCTTCTGGCAAACCAGGATTTGCCCAAAGCCGAGGGCTTGCTGCGGCGCGCCGTGCACAATTATCGCACGCTGAAAAAGGCAAAGGAACTGAACGAGGCCGAAGCGCTCCTCGCGAAGTGCTTGAAAGCCCAGGGCAAAACGCAGTAGAAATGAACCTTCAATCAGTTAAATCCGTTAAATAGGTTAAATATCGCTATGCGAAGTATTTACGTTCTGATGTTGGCCGCCACGCTGGCAGGATGCAAAAGCGCAAAAAACGACGCGCGCGGGTCCGCCGAACATCCCCAGGAAAAAGCAAAGGCTACTTTCGCCACACT
>QHMY01000005.1 GCA_003218305.1 Verrucomicrobiota bacterium
TTTTTGGCGCGGGTGGTACCGTTGAAGACATCCGAAGGTGGGGCGGTGGCTTCTCACTCGGAGATTACCCGGCTCAAGCAGGCGGAGCAAAGCTCGCGGGAAAGTGACGCGCGGTTTCGGACCGTGGCCGACACGGCCCCCGTCATGATCTGGATGTCGGGCCCGGACAAGGAAGGCATCTTCTTCAACAAGGGCTGGCTGGAATTCACCGGCCGGACCGCGGATGAAGAAATGGGCGAGGGATGGCTGAAGGGGGTTCACCCCGAGGATGTGGCGCATTGTCTCGAGGTCTGCGGCGGCGCCTTTGCTAAACGCGAGCCATTCACGGTCGAGTACCGGTTGCGTCGCCACGACGGGGAGTACCGCTGGCTGCTTGATACCGGCACGCCGCGCTTTGACGCGGAGGGCGTCTTTCTCGGCTACATCGGTTCCTGCATCGACATCGGCGAGAGAAAGCAGGCCGAACTGGATCATCAGCTCCAAAATACGGAACTGGCCCGGGTGGGACGTGTCGCCTTGATGGGTGAACTGGCGGCCTCGCTCGCCCATGAAATTAACAACCCCGTCGGAGCCATGGTCGCCAACGCCAGCGCCGGGCAGCGCCTGCTCGCCCGCGGCAAGCTGGGAACAACCGAACTCCAGGAACTGCTGGCGGATATCGTGTCGGATGGCCACCGCGCAAGAGAAGTCATCGAAGGCATCCGCAACATGGTGCGCAAGAGCGAAGCGTCCTATGCGCGCGTCCCCATCAGCGAGATCATCACGGATCTGGCTCGGATCATCCGGGCGGACGCGATTGCTCGAAAGATCAGTCTCGTTACGGAAGTGGACGACAGGGCCGGCGTTGTCCTGGGCGATCGCGTTCAATTGTTGCAGGTGCTGCTGAACCTGACGATGAACGCTTTTGAGTCGTTAGGTGTGGTCCGGGCGGAGGCGCGCCGGGTCGTCGTTCGGGTTGGGCCCGTCGAGGAGGGAAAAATTTGCGTGGGCGTGCGCGACACTGGCCCCGGATTTCCCGATGGGATCGTGGAGCAGTTGTTCGAGCCTTTCTTTTCGACCAAGGCGGAAGGGACCGGCATGGGCCTGGCCATCGCGCGAAGCATCGTCGAAGCGCACGGAGGTACGCTTTCCGGTAAAAATCACCCGGACGGCGCTCTCTTCACCATTTGCCTGCCCGAGGCCAGGTAAAAGGGCGCGCCAATAGGACACATCTGGGAATGCGGCCAAAAGCGATTCCCTAGTAAAACTACCGAACTGCACCGCGAAGCAGCTAGGCTCGGGCTGGGACTAAGGTCCGATAGCCGTCTCCGCTTCGACATCAGAAGGTGCCGCAATGCCAGCTCTATCAACCATCATGCACGCGGATGAGCCACAAGGCCTGGTCGAGGATTCTGCCAACGGGTGCGCCCCCGACGGACCGTCCGTTTGTCTGCTCGATGACGATCCTTCGATGCTCAAGGCGCTGGGTCGCCTGTTGACGTGCGAGGGCTTCAACGTGGAAAAGTTCAACCACCCACTGGCCTTCCTCTCGGCCGTGGGAGACACGCCGTGCCGCGTGGCCATTCTCGACGTCTTTATGCCCGACATGAATGGATTGGAAGTGCAGGAGGCCCTCCGCCAGGAATCGCCCGATACCCGCATCATCTTTGTCAGCGGCCGAGATGATCCTTCGGTCCGGCAAGCCGCCTTGGAGGCGGGCGCTTATGGATTCCTCTCCAAACCGTTCGACGACGAAAACCTCGTCCAACTTGTTCGCAAGGCCGTCGCGGCCTGAGCGCGGAAGACGATTTCTCAACAGGAGCAAACAGAGGTAACCGAGATCATGTAGAGGCGCTTGTGCCAAGCGCCTGTCTAGTCCGGTTGGCGCTTGACACAAGCGCCGCTACAACCCGCCTTCTGCCTTCCGTAATCTCGGCCTCCTCGTGTTAATGTTTGTTGCCTATTGAAGTTGCCTCAACAGCATCCGCGCGTTCTTGATCGCGTATCCATTGCGGTCGTTATTAAAATACGCCCAGACCCGGGTCGCTTCGCTCCTCCGAATTCGAGCAGCCCACGCCTCTAATTCCGTTCGCGTGTAATCGTGGCGATACCACTGTTTGATTCCATGAAAGCGGACGTAGATTTCGTCCGCGGTCTTAATTAACTCATCCGGAAGCCGCGGCCCCGAGCAGGAGCAGAAGATAATGCCGGCCTTCCGAAAGGTTGCGAACACGACCTCGTTCCACCAACTCTTATGCCGAAATTCCACCACGTTCCGGCGCCCCGAATCAAGTTGGCCAACAATTCGTTCCAAGCGACGACGGGTATAGTGGAAGCTGGGTGGAAGTTGAAAGAGGAAGCAGCCCATGCGCGGGCCGAGCAAGTCTGCGATGTGACCGAAGTCTTTCACCAGGGTCTCGGTTCCGGAGAACCGTTTGACGTGAGTGATCAACTCGGAGGCTTTGACCGTGTAAACGAACTTGCGACGACCGGCTTGCCGCACCCAGGTCTGCACCGTGGCCGGAGTAGGCCATGAATAGAAGGGGGCATTGAGTTCGACGGTCTTGAAACGCTTCGAATAGTGCTGGAACCATCGGTTCGTCGGTAGTTCCTCCGGATAGAAACTTCCTCGCCAGTGCCAGTAGAACCAGCCCGAGCACCCGACCAGGACCTCGGGTAGCGACCCTCGTGCCGGCGGCGTTGGTGCCAGGCTGAGATCGCGCTCCCATGCCAGGCGGGCGACCCGCATTTTCGCAGCCCGTCCGACATTCTCTTCACGCTGCTTCGCTCGCTTCGCCTCGCGTTCGGCCCGGCGATCACGATCAGGAAGGGTCCGCGGTGTTGTGACCTTAACGATCAAGTGTCGCGCTTTGCCGGCGGAGCTCCGCCTGAATGCTCGTCGGGAACGGCGTTGTCCGCGCCATCAACGAATCCGACTCCCGACAGGCCGTCATTTCGTTCGTCTTCCACTCGGGAGAGCGCGAAGGCCCGAATTTGAGCGCGTTGCCGCTCCATACCTTGATTTCGGATGCCGAAATCTTTTTGCGCGTGTCTCGCGAAGCCGGCATCCAACTCGACCTCCACTGCGTTTGAAAACGCCTGGAGACATCTAGCCGCAGTTAATTCTGCATCTCCGTTTCCTCGGTTTCCTCCTGTTGGATCTGCGATAAGACCAAGGTCCAATACGTCATCTGCCGCCGTCGCTTCAGTATCCGCTGGTGAGGAAATTAGAATTAAAGGTGACGCGTTCACAACTCTGGGTCCGGACCTTCATCCTCTGCGGAAGTTGCGCCCTTCTGGCGCTGAGCGCATTTGCGCAGAAAGCGAACGTCACGCCTGGCCCGAACGGGATGGTCTGGATTCCAGGCGGTGAATTTGAAATGGGGGCGGTGACGAACGGCCACGGCAGCGGCGAGATGGCGATGCCGTCGAACGACGCCGAGCCGCTTCACCGTGTGCGCGTCGACGGCTTTTGGATGGATAAGACGACGGTGACGAACGAGGAATTCGAGAAGTTCGTGAAAGCGACTGGTTACGTCACCATCGCGGAACGAGCGCCCACGAAGGAAGAATTTCCCACGGCGCCCGAAGAGAACCTTGTCGCCGGTTCCGTCGTTTTCACCGCGCCGGATCACGAAGTGGCGCTGAACAATCATTTCCAATGGTGGAGTTACGTGAAGGGGGCAAACTGGCGGCACCCGTTGGGACCGGAAAGTGATCTCAAGGGCAAAGAGAAATATCCGGTCGTGCATGTCGCGTACCCGGACGCTGAAGCCTACGCGAAATGGGCCGGGAAGCGCTTGCCGACCGAAGCTGAGTTTGAATTCGCCGCCCGCGGCGGCCTCGAGAAAAAAACTTACACCTGGGGAGATGAGTTTCGTCCAGGCGGCAAATGGATGGCGAACACCTACCAGGGAAAGTTCCCGGTGACCGACAAGGCGGACGACGGTTTTACCGGGCTGGCGCCGGTGGCGAAATTTCCCCCGAATGGCTACGGCCTCTACGACATGTCGGGCAACGTCTGGCAATGGTGCAGCGATTGGTACCGGGCGGATTATTACGCGGAGCTGGCCAAAGCCGGCAATCTGACGATCAATCCTCAGGGTCCGGATACGCCCTTCGATCCGGCCGAGCCTAACGAAAAAAAGCGCGTTCACCGCGGCGGTTCCTTCCTCTGCAACGATCAATATTGCTCGCGCTACATTGTCGGCACCCGCGGCAAGGGCGAAATTACCACGGGCACGAATCACCTCGGATTCCGCTGCGTGAGGGACAAGACGGGCGGCCCGTAAGGGACGTAAGACCAAAGTCTCATATACGGCCGCAGCGCGGCCCCAAAGAATCAGCTCTGCCAGAGCCTTTTACACTTTGAGGAATAAGCGGGGCCAGCGTGTCACTGCCTAGCCCTCCCAGCGATTCTCGGCCAGCGCCCCGCCAGCCAACAAACGGCCTCCACCCAGGTTCCACCACCATCTAATACTATGATACCAAAACCAAGATTGAGATCTCTCGCGCCGGCGTTCGGGCTGGCGTTGTGTGTCCTTACGGCGGGAGCGTACGCGCAATCACCTGCGCCGGCTTCCGGAAACAAACCCAACATCGTCGTCATTATGGGCGATGACATCGGCATCTGGAATATCGGCGCCTATCATCGCGGCATGATGGCCGGCCGGACGCCGAACCTCGATAAGATGGCGAAGGAAGGCATGCTCTTTACCGACTACTACGCGGAAGCGAGTTGCACGGCGGGGCGCGCCAACTTCATTACCGGCGAGTTACCGATTCGTACCGGAATGACCACCGTCGGCCAGGCTGGAGCCAAGACCGGGCTCCCCGCCGAGGCCTGCACCATCGCCACCGTCCTGAAGTCGATGGGGTACGCCACCGGCCAGTTCGGCAAGAACCACCTCGGCGACCTCAATGAGTTTCTGCCTACCGTCCACGGCTTCGATGAGTTCTTCGGCTACCTCTATCACCTCGATGCCATGGAAGATCCCGCGCATCCCGCCTATCCGCAGGAACTCCTGGATAAGGTCGGGCCGCGCAACATGGTCCACTCGTGGGCCACGGCCACAGACGATCCGACGGACATGCCGCGCTGGGGCAAGATCGGCAAACAGAAGATCGAGGATGCGGGCACGCTCTATCCCAAGCGGATGGAGACAGTCGACGACGAGATCCGCGATCTGGCCCTCAAGTTTGTGGATAAGGCCAAGGCCGACAACAAACCGTTCTTCCTCTGGCTCAATCCCACGCGCATGCACATCGTGACGCATCTCTCGGAGAAGTACGAGAAGACGCGCAATTCGAAGAATGGCTGGACCATGCAGGAAGCCGGCATGGCCCAGATCGACGACATCGTTGGCGACGTGATGAAGAAGCTCAAGGACCTGGGCGTGGACGACAACACCATCCTCGTCTTCACCACAGACAATGGCACGGAGACATTTACCTGGCCGGACGGAGGCAACACGCCGTTCAAAGGGCAAAAGGGCACCATTTATGAGGGTGGCTTCCGTGCGCCCTGCATCCTGCGCTGGCCGGGCAAGGTGCCCGCGGATTCGGTGCAGAACGGCATCTTCTCCGGCATGGATTGGTTCCCGACCTTCGTCGCTGCCGCCGGCAACGCCAATATTACCGATCAGTTGTTAAAGGGCGTGAAGATTGGCGACCGGACCTACAAGAACCATCTCGACGGTTACAACCAGATGGACCTCATCACGGGGAAAGGTCCATCCAACCGCCACGAGATTTTCTACTTCGGAGAAAGCAGCCTCGGCGCGGTGCGAATCGATGATTTCAAATATCGTTTCATCGAGCAGCCCAAGGGCTGGGTTGGCGGCAAAATTCACGTTGATGCGCCGACTCTGATCAATCTGCGAATCGATCCTTTCGAGCGCCTGACCTGGCCGGAAAACGGAATGCTGGATGGGGCGCAGGGCTATTTCAGTTGGTTCCAGTACGAGTTCTGGCGCTTCGTTTTTGTCCAGCAGGAAGTCGCCAAACTGGCCACGACCGCGATCGAATATCCGCCGATGCAGAAGGGCTCAAGCTTCAATCTCGACGCGGTGAAGGCAAAGATCGAGGAAGCCATGAAAGAACACGCGGGCAACTAAAAGCTGGAAGTGAAACCAGATTTCCGGGCCGCACCTGACCTTGGGTGGGTGCGGCCGGCAATCCAAGAAGAAAGACTGACGCCATGCAGCGAACCCAAAGCCACCACCGGAGCGCACGAGTGTGCCTTGTGTTTGCCATCATTCTGTTTCTGCCTGCCCTCGCGCTGGCAGGCACAGAGATGACAGACTCGAAGTCTGTCGCGCCCGCACCCGAAACTCCGAAGGAATGGGAGTTTCGCATCGGTATTCCCGGGTGGTTACCCAGTATCTCCGGCGATAGTGGAGTCCGTGGATTAGTCGGCACCTCGGATGTCAGTTTCAGTGAGCTATTCGATCATCTCACTCATATCCCTCTTGTCCTCAGCATCGACGCCCGGTATCGGCGGTGGGAGTTTTTCGGGGACGGCCAATATCTTGAGGTAGGCGCCTCTGCGACTCTGCCGGGGATTCTTTTTACCGACGCGCATCTTCACCTTAAGGACGGATTGATCGAAGCCTTTGTTGGTTACCGGGTGATCGATTGCGAGAAGGGTCACCTCACCCTGTTTGCCGGCGCGCGCTACAATTACGAAGACGTTAACCTAAGCATCGTGGATAACGGCGACCCACGCCTTCCCCGTCTGCGCGAGTTGCTCGGGTTTCCCACGAAATCGGAGGCAACAGGCTCGATCGACTGGGTCGATCCCGTCATCGGAGCCCGTGGCAAAGTGAAGATTGGGAAGGCGACATCACTCTACGCGGAAGGTGATATCGGTGGGTTCGATGCCAATTCCGACGCGGCTTACGAGATCCGTCGCGAGGGAACGACGCTCGTGAGAACGCCGAGATCAAGCGAGGACTGGAGCTATCAGCTTCAGGGCGGGTTCGAATTTCAAGTGAGCCGGTGGTTCTGGGTCCAGGTCGGCTACCGCTGGTTGCGGACCGACTTTGTCTCTGCTGGGTTCACCAATAAGACCGACTTGCATGGGCCAATTGTTCAAGGGGGTGTGAATTTTTGAAACCTCAAAACGCCGTGAGCACGTCCGGGAGTCGATCAAGGCTCCGTCGTGCAATGGTCGTCGGTTTGCTAGCACGGTAAGCTCCGGCTGTGAGCACCTTCGCAGAGGAACATCGCGTCGAAGTTGTCACCGGCTCGCCCTTGTCACGGTCACGACCTATTTCGGAGGTGCCTCTTGAGGATGCGCCGCAGTTCCTCGATCCCCTCCGGGTTTTGATGCGTGTTATGATGTGAAGGCACGATGCGCGTGGACTGAGCGCCATCGAGATGAGAACTCGAGTAAGCGACCACGCCATCGCTGCTATTGGGACTGTCGCCGCGGCCGCGGTCTCCCATAATTTGATGATACGGGATTCCGGCCGCCAGCGGGCGCTTGTTCATTGCCACGACGAAACTGCTCGTGGGCGACAGGGTGTCGATGCTATTCGGCATGCGGCGAAGATGGAACGCGCCCTTGGTTTCTGCGGCTGCCGTGGTCATATCGGCGCCGGCCTTCACGAGATTTTGCGGCAAGTGAACCAGTTTGGTTCCAATCTTTCCGATCCAGTTGGAAGCCATCGCGGCGCCGCGATGAGGTGTGGAAAGAAAAACCGCGCGGCTGATGTCGCGCCGCGCTCCAAAGATGAAGACGGTCTCCAGCAGTTTCCGATCTTCCGCCGTCAGTGGAGTCGCAGCTGGTGAATCATTAAAGAGGTAGCGCCACATTTCGTCCTTGCCGCTATCGGTCAGCATCATCCGCGTCAGGAGGCCACCCATGCTATGACCGACAATGACGATCGGTTTGTGGTCCGGAAATGCCTTGTCGAACAGATCGAGATCATGGCGCAAGAGCGCCGCGGAGTAAGGAAAGGGGTAGCCAGTCGGATACGTGAAGAACCAAAACTGATAGTGATCCCGGATGTCAGGATCGTCGAGCAGGGCATTGAACATCGGCATCCACGTCGCCGAGGTGTCCTGGAGGCCGTGCACAAACAACACCGGAATCTTGTCCGGGTGGTAGGGTTGCAACCGGTAAAGCAACACCGTGTCCTTGTAGGCGTCGGGATGGAGCAGCCGCGTAAGACCAAGCTTCTCCGGTTTCTCGCGCACAAGGAACGTGGCCACCGCGGTGCTGAAGTCGCCGGCCAGCGGGACGTTCCTTCCCGCCACCGTAACTTTTTTTTGCTCAAGCGGATCCTGGAACCCGATTTCGCAACGGTTTCCCTCGAACTTCGCGACCGCGGTCACGTCGTAATACAAGTGCGGGGAGCGGTAGAATTGCTTTTGAAAATCCTTTAGCGCCGACCGTCGCGTTGCGAGCAAGGTGGCTCCGAGGCCAACGCGGCGCGCGCGTTCGTGAAAGGCCATGCCACCGACGACAAGCTCATCGCAGGGTGTGAATTCGTAATCGACTGGATTCCAGATCTCGCGCGTGGCCTTGCGATGCGTGATGACGTAACCAGGAACCGTCAGCGGTTGCGACCAGGCATCGATCTGCGCTTCGCGAATGACAGAAAACACACGGCCGAGCGCAAAGTTGTAGTCGCGCGATGCTGCGGCGTCGTCCGGTCGCGTTCGTAATCGGGCGAGGGCGGATTCAGTGGCACTCAAGTATTTCGCGATCGCCGTTCGGGGATCACTCCGTTGGAGTTTCTCGCCTTCGGCAATGGATTGCTGGGTAGGCGTAGATTCGCCGGACGTCGCAGCCGACACTTCATAGCGCGGCGTTACATTCTTGACCGTCGCCAAGGGCTGGGTGCAACCATTCAGCGCCAGCGCGAGAAGGATTAAGCGGAACGGGTTCGTGATCGCCAAGTTCTACGAAAATCTCGCGGCGGCTCCCATGGGACCTTGGTCCGATGTGTTTTCGTACGAGAGGGAAGACGTGGAAACTGCCGGACGTCGAGGAGACGAAATAAGTGGGAATTCGTCCTCGTCGTCGTGCTCGTCCCTCGTCCTCGTTCCCACGAGTCAGGGAGACGGATCGATGGACGAGGACGAGAACGAAGGACGAGGAGGATAGATTTGAATCTTCCGTGGGACCAAGGTCCCATAGTCGCAGTAGGGCGGAATTTCTACGATGTCGCCGCCATGAGGATCGAGATCGTGTTTGTTGTAACGCCCCTGTTTCAGCCAGAAGGCAAACCGCCGCCGCCGCCCACCTCCAACCCTCGTAAGGCAGAGGACGCTTGAAAGAGAATCCATTCAATTTCGCCGGCAAGGTCGCGCTGGTGACCGGCGGCAGCACGGGAATCGGTCGCGCGACGGCACGTCTTTTCGCGCAATGCGGAGCGAAGGTTGTGATTGGCGATGTGAATCCTGAGGGTTGGGAAACCGTTGAGGCGATCAAGCGAGAGGACGGCGCCGCAATCTTTATTGAGACAGATGTGCGCGACGCGCAGCAGGTCCAGCACCTCGTAGCTTCTGCCGTTGAGATCTTCGGTGGACTGCACCTTGCCTTTAATAACGCCGGCGTCCTTCCGGCCGGCGCGTTACTCGCCGACGTTGAAGAAGGAGCGTTCGATCAGGTTCTTGCCGTCGATCTCAAAGGCGTCTTCCTCTCGATGAAGTATGAGATTCAACACATGCTCAAGGCCGGCGGCGGCGCCATCGTCAATAATGCATCGATTGCCGGAATGATCGCCGAGCCGGGGATCAGCGCCTACGTCGCGGCGAAGCATGCGGTGATTGGCTTATCGAAAGCGGCCGCGATCGAGTACGCGGCGCAGGGAATCCGGATCAACGCGCTGGCTCCCGGCCTGGTGGAAACCGGCATGACCAAACATTGGTTCGCGGACGACAACACCCGCACCCACCTCCTGGCCAACACGCCGATGGGCCGCGCCGCCCAGCCTGAAGAGATGGCGAACATGGTTCTGTTCCTCTGCTCGGACCTGGCTTCTTTTGCCGTCGGGCAAGTGTTCGCAGTCGATGGCGGATACACTGCCCATTAAGGAGAGGACTCAACAGGAGGTAACTGAGGAAACGGAGGGTTTAAGAATTTCCCCTCTCTGTTATCTCTGTTTCCTCCTGTGAAATCAGATTAGGAGGCTGTCGCATCCGCGAGGCGCCGGCGGGAAAGCCAATTCTTGACGAAGCGTGCCAGTTGCAAAGTCACGAGCGGGAAGACAATCCAGCGCGCGATATGCCAATGGCCTTTGCCGGCGATCGACTGGTGGAGGAGGAGCAACGCCGCGGCGAGGTAGGCCAGGCGATGGAGACGTTTCCAGTTACGCCCTAGTTTTCGCGCCGACCAGTTATTGCTCGTCAGAGCGAGGATGACCAAAATCGTTAGGCCGGAGAATCCGAGCCAGATAAAGGGCTTGGAAAAGCTTTTGAGGAGACCGTCCCAGCCACCTTCGTAAAGGAAGTGACAGGTGAAATGGAGCAGCCCGTAAAGACAAGCGGTCACGCCGAGGTAGCGGCGGTGGCGATTGAGCGCGCCAATGACACGAGACCTCGGAAAGAGAGTTCGCAGGGGAGTGAGAGCCAGAACCGACCCGAGGGTCCAGATGGCGATTTCGCCGGTTTGATGGAGGAGTTTTTCGAGGGGATTGGCGCCGAGCTGATCCGTCAGCGCCGGAATCACGAGCAACCAGACGCCTACGCCAATGAGGATCGCGAGCGCGAAAAGTTTATGCCCCAGAATTCTCGCCAGCACAGTCATCAGGGCACGAACGCGACTCAGAAATTCTTGCGCAAATCGAGTCCGGCGTAGAGCGAGCCGACTTCTTTTTCGTAGCCGTTAAACTTCAACGTCGGTTTTTTTCCGGCAAAGAACCCGCCGCCGATAATGCGTTCGTTGGCCTGGCTCCAGCGAGGATGGTCCACCTCGGGGTTCACGTTGGCGTAGAAACCGTACTCATCCGGCGCCATCTCGTTCCAGAGCGTTTTCGGCTGCGCGGCCACGAAGTCGATTTTCGCGAGGGATTTCGCGCCTTTGAATCCGTATTTCCACGGCGCGACCAAACGAATGGGCGCTCCGTTTTGGTTCCGCAGCGGTTTGCCGTAAATGCCTGTGGCGAGGAAAGCGAGCTCGTTGGTCGCTTCCGCAATCGTTAATCCTTCCGTGTAGGGCCAGGGGTAATTCTTCGAGCGTTGAGCTTCGCAGATCTTTGGATCGAAAAAGGAGGTGAACTGGATGAATTTTGCCTCGGCCTTCGGCTGCGCCAGGGCAATCAGTTTAGCGAGGGGGAATCCATCCCACGGGACCACCATCGACCACGCTTCCACGCAACGATGCCGGTAATTACGCTGCTCGATCCCACCCAGGGCCTTGATCAGGTCGTTTACTTCAAACTTCGCCGGCTTTTCGCACAGGCCACCGATCTCGATCGTCCATGGCTCGGTCTTCCAACCCTGATTCGCGAGCTTGCTCGGCGCGTCTTTCGAAAGGCCCCATTCGTAGAAATTATTGTAACCGGTGACCGATTCGAGCGGGGTAAGCTTTACTCCATCGAGCTTGAACGATGGATTCAAAGAACCAGGGAAACCGCTCGAAGCTCCGCGCAGGCTCGCCGGCAGAAGCGCGGTGGCAGCCAGGCCGAGGCCCAATGTGCGCAGGAACTCCCTTCGTTGCAGATAGTGTCCCTCGGGCGTGAGAGCGGAGTCGGGCAATTCCCAGGACCGACGTTTCGGGAGATACATATGGTATTTTCCATGGAGTTCGCGGTCCAGTCCAGCGTGGATGCGCGGGGCCGCATCTTCGGGCTTCCAAGACCGGATATTGCCCGCTAGTCTTGAGGCTTCACCGGAGAACAAAATGAAAAATACATTCGCTGCCGTCATTCTGTCGCTAAGCGTTGCCGCCATGGTCGTGGCCGCGGAAGGAACGCTGAACCCGCCGGCCGTGGGGAGTGTCGCGCCTGAAGTCTCTCTCCCGAGCGGCGACGGCAGCACCGTCAATCTGAAGGATTACCGCGGCAATTGGGTCGTCCTCTATTTTTATCCGAAGGATTTTACGGGTGGATGCACCCTGGAAGCGCATAATTTCCAGCGCGACCTCGAGAAGTATCAGGCTCTCCATGCCGTGGTTCTCGGCGTGAGCGTCGACAGTGCCGATTCTCATAAGGAGTTCTGCGCGAAGGAGGGTTTGGCCTTCAAGCTCCTCGCCGACACGGGCGCGAAGATCTCGACCGAATACGGCTCCGTGATGGAATACGAAGGAGCCAAGATGTCGGCGCGAAACACCTTCATTATCAATCCGAAGGGGGAAGTTTCGAAGGTCTTCCTCAAGGTCAAGCCGGCCGAACACAGCGACGAGGTCCTCAAAGCCCTGGCGGATTTGCAGAAAGGTTAACGACGTCAGAGAGCCTCTTCTCTGCGGGGGCTTCTGCGAGTCGAGGGACAGATGATGCGCACAGTTCTGTTCCTCCCAGTGTGCTCGCTCGAGTGTTCGATGGCGCGGTGTTTGTACCTGCTCAGCGCCAACGGCGCAGCCTCACTTCAGCCTGGGGCAGCGCCCCAGGGTTTTGATTAGAGGGAGACCAGCGCTGAAAGCGCGTGTCAATCTAGCGGTCGCCGCTTCTAGCCGGAATGAATCGCGCCTTTAGCGCTGAATCATAACGGGATGCAAATCCTGGGGCGTTGCCCCAGGCTGACAATGAAAAGCGCCGTTGGCGCCAAACAGATGCGTCGCTCCAATCTCGGATCTGTCCCACTACCTCGTTTTCCAGTACGACCAAGGTCCAATAGTCTCTTCGGCTTTGAACGGAGAATCTACCGTTCAAACCAAGCTGCTGGTCCGAGGAAACTGAAAACAAAGAAATAGGCGGCTGTCCCTGAAAACAAAACCGAGGCGCGCCGTCAGGACGGCGGCGCGCCAATCCAGATGATCTCGATTCCACATACTGCCGAAGGAACTGAGCTTCCGCTGAATTCGCGGCCGGGGCTCCGTTTCACCACTCAAACAATGATCGCACCACCACCCATTCGCACGGTCCTGTCACGGAGTTGCGGCAAAGCGACGCTCCCACTCATCCTCCTCAGCCTGGCCTTGCTCCCGCAATCCGCCCACGCCTCGCTCTTCCACGGCGAGACGCTGGATTCCATCGCTAACGGTATTTCGTGGGTCGTCCTCGTCATCGCGCCGATTATCGGCATCGCTGTTTTTTGGCTTGTGCATGTCATGCCGGAAAAGATTGCGGAAAAGAAAAAGCATCCACAGACCCACGCGATTCATTGCCTCTGCTTGCTCTCGCTGTGCTTTGGTGGGCTGCTCTGGCCATTTGCATGGCTTTGGGCCTACACCAAACCGGTCCTGCACAAGATGGCGTACGGGACCGATGTAGATGAAACCCTCGGGCATGACGATCATGGCGCCGCCAAGGTGGAGGAAACGAGCGAGGTCGAAACACTTCGCGCGCGCATTGCCCAACTTGAACGGCAAATCACAGGAGGGAAGGCGTAATGGAACTCATCCTCCTGATCATCTATTCGATCATCGTCTGGTTCATCTTCTTCAAGAAGAAGTGGCTGCCCTGGAACATCACCAGCCAGGTCATCGTCATCACGATTCCACTCGTTTGCCTGGCGATTATTATCCTCTTCATGAACATCGTCGCGCCTTCGGCGGGCGAAGTCCGAGCGCAGAATTACGTCATCCCGATTGTGCCGCGGGTGACTGGGCAGGTGATCGAGGTGCCGATCGAGCCGAACCGGCCGATCAAGAAGGGCGATGTGCTCTTCAAGGTCGACCCGGTTCCATTCGAGGCGGCCGCGAAAGCCGCCGAGGCCACTCTGCGTGGAGGGCAGGATCAACTCAATAACGCGATTGCGAAGAAAGCAGCGCTCGAGCCGCGAATCGACCTGGCGAAGAAACGCGTCGAACAATTCACCGCGCTGGCCACGACGGGCGCCGGGAGACGAGCTGATCTCGAACAGGCGCAAAGTGATCTCGGAAATCTGGAAAGTGAATTCCTCGCTGCCGCCGCCACGGAATCGCAGTCCAAAGCGCAGATCGCCAAGGCCGAACAGGACCTCTTGAGTTCGAAATACGACCTCGACGGCGCGACGCATCTCGCGCCGGCCAACGGCCGGGTGACGAACCTCGCGCTGCGTCCCGGCGTTCGCGCCACGCAGTTTGCCACCATGGCGGTGATGAGCTTCATCGAGGAGGATGATCCCTGGGTGCTGGCTTTCTTTAGCCAGAACGAACTGCGTTACGTAGAGCCGGGCAACGAGGCGGAAATCTTCATGGAGATGTATCCGGGGCGCATCATCAAATGCAAGGTGGACTCCATCCTTTGGGCTACGGCGCAAGGGCAGATGCCTATCAGCGGCAGCCTGGCAGTCACCCTTCCGGGCGCCCTGCCGGAAGCGCGTATCGCGGTTCGCCTGCTCCTGGACGGCAACGACAAGGACCTCTTCCTTGCCGCCGGCGCCCGCGGCCATGGCGCGATCTACACCGAGCACGTAAAATTTTTGCACATCATCCGCAAGGTCTTCGTTCGCGTCTCAGCCAAGATCGATTGGTTTGTCTTCAAGCTTCACTAGAGCTACGCATGAGAATTCGAAATCTGCTCGCTACCGCTGCGTGCTGTTTGCTCGCCGGTTGCGCGCTTAAGATACCGCCCTTCGGCACTGGTATTCTCACCGAGGCCGGGGCCAACCCCGACAATATCCCCGGCCGGTGGAGTGGCGGCCACCGCCGCGGACCAGTTGTGCCCGGCTGGATTCGCACTTTCCACGATCCGGAACTCACCCGGCTGGTCGAGGATGCCGTTATGCGCAATCCGGACCTCCGGGCCGCGGCCGCGCGGGTGGAAGCTTCGCGCTACGCGGTGCGGGTGGCGGCCTCGTCGCTCTATCCGCGCATCGGCGCAAAAATTCTCGGCAACCGGCAGGGGCAGGACCTTCACGGCGACCTTGATCGTGGCGTCGAACCGCCCGGTCTTGGCGGCATCCCGGGGGTCGGCGACGAGGGCGGCAGCGCCAGCAACCGAAGCGTGGATTCATCACAGGAGCGCTGGGTCTACGGCCTCGGAGTCGGCGCAGCCTGGGAGGCTGACGTCTGGGGGCGTATTCGCTCAAAGAAAGCCGCCGCGCAGGCCGAAAGCGACGCGCTTGCGTTGGACTACGAATTCGCCCGGCAGTCGCTCGCCGCGGCGGTAGCGCGGGCCTATTTTTCGACCATCGAGGCCTCGCAGCAGGCTGCGAATGCTTCGGAGACACTGGGTTATTACAACGAAGCCTTAAGGCTGGCCGACGTGCGCAAGGAGCAGGGGCACGCGAGCGACTTTGACCTCGCCCAGATCAAAGCCCGCGCCGCCAGTGCGCAGGACGCGGTTTACATCGCGCAAGCCGCGCGGGCGCAGGCGATCCGCGCCATTGAGATTGTCACCAGTAACTACCCAGCGGGCCGGCTCTCGACCCGCAGCTCCTTCCCCGATCAACCCGGGGCTGTGCCCGCCGGGCTGCCCTCGCAGCTCCTCGAACGCCGGCCCGATATTCTCGCCTCCGAACAGCGCTTCGCCGCCGCCTTTCATCGCGTGGGCGAAGCGCGCGCTGCGCGCCTGCCACGTTTTGCGATCAGCGCCGCGAGCGGCTTGGGCACGGCCGCACTTGACGGCGTGGGTGTGGTCGACGCGTTGACCTGGAGTCTCGCTGGCGG
>QHMY01000269.1 GCA_003218305.1 Verrucomicrobiota bacterium
GCCTATGCCTACCTTTACGGCCTGCCTTACGAGCTCTACGAGAAGCAGCGCATTCGCCGTTACGGTTTTGACGGCACGTCGCGTCAGTACGTTTCCCTGCGGGCCGCGCAGTTCTTGCAGCGTCGTCCGAATGAGCTGCAACTGGTCAGCTGCCATCTCGGCAACGGCTCGTCGCTCTGCGCCATAGACCACGGACGCTCGGTCGACACCACCATGGGATTCACCCCGGGCGAGGGCCTCATCATGGGGACCCGCTGCGGCAACGTGGACGCCGGGGTGCTCGCCTTTCTTGAACGCACCGAAGGCCTGACCGCCTCGCAAAGCGAGGAAATGCTCAACAAGAAAAGCGGCCTGCTCGGTCTCTCGGGAGTTTCGAGCGACATGCGCGAAATTTTGAAGGCGGCTGACCAGGACGAGCATCGCGCGTTGCTGGCGCTCAAGGCCTATTGCTACGCCGTGCGCAAGTACCTCGGCGCTTATGTTGCTTCAATGGGCGGATTGGACGCGGTGGTCTTCACTGGTGGCATCGGCCAGGGCAGCGCGGAGATCCGCGCCCTCTCACTGCAGGGACTGGATTGCATGGGAATCACGCTCGACGAACAGCGCAATCGCGACGCGTGCGGATCCGACGACGTCTGCCGGATTTCGACGGATGATTCGAAGGTGACGGTGCTCGTCGTGCCGGCGGACGAGGAACGCATGATGGCGCGGGAGGGACTGCGCACGCTCAGCCGCTCCTACATCATGCACGCGCTCGAGGCGCAGAAGCAAAGGTCTTTTCTGGTCGAGGTTTCAGCGCATCACATTCACCTGACTCAGGAACACGTCGAGGCGCTCTTCGGACCCGGCCATCAGCTCACCAAACACGCCGATCTCTCGCAGCCCGGCCAGTATGCCTGCAAGGAACAGCTCGCCATCGTCGGACCTAAAGGACGGATCGAGCGCGTCCGCGTTCTCGGGCCGACGCGAAAATATTCCCAAGTTGAGATCGCCATGACCGAGCAATTCAAGCTCGGAGTCCATCCGCCCATCCGCGAGAGCGGTGACATTGCGGACACGCCCGGTTGCACGCTCGAAGGCACGGCGGGGAGTGTGCAGCTGGAGCGCGGCGTCATCTGCGCCTTTCGCCATATTCACATGACACCCGAGGACGCCCTCGGTTACGGCATCCGCGACAAATCGATCGTGCGGGTGCGAGTGACCGGCGATCGCGAACTGATCTTTGGCGACGTGCTCATCCGGGTGGATCCGAGCTTCGCCCTCGCCATGCACATCGATACGGACGAAGCCAACGCCGCCAATGTTCAGACCGGGGCGCAAGGCTTCATCGACGGCATCCAGAGCGAAGCGTGACCGTGATGGCCTTTCTCGTCCTTCGTCGTCGTCCTTGTTCTGGAAAAGAGAGAAGATCGAGGACGAGAACGACGACGAAGGACGAGGACGACGGGGAATCACTCGCGGGCGAAGTCGCGCAACCTCATGACCGCCGGCACTTCTAATCGCTCTCTTCCTTGAGCATCGACCTCAGCTGATCGCGCAATTCCGGCGAATTGCTGTGACCGTGTGCCGAAACCGCATGCTGCACCGCAGCGTCCAACACTTCGTCTTCGGTCCCCGACATTCTTAATGTGCACTTCTTTTCACTTGGATGATCCCGACAATCTATCGATTTTCTCATGACACGAATCTAGGCAAATCCGCGTCGGTCGACAAGACAGCGAGGCCGACCACAGTGAAGAGGATCAGAACGCGATGCCCGCCTCGACTACTGCGACGAGCCCGCCCCAGCTGCATCACGTTCGACGCTCTTACGATCTAACGAGACGGAGATAAACTGCGGCGCGAGAGAGAGTGCGTCGCCCGCAGTGAAGGCGTTTTAATCATCTCAGACGTTAATCGCAGAGCTTCCCGCCGTCAGCTTCATCGATTGGTTAGGTGTTGGGGGGCTTCGGCGTGGCCGGAGCACCTCGCTTCTGCTGCAAAAGCCACTCGTATATGTCGGGCTGATCGTAGACATCCAAAATAAAATGATCCCGTCCCTCCAGAATGTTGAAACGAGGGTGTCCGCCGGCCGCCTCGATCGCCTGAACTAGCTCCTTCGTTTCGGCGATGGGCGCGTGCGCGTCTGCCGTGCCGTGAAACAACCAAAGCGGAATCCGAGCGAGCTTGCCGCCCCAGGCGGGAATCGGCGAATAGGTACCCAAAGCTAGAACCGCAGCGAAGCGCGAGGGAAGACGGTAAGCAAAATAAAGCGCGCCGCGCCCCCCCATGCTGTGGCCGGTGACGTAAATACGTAGCGGGTCGATGCGATAATCGCGCATCACCTGATCCAAGAGTGCGTCAATGGCCTCCGCATCCGTCCAGATCTCGCCCGCAGGACACTGCGGCGAAACAACGATGAACGGAAAATCCGGCTCGCTTTCCAGTTTGTGCGGTAACCCCCAAATGCGTAATCGCTCCACGTCGTCGCCGCGCAGCGAACCACCGTGCAGGTAAAGAATGAGAGGCCAACGGGTCCCCGGCTTGGCCGCATAGCTGACCGGCACAAACAAGAGATAGGAGAGCTGCACTCGTCGATGAGGGACGGTGGCATCGAACACGTGCGCTTG
This sequence comes from Verrucomicrobiota bacterium, assembly GCA_003218305.1. Classification (GTDB taxonomy): domain Bacteria; phylum Verrucomicrobiota; class Verrucomicrobiia; order Chthoniobacterales; family UBA10450; genus AV80. Next base: position 2,610 of record QHMY01000269.1, read on the forward strand.
CTGGGGCGGTGGCGGCCCACTCCAAGCGCCGCAGACGGAAACCAGAAGAATCAGGACGCTGAGCAAACGTTGCATGTGCATGAAAACACCTAACGCACCATGAGCTGAGCCACTGCTGGCGAGGGCGAATTTAACAAACTACGGATCGGGATTTCCCTAGACAAGCGCGAAAACTGTTCGATCAGACCAGAGATTCAACAGGAGGAAACTCCGAAAGTCTTCGCGAGCAGGCGGAGGACGCAGAGATTCAAAAGCCAATAACTCTGTTCCCTCTGTTTGCTCCTGTAAATTTCAGATGCTGCGCGGCTAGCGTCCCTCGACGATTTGCTTGAACCGCGCCAGCCCCTGCGGCTGCATCGGTCCCAGGCCGCTTTTCGGCAGGAACCAGATGCCCTTTTCCTTCGCGTGACAGTAGACCACCTGGACACCGTCGTCTGCGGTCGCGTGATGAAACGTGGCGCCGCGGTTCTCGTCCAGAAAGCCGAAGAACCTTTCCCGCCACGGGTCACCCGCAAAGGGAAAGAGTTTTACGCCGAGCGCCTTTAATTCGTCGAGGCTGATGGTACGAATGGACGCAGTCATGGATTTGCGCCGGGCTTCCGTGATTTCGTCCATGTTTAGATTTTCGGGTTTCATGATGGTGGTGTTCTCCCTGAGCAATAAGGATGGTGTGCGATTGGGCGTGTCTCAAGTGGCCAACTTCGGCATCAGAAACTCACGCCGACCGCGAAGACCCACGTCGGCTTGCCCTGGTCCAGGTTGAAGACATAAGTGGTGAGATCTATTTTCTTGAACGAGAAACCGACGAGGAGCCCGCGCTGGATATCGACGTCCGTCTGGTACGCTCTCGTCCGCTGGCCCACCAGGCCGAAGCGAAACCATTCCACGGGTGAGATGCTCAGCTCGGACCAGTTGTAGAAGAAGCTGTCCTCCGAATTGCCTAGGTCGAAGACCCACTCGCCTTCACTGGAGAACTCGAGCTTCCAATACGTGAGCGAAAACTTGTAGCCCGGCGCGACCCCACGGGTATTGCCAAACACGCCGCCCAGCATCGGCGTGAATTCCCATTCCACTTTTTCGCCGCCACCGAAATTGTAGCCGATCGAGACCGATCCCGTTTTGAGATCCTCGTAGTTGTAGCGGGTTTCGAGATGGAGCCAGCCGCGGTCGGCCGTGAACGTGGGCTGCACATATTCCTGAAAATCGGGCACGATGTAGGTGGAAGCGGAAGCCGAGAAGGACCAGACGTCCGCTTCTTCGGTGAGCTCGGGCGGCGTGCGCGTTGTTTTGGAATCGAGCGTAATCGCCCTATCCTGAGCCAGCGCGTTGGCGCCGGCCAGGACGACGGCAAACGCGATCAAGGCAAAGGCAGGGAATTGCATTTGTTTCATCCTCCCAGCGCCATGGTCAGGCCGACCAGAATCAACCCGAGAAGGACCATGGAAATCCCGACCAGCCACGGATGCCGTCCCGTCATGCGTCCAAAGGCGTAGCCCGTTAAAAACAGCATCACGATGGCAATGGTATTGGAGACGCGCAGGGCCGGACCGGCGGTCCGCATGACCATGAACGGAATCACCACCGGGAACGTGCAGAGGAACACCAGCAGGAAAACGCCACCGGCGCCGAGCCAATCATTCTTTTCCAGAGACGCTCGTTCGGGCGGTGCGGGCAGTTGTTTCAACCGCTGGGCGACCGCTTCGAGTTCGGCGGACGTCAGGACCGACGCGATCGCCGAAGGCACCGCGTCCGCGATGAGACGCTGGGCTTGTGCCGAATCGGTGGCCTTGCGGACCGCATGAAACGCCAGCAGTCCCCTCCCCTTTTCCGCCAGGCAACCCAGCAAATACAACACGCCGTCAATAATCCCCCAGGCCAAATTGCATCCCAGCGCTCCAATCAGCATCGTGCGAACATCGTCGCGGCCCGCCTCGGCCACGCTAAGCGAGCCGGTGAAGGTAAGGACCATGATCAAGCCGAAGAGAACTTCGGAGACACGGTCGATCGGTTCCAACACGCGCTTGGAGAATCGGTCGACAGATACTGGCGTCATGAAATCGAGGCGAGAGTTGATTTAGGAGTCCTGTCGCTTGGTTGCATCTGTCGGAATCCGCTTGGGCATAACCTCATCCGTACGGCCATGGCGATTCCGACAGCGGGCTCGATCGTGCGATGGAGTGCATCAGACCAGGAATTCTCTCCAAAATCGAGCAATGACTCATGGACGCCTGTCCTCCCAGTCCACCCAATCGACCGGATGGGTGGCGAGATAGCTACTGACGGCGGCACCTATGGTCGGAAAAAACGCCGCTTCGCCAAGTCCGGCGAAAAGCCCGAATCGCTTCAGCTTGTCTTTGACGGGATCCTTCATCTCAGCCACGCACAACTCGATGCCAGCCGCTTGCAAGGTTTCGTCGAGCTCGGTCAGCATGTCGGCGGAGGTCACATCCACGCTGGTGACCGGTTCCGCCGCGACGACCAACCAGCGCACCGGAGTAGGCGATGCAGCCACCGCGTCCAGCACCCGGTTGTGGAACAGCTCAGCGTTGGCGAAAAACAAAGGCGCATCCCAGCGAAACAGGACCAGGCCGGGAATGCGGCGCGCGTCGGGATAGCGCGTGATGTCATGATAACCCTGGACGCCGTCGGCGCGTCCCAGGACCGCGCAGTACGGACGCCAGGCATCCCACAGGAATTCGATGATGGCAATCACAATGGCCAGTCCGATACCTGGAATCGCACCCAGCGCAGCGACCCCGACTGTGCAGACGATCGCCAGCCAGAATTCCCAGCGCTGGATGCGATAGATTCGCCGCAGGTCGGTGACCTCGATCAGGCCGATGGCCGCTGCGATCACGACCGCAGCCAGTGCGCTGGTCGGCAAATTCTGCAGCAGATTAGGCGCAACCACCAGGAGCAGGGCTACAGCCAGCGCGCCGACGACTCCGGTCATCTGGGTTCTGGCGCCGGCGGCCTCGGCCACCGGGGTACGCGACGAACTGCTGCTAATTGGAAATCCCTGAAAGAATCCGGCGGCGAGGTTGGCGGCGCCGAGCCCGACCATTTCCTGGTTAGGGTCGACATAAATACGAGTCCGCGCCGAATAGACGCGAGAAAGCACGCTGGTGTCAGCGAACGAGACGAGGGCGACGGCGCAACCGCCGATCAGGACGGGAACAATATCGGCGGTATTAATCCACGGGATGGCGAACGCCGGCAGACCTTGTGGGAGGGAGCCGAGAACCGACACTCCGGAGCGTGCTGCAAGGTCCAGTACGCCAGTGACGATGGTCGCACCGACTACGGCGATCAGGATGCCCGGCAAGCGCTTGTTGCCCTTGAGCAGCAGGATTACCGCGAGGGTGCCTGCGCCAACCATGAGCGTCGTCCAGTTGACTTTTCCACCCACTACCGCTGTGACGACGGCCCATAAGTCCCTTAGAGGTCCGTTGCTTTCAATCTTAAATCCGAAAAGCTTGGGCAGTTGGCTGATCAATACCACCAGCGCGATGCCGTTCATGTACCCGTAGCGGATCGGCTTGGAAAGAAGCTCAGTGATGAAGCCCAGGCGCGCGACTCCGGCCAGGATGCATACCGCCCCCGATACGATCGCCATCATCGCGGCAAGCGCGATCGCGCGAGCAGGGTCGCCGCCGGACAGTGGCAGAACGACGGCGAGGATGACGGCGGCTAGCGAGGAATCCGGCCCCAGCACCAGAATCCGACTGGGTCCGAACAACGCGTAAGCGAGCAGCGGAACGATGGTCGCATAAAGGCCATAGATGCCGGGCACGCCCGACGCCACCGCGTAGGCGATCCCGACGGGGACCAGCATCGTGGTCAGCACCAGCCCGGCCACGATGTCGTGCCGCAGCCAGGACGCCTCATAGCTGCGCAACGTTTGCAGCCCGGGCAACCAGCGCGTCCAGCCACGCTGACCAGAGGTCTGCCGGCGTACGATGCGACCCGGTTCCGGTTGGGGAGTGGCAGATGGCGAGTCGCTCATTTGGATCAATCCTGCCTGACGAGAAGGAGATTTATGCTGCGGGCCCCGCTCCGATTTCTTGAAAGCTGTCTACCGTCCGAAAATGCCAGCGCTCTCACCGCCAATCTCAGCCCGGAGGGCTGAAGGAGATTAGCCGGTGGCGCAAGCCACCGGTACCTTGCGTAAATGCGACGCGCCCCGGCAGGGGCGCTGGAACGCGCTCCATTCCATCGCCCCTGCCGGGGCGATCTCTGGGGTGCCGTGTTCTCCGGTGGTTCGCACCACCGGCTAATTTCCGATGGCCCTCCGGGCCTGGACATGTCTAGCGCCAACGGCGCAGGCTCGGGCAGCTCGCCGCGGCGAGAATGGATGCCTCCAAAATCCCCAGCGCTGAAAGCGCGACTCATTGCGGTGCAGCCCAAGAGGAAATTCGCCGAGAGACATCCGGTGCCCTGAGTCGCGCCTTCAGCGCTTGAGTCATAACTCGGATAGAACTCGCCGCGGCGAGCTGGATTGAAAGCGCGCCTTTGGCACTAAACAGGTACCCAGGCGTTCGTCTCGCGACCTCGATGCTCGTCGCCCCCGAGCTCATTTGTCCGCCAGCAGGGCCTTTCTCGCTGCGGCGAGCTCCTTCTTCTTCGCTTCGCCGACTTTCGGGTAAGCCAACTTCAGCGACGCCAGCGCCTCGATCACTGCCGCGGCCACTACCACGCGCGTGTACCATTTGTTATCCGCCGGCACCACATACCACGGCGAATCCTTCGTCGCCGTCTCGCGGATCGTCTCCTCATAGGCCTTCATATAATCATCCCAGAACGCGCGCGACTTCGCGTCGGTGGCGGAAAACTTCCAGTTCTTCTCCGCCAGTTCGAGCCGCTCGAGAAAGCGCTTCTTCTGCTCGTCTTTCGAGACGTGCAGGAAAAATTTCAGGACGATCGTCCCATTGCGGTTCAGGTAACGCTCGAACCGCGCGGTTGTCCTGAAAGCGCTCCTCCCAGATGCGCTTGGTCACGCACCGCTCGGGCAACTTCTGTCCCGCGAGAAATTCCGGATGCACCCTCACCGCGAGCGTCTCTTCGTAGTAGCTGCGGTTGAAAATGCCGATCCGCCCGCGCTCCGGCAGCTCCTTCACGCAGCGCCACATATAGTCGTGATCGAGGTCCATGCTCGACGGCCCCTTGAACGACGAGACCTGGCACCCCTGCGGATTCACCCCCGACATCACGTGCTTGATCGTTCCATCCTTCCCGGCCGCATCCATCGCCTGGAAGATGAGGAGCACCGACCAGCGATCCTGCCCGTAAAGCATGTCCTGCAATTCCGCGGGCGCTTCCACCCCTTCCTGCAGTGCCTTCTTTGCCTCCTTTTTATCCTTGGCGCTGTGTTTACCCGTGTCGCCCGGATCGACATCCTTCAGCCGGAATTTCTTCCCCTTGGTGACGCGGTACGGTTTGCACAATTTACGGGCTGCTTCGATGACTTGCTTGGTTTTCATATTTTTACGTGGAGATTTGATGGTTCCCTTTAACGCTCATTCGGCCAGCCAGGCGCGCGCTTCGGCCTCGCCCGTTTCTGGAAACATTTGCACCGGCCCTTTGCGAAGACCCGCGCCGGTGAAGGCCAGGACCTGCGCTCCCCAGCTTGGATTGCCGACCACGGCGATCTTCAGAAAGTCGTTGCGATGCTCGAAGAAAAAGTCCGTATCGCCCCATGCCTCGCTGCGTTCCCAACCGGTGAAGTTTTCCAGCAAGACCAGAAGCTTGACCGGCCCGCTCCCTGCGATCTTCTGGACAAACTCGGCTTGCACCGCATCGAACTCGGATTTTTTCAGTTCACCGGCGAGGCGAAGGAGGAGAAGGCGATCAGGATGTTGTTCGAGAATAGCGCTCATGAATTTGTCATTGGGTCATCTGGGGATTGGTTTCATCGTGGCTTCAGAAAACGACTTTCAAAAATCGCTCAAGAAGTTCTTCCAACGGGATCATCGTCAGCAGGAGCGGCGCGATGGGAAGCAGGGTGATCGCCGCGAGTTGCAGTAAATTTCGCATGGTGAAGGGCATCAATCGCATTTCGTTCACGACGGCGTAGCTGTTGCCGAGATCGGCGAGCGATTGGATGTCCCCGCTGCCGAGCAGCGATTCGTCCGCGGGCGCTCCACCGCGCAGCCATTTGCGGTCGAACTCGCGCACATAATGTGACGCGAGAACCCCGAATTCGCGCAAACCCGCGCGCCGGGCGGCGGCGAGGCGGGGCAGAAAAACCAGCATCGGTCCGAGGATGGCGAATACCATCACGCTCACCAGCCCAATGATTTCCAGTTTGAAGGCGGGCAGCCTGGCCCCCGCGAAAAATA
>QHMY01000006.1 GCA_003218305.1 Verrucomicrobiota bacterium
CAAAAGATAAACAGGCCAATGGTCCGAAAGAAAACTCAGGAGCGAAGCGGTCTGCGGCTTATGCAGCAGATAGCCGTAGTTCACACCGGTCAGAAGGTCGACCACGATCGCGACCACGAAATACACCTCCGACCAGGCGAATGTGCGCCAGATGGATCCGAAATGTGGGCGATACCCACGCATGACCATCAGGAAGATGATCCCGATCACGATTCCAGAATGCCCAATGAAAAAACTGAGGAAGCGGATATCGGGAAATGGGTATTGCAGGTCCGGGGTCACAATGGCCTGAGCCGTGCCGCCAATTCCCCAAAAATAAGAGACCTCGAGCCAGCGTTCCCGTCCCGTAAGCAGCGCGACAATGATGGCGATCATGGCCCAATCGCATAACTGAAATGGCAGCTCGTTCTGCCAGGTCAAGTCTTGGGTCGTCCTGAGATAGAGAGCGTAGCCGAGATAATTGATGCCGAGCAAGATGGCGATGATCCGCCCGATGATTCGCTCGCTCCGCGGCCAGCGCGCTTTGCGCACGAGCGCGGCCATGACAAACGGCAGAGCCAGGGTCAGAACGATCACCACCGTATGCGCCGGTCCAAAACGCTCAAAGAGCGGCGCGACAGGTGCGGCATCCATCGCCGCGATAAAATCAACGGCGCGAAGAATCGACAAGCACTATCGGATCACCCAGAGATTACACGGAATGACGTCTGTCACCCAGGCTACGTGCGTCGGAAGACCGTCTGCGGAAGTCGTGGGATCGACCGGCACGATCAGCAAAGCCGCCTCGACCGACTGAACGAAATCCAGGACCGCATACCCGGTGTTTCCGCGAATGCACCGGGCCTCGATGGGGACATCCGTGGGCCCTGCCGAATCGATAAACCGCTCCAACTCAATCTCCTCTTCCTCCAGGGTCCGCGAGGGCTGGCTTCCCGCCGGGGCGGATTGCTCTCGCGCCTTCGCGCGGGCTTCATCGAAGGTGGTGTATACGCGAATGACAAAAAGCTTTTCGCACTGCTCGAGAGCCGCCAATCGCAATGCCTGATGAAGCGCCGTCCTGCCGTGGTCGGAATATTCTGCCATCAAAACGATCCGGCCAAGCGGCTTCGGTTCGCGCTCCGGTTTGGTGAAGAGCATCACCGAACAAGTCGCTTCACGCACGAGGCGGCGCGCGACGTTGCCCAGGAATTGACGGAGGACGGCTTCCTTCTCCAGCGCGCCGGCCACGATCAGATCGATGCCATTCGCCTTCGCGGCTTCGAGGATCGCAATGGCCGGTTCGCCCTCGTGATAATAAACGGTCGAATCCGCGGGCAAGTCGAGTTCGCGAAGGGCGGAATTGAATTTTTGCACCGTCTCCTCATCACGTTTGCCGGCGTAGATGAGATGCAGTTGCGAGGCGAGACGATCCCGAATGCGTTTTCCCTCCGCCAACACCTGGAGAAACCGGGGCGAAAACGTGCTGGCCACAGCCACGGTGCGATAGGGTGGGTCGATCATTTTCGCGAAAGCTAGTCTCCAGATTTGCGCCGACTCGGCAAGTTCCCTTCGTCCTCGCCGTCAACGTTGCGCTTACACCAGGTGAGTTTTGGAACCTCGACATTCGGCATGCGACATTCGACATTCCTTACCATGATTCGACGCGCGATCTATCCCGGCAGCTTTGATCCAGTAACGAACGGACACCTGGATGTCGTCGATCGCGCCCGCAAACTCTTCGACGAAGTGATTGTGGCGGTCGCGCACAACGATCAAAAGCATCCACTTTTCACACTCGAAGAACGACTCGATTTCCTCCGGTCGACCATTGGCAAGCTGGACAAGGTCGAGATCGCACCTCTCAACGGTTTATTGGTCAACTTCGCTGTGGCGCGCCAGGCGACCGCGGTCATTCGAGGCTTGCGCGCTGTGTCCGATTTTGAGTTCGAATTCCAGATGGCGCTGATGAATCGAAAGCTCGAAGCCACGGTCGAAACGATCTTTCTGATGCCGAAAGAGGAATATACCTATCTCAGCTCCCGGATCGTGAAAGAGATTGCCCGGCTCGGTGGCGAGGTGGGTGAGTTTCTACCCGCCCCGGTCGCCCAGGCGCTTCGAGCCAAACTGAATTCCGAAAGGTCTGGCCAGTGAAAATTCATCTCCGGCAGATTCAGGCAGACGGCTTGCATCTCGAGGGCGAGGAGGAATGCCTCATTCCGGAGCTCGCGACTGAGGACGTGCGCTGCACCGGCCCGCTTCGGTATGTGCTCGATCTCGGAATTTCGGAAGGGGCGCTATGGGCGACAGGTTCGCTCGCTCAACCGGTTGAGCTTCGCTGCGTTCGCTGTCTCGAACCATTCCCGTTCGAAATTGAAGCCAAAGCCTTTTCGATCCACCACGATTTGACTGGCCCGGAGCTGATCGACCTGACGCCTTATCTGCGCGAAGACATTCTGCTCAACCTACCCCCGCACGCGCATTGCGACCGGGAGGGTGGGCGTGTCTGCCCTGCCGCCAACCGGCCCGAGACCGGCTCGCCCCCGGCTGAGGGGGCTGAGAAACGTCAACCCGATTGGAGCGCGCTGGATAAGCTGAAACTGAAATAGGGTTCAGGGTTCCGGGTTCAGGACGGAAAAAGCCAACAAATGCCGCCCTGAAACCTGAAATCTGAACCCTCCTCCCTTGTCTTTAGTCAATTTCCTGCTTTCCTGTTTGCCCTTATGGGAGTTCCCAAACGTAAAACTTCGAAGATGCGCCTGCGCACGCGCAAGGCGTCTCACCGCTGGCAGCCCCCTCAGCTTAATAAATGCCCGCAGTGCGGAAGCACCGTCGCATCGCATACCGCCTGTTCGTCGTGCGGTTATTACAAAGGCCGCCAGGTATTGAGCGTCGGGGCGTAGTTGTTCAGGACGTCATCCCGAGCGCAGTCGAGGGACCCGGGTCCAACCCTCCCGGGAACTTGCGGGGTCCCTCGACTACGCTTTGCTTCGCTCGAAATGACAGCCTGTTTTTTGATTTTGCATTCACGTCCTGAAATCCGCAAAATCCCGCTCCGATGAAAATCGCGCTGGACGCCATGGGCGGCGACTTCGGGCCGACGAACATAGTCGGCGGCGCGGTCATGGCCCTGAAAGAGTACCCCCACATCGCCAAGCTCTATCTCGTCGGGGACACGCCGCGCGTGGAAAAAGAGCTGAAACACCACCGCTGCAACGACGGGCGCATTGAAATCGTGCATGCGACCCAGGTGGTCGAAATGAGCGACGGCGCCGTCGACTCCGTGAAGCGAAAAAAGGATTCGTCAGTCAGCCGCGCCGTAGATCTCGTCAAGAAAGGAGACGCCACCGCCATCGTGAGCGCCGGACACACCGGGGCGGCCGTCGCCGCCACCACGATCAAGCTGCGGACGCTTCCGGGCATCGATCGGCCGGGCATCGCGGCGGTCATTCCTTCCGAAACAAATATTTTTGTCTTGATCGACGCCGGCGCCAACAGCGACCCGCGACCGGACCACATGGTCCAGTATGCCATCATGGGATCGGTCTACTCCCGGCATGTGCTGGGTTACAAAACGCCCGCCGTCGGATTGATGTCGATCGGCGATGAAGACATGAAAGGGAGCGACCTGACCAAGGAAGTTTTCAAAATGCTCAAGCAGAGTGGGCTGAACTTCCGGGGCAACATCGAGGGTCACGATCTTTTTGCCGACCCGGTCGAGGTCGTGGTTTGTGACGGTTTTGTCGGTAATGTGATTTTGAAAACCTGCGAATCGATCGGGGACGCCATTTTCAAATGGCTCAAGCACGAGCTAATGAAAACCAAAACCCGCATGGCGGGGGCGTATCTGGCCCGCAAAGCTTTTCTCACCATCAAGAAAAAGATAAACTACGAGGAGTACGGCGGGATGCCGTTGCTGGGCGTAAACGGCATTTGCATTATTGCGCACGGGGCGAGCACGCCGCTGGCGATCAAGAACGCTTTGCGGGTCGCGGCCGAATCGATTGAACAGCAGGTGAACCCGCATATCGTCGAGGAAGTTCGCCGCTATCATGAAACGACAACCCCGCTCGAGCCCGCGCTCCGGTAAACCGCGTCGCACCGTTTCCATCATCGGAACCGGCAGCTACACGCCGGAAAAGGTCCTGACGAACGAGGACCTCTCGAAAATGGTCGACACCTCCGACGAGTGGATCACGACTCGGACCGGCATTAAGGAGCGCCGGATGGCCGCGCCGGACGAATACACCAGCGACATGGCGACCAAAGCCGCGCTCTCGGCCATCGAGCAGGCGGGAATTTCGGCCGAGGAAATCGATCTCATCCTCGTGGCGACGGCGACACCTGACATGCTTTTCCCAGCCACGGCTTGCCTGGTCCAGAACCGGATCGGAGCGACGAAGGCCGCTTGTCTCGACGTCTCCGCGGCCTGCGCCGGTTTCCTATTCGCGGTGGAAATCGCGCAGCAATTCATCACTTCGCACACTTACGAGACAGTGCTCGTTATCGGCGCAGAAAAATTGACCTCCATCACCAACTGGAATGATCGCAACACCTGCGTCCTTTTCGGCGATGGCGCGGGCGCGGCCATCTTGCGGCACCGCGGCGGTGCGCACGGAGTTATTGCCACGCACGTCGGAAGCGACGGCCAGTACGCCGATATCCTCTTCATGCCGGGAGGCGGCTGCCGCACCCCCATCACTTGCGAAAATGCGGATCAGCATCTTCAGACCATTCACATGTCCGGCAAAGATGTTTACAAGCAGGCGGTGACCGCAATGCTGGCCGCGTCCAAGAAAGTTCTCGATCAGGCGGGCCTCACGATCGACGACATCGCCTGCGTCATTCCGCATCAGGCTAATCTGCGGATCATCGAAGCGATCGCGGACCGGTTGAAGATTCCAATCGAGCGCTTTTATGTGAATCTCGATCGCTATGGGAACACGTCCGCTGCCGCCGTGGCCATCGCGCTCGACGAAGCAAACCGCTCCGGCCGGATTAAAGCCGGTGATTACGTCCTCATGGTCGTTTTCGGGGGCGGGCTGACTTGGGCGAGCACAGTAATCGAGTGGTGAGGAAGTTGAGAGTTTTTAGTTGAGAGATAAGAGACGGCTGATCGCAAATGGGCTCTCAACTCTCAACTCTCAACTCTCAACTGATCGACACCCACGCGCACCTCGATTATCCCGACTTCCAGGCAGATTTCGACGACGTGCTGCGCCGCGCGAACGATGCCGGCGTCACGCGCATTATCACGATCGGCACCTCGGTGGAGAGCAGCCGGCGAGCAGTCGCCTTGGCCGACAAGTACCCAAATGTCTTTGCCGTAATCGGCGTTCATCCCACTTACGTCGAAGAATCGGGCGAGGACGTGATTACGCCTCTGCGAGAACTGGCAGCGAGTTCGCGCGTCGTGGGGATCGGCGAAACCGGTTTGGATTATCATCGATTGCCAAGTGTGGAGGTAGCGAAGGATCGTCAGACGCAGGTCTTTTCGAAGGCACTGCAGAGTTTCACGGAAGAAGAACTCGAAGCCGACATCCACGACGGCGCCTATAAATCCAAACAAGCCAGTCTATTTCAGCAGCAGCTCGATCTCGCAGTTGAACTTGGTCTTAACGTCGTCATTCACCAGCGCGATGCATGGGACGATACGCTCGAAATCCTCCGGCCCTATTCGGGAAAACTGAGCGGAGTTTTCCATTGCTTCGGCGGCTCCCTCGAACAGGCGAATGAAGTCATCGCACTCGGCCATCTCGTCTCCTTCACCGGGATCGTAACTTTCAAGAATGGCCAGAGCGTGCGCGAGGTAGCGGCTCAGATCCCGCTTTGGAAGTTCATGGTCGAAACTGACTGTCCCTATCTCGCTCCCGTGCCGTTCCGCGGGAAACGCTGCGAGCCTTTCCACACAAGTCTTGTCGCTGATACCCTTGCCGCCGCGCGGGGCGTGACGCGGGAGGAAATCGCCGCGGCCACAACCGAGACGGCGGAGAAGTTCTTTCGTTTTCCCAGATGAAGATTCGCTCCGCTTGTTTTTTGATCGCCGCCGCGATCGTCCTGACTTCCTGCATGACCCCGGACACGCGTCATCGCGTGATTGTCAGCGTGCCGCAGCAACGGTTGGCGGTGCTCGACAATGGCGTTCTCCTGGCAACATATCCTGTTTCGACGTCAAAGTTCACCCTGGGCGATGCGCCAGGAAGTCGCGGCACCCCCTTGGGGGAAATGGAAATCGCGGAAAAAATCGGCGGCTCGGCGCCGAGCGGCGCCGTTTTCAAGGATCGCCGCCCGACCGGTGAGGTCCTGGCGCCCGACGCGCCTGGCCGCGATCCGATTGTGACGAGAATTCTTTGGCTGCGTGGCCGCGAACCCCAGAACGCGAATGCGCATGGCCGGTTTATTTACATTCACGGCACGCCTGAAGAGCGAAATATTGGCCGTCCCGCGAGCTACGGCTGTGTCCGAATGCGCTCGCGCGATGTGATCCAGCTCTTCGATATCGTCGGATGGGGCGCGCGGGTTACGATCGTCAATGAGCCGCTCGAAGCCGTGATGCAGGTCGCGCCATCGGCCGCCGCCGCTGAAACACCGCGGCAGTAATGTAACCTACGGCAGCTTGCCCAGACGCTTTTGCGCGCCGGTGCGCGAAAGCAATTCTACATCCGCATCCACCATGATGCGGACAAGTTCCTGAAATCGAACCTTCGGTTCCCAATCCAGGACTTTCTTCGCCTTCGAGGCATCGCCGATGAGCAGGTCGACTTCCGCAGGGCGCTCATAGCGCGGATCGTGTTTCACGTACGCCTTCCAATCGAGATCGGCGTAGCCGAAGGCGGCCTCGACAAATTCGCGAACCGTATGCATCTCGTTTGTCGCGAGCACGAAATCGTCACCTTCGCTCGCCTGTAAAATCCGCCACATTCCCTCCACATATTCAGGCGCATACCCCCAGTCGCGTTTTGCGTCGAGATTGCCGAGAAAGAGCTCCTTTTGCAGTCCCAACTTTATCGCGGCCACCGCCCGAGTAATTTTCCGTGTCACAAAAGTTTCGCCGCGCCGCGGGCTCTCGTGGTTGAAGAGGATGCCGTTGCTCGCGTGCAACCCGTAGCTCTCGCGGTAATTGATCGTCGCCCAATACGCAAAAACCTTCGCCACACCATATGGGCTGCGCGGCCAGAAGGGCGTCTTCTCCGTCTGCGGCACTTCCTGCACTTTCCCGAACATCTCGCTGCTCGAAGCTTGGTAAAATCTCGAGCGAATACCGGTCTCACGAATCGCCTCCAGGATCCGGATCGTCCCGACTCCCGTCACGTCCGACGTGTACTCGGGAATATCGAAACTGACGCGCACATGGCTCTGCGCGCCGAGATGATAGACTTCATCAGGCTTCAATTCGTAGAGCAGTTTCACCAGATTAACCGAGTCGGCCAGATCTCCGTAATGCAGGAACAACCGGACGCCGTTTATGTGCGGATCGGCGTAAAGATGATCGATGCGCGAAGTGTTGAACGTGCTCGCGCGGCGGATGATGCCGTGAACTTCGTAGCCTTTCTCGAGCAGCAGATCGGCCAGATAGCTTCCATCCTGGCCCGTAATTCCTGTAATCAGCGCTTTCTTCATGTCGTCATTTCGATCTGCGTCGTGTCATTCCGGACACACTTGGCCATTCCGAGCGAAGCCGGGGAATGTCGCCGTTTCCCACTCGGTTACGCTCGCCATGACAGGTTGTCCGGTAGCACAACTAGGCTGATTCCACCATCAATCTTGCCAGGACCGCGCGCTGCGCGGTGATCAACTCGGCGATTCCCTTCTTTCCCAGCGCCAGCATCCCGGCCAATTGCTCTGCCGAAAACGTCGTCTCTTCTCCCGAGCCCTGCAGCTCCACAAATTCGCCGTCTTCGGTCGCAACGAGATTGAAATCCACGGTCACCGCCTTGTCTTCCTCATAATTCAAATCGAGAATCGGCCCCTCGTTCAGCACTCCGGCGCTCACCGCAGCCACCAGTTTCCTAATGGGCGACGACCCGATCTTTTTCTCGTCCACCAATTTTCGGCAGGCAACCGCGACCGCCAGACTTGCCCCCGTGATCGCCGCCGTGCGGGTTCCGCCATCCGCCTGAAGCACATCGCAATCGATCCACATCGTGCGCGGTCCGAGTTTCTCCAGATCGACTACCGCGCGAAGCGACCGGCCGATCAGTCTCTGGATCTCCGTGCTCCGTCCATCGAGCCGGCCTTTCGAGATGTCGCGCGGCTTCCGCGTGTTGGTCGAATAGGGCAGCATCGAATATTCGGCCGTCAGCCAGCCGCCGCTCACGCTCTGTTCTTTCATCCAGCGCGGGACGGTCTCCTCGATCATCACCCCGCAAATCACCCGCGTATTTCCCATGGCGACGAGGACCGATCCCGTCGCGTTCGGCGCGATCCCGAGCTGGAAAGAGACGGGGCGAATTTGATCGGCCGCCCGTCCGTCAGATCGTTGCATCCGACATGAATACTGTCATTCCGAGCGAAGTCGAGAAAACCCGGGGAGAACACCTGCGATGTTCACCGGGATTCTTCAACTCCGCTTCGCTTCGCTCAGGATGACACCTCCTACCCGTTCACCACGCGTCCGCCGTTGGGATGGAGGACCTGACCCGTCATGTAGGACGAATCATCCGATGCCAGGAAAACGAAGCAGGTGGCCACTTCCTCCGGCTCACCGGCTCGACCAAGCGGAGTGTCGGAGCCAAACGTCGCCACCTCTTTCGCGGAAAAGGTCGAAGGAATCAGCGGCGTCCAGATTGGGCCGGGCGCGACCGCGTTGACCCGGATCTTCTTCTCAGCCAGGGCCTGCGAAAGCGAACGGGTAAAAGCGACGATCGCGCCTTTCGTCGCGGAGTAATCGAGCAATTCGGGGCTGCCCCTGTAGGCCGTAACCGATGCCGTGTTGATAATCGCCCCGCCCTTCCTGAAGTGCGGCATTACGGCCTTCGTCAGAAAAAACATCGCGAAAATATTGGTTCGAAACGTTTTCTCCAGCTGCCGCTCCGTAATCCGCGTGATGCTCTCCTGCGGATGTTGCTCGGCCGCGTTATTAACCAGGATGTCGATCCTACCGAAGTTACGCTTTACCTGTTTTACCGCTGACCTGCAAAATTTCTCGCAGCCAACGTCGCCGGCAAGTAGCAGACACCGGCGTCCCTGACCCTCGACGAGTCGCTTGGTCTCCCGTGCGTCTTTGTGTTCGTTGAAATAGACGATGGCAACGTCCGCGCCTTCCTTTGCGAAAAGAACTGAGACCGCCCGGCCGATTCCGCTGTCGCCGCCGGTAATGAGCGCGACTCTGTCCCGTAACTTTCCACCGCCGACATAATCGCTCGCCCCCGATTTCGGCTGCGGCCGCATTCTGAATTCGAGGCCGGGTTGACGTTTTTGGTGCTGGGGCGGCCGAAGTTTTCTCCCTTTCGCCATGGTGAAAATCATTCGATTCTCAGCCGGTGTTCAGATGTTTTCCGCCGAGCGACAGGACGTCTCCTCGGGCGCACCGCTCCGTTCGGCGCAAAAAATCTTCGCTTTTTCGCAAAAAAATCGCTTTTGCCGGTTGACGGTCTTTTCCCGACGGCTACCTTGTTGACCCCGCCTGAAGCGGGACTCCCATTAGTCGCAAGACGAAAAGAGTTGGTTCTCGCCTTTTTTGGGACTGCAAATTGGAACTCAATTTTGTCCCGGCACTGATGAAACGGCAACCTGCCTTCGGCAGGCGCGCCGTGAAATTATGGCCGGAGATCAAGTTGGGTTTTTTTGTGGTCAGGAAGAGGCGTAAACCGCTGGTTCTTTGATATCTACATACAGGGTAGTAAAAACAACTTTTAAGAGCTGAGTCTGAAAAGAAAGACCGGGAAGGTAAGATGTCCCGGTCCGAGAGTTTCAGTTATCAAGTTTGAGCGTCGAATTGGAAACGATTTGGCGTTCTACAGATTGATCAAGCTACAAAGAGCACATAATGGATGCCTTGGTGCCAATAGGCGATGAAGGACGTGGCTAACTGCGATAAGCCTCGGAGAGCGGTAAACACGCTGTGACCCGGGGATTTCCGAATGGGATAACCTGAGTGGGATAATACCTGCTCGAGTTTGTGTGAATACATAGCACAAACATCGCGACACCCGGTGAAGTGAAACATCTCAGTAACCGGAGGAAGAGAAAGCGAAAGCGATTCCGTAAGTAGTGGCGAGCGAAAGCGGAACAGACCAAACCACCAGCTTGCTGGTGGGGTTGTAGGAGCCCGATGTGGTAGTGCAACGATTAGATGAAGCGAATGGAAAATCGCTCCAAAGAGGGTGACAGGCCCGTAATCGAAAATCCGCGCACGCCTAGGGATTTCCTGAGTAATACGATGCACGTGAAACTTCGTATGAATCCACGCCGACCACGGCGTAAGTCTAAATACTAATTGGCGACCGATAGTGAACAAGTACCGCGAGGGAAAGGTGAAAAGAACCGCTGTGAGCGGAGTGAAATAGTACCTGAAATTATGTGCTTACAAGGTGTCAAAGCCCCGCAAGGGGTGATGGCGTGCCTTTTGCTTAATGAGTCTGCGAGTTATTGTCAGTGGCAAGCCTAAGGCGTTCTGCGCCGGAGGCGAAGCGAAAGCGAGTCCGAAATGGGCGACCATAGTCGCTGGCAATAGACCCGAAGCCGAGGTGATCTACCCATGAGCAGGTTGAAGGTTGCTTAACCGCAACTGAAGGACCGAACCCGTGAAGGTTGAAAACTTCTGGGATGACTTGTGGGTAGGAGCGAAAGACTAATCAAACCCGGTGATAGCTGGTTCTCCCCGAAATAGCTTGAGGGCTAGCCTCGTGTGCTGACCTGCGGAGGTAGAGCACTGGATGAACTAGAGCCCATACCAGGGTATCGAATTCAATCAAACTCCGAATGCCGCAGGGTGAAACACGGGAGTCAGTGCGTGAGGGATAAGCTTCACGCGCGAGAGGCAAACATGCCAGACCAGCAGCTAAGGTGCCCAAATACCGTTAAGTGGAAAGGATGTGAGGTTGCTTAGACAGTGAGGATGTTGGCTTAGAGGCAGCCATCATTTAAACAGTGCGTAATAGCTGACTCATCGAGCGATCTCGCGCCGATAATGATTGGCGATAAGCGGTATACCGAAGCTCTGGAAGACGGTTGGTTTCGACCAGCCGGCTTGGTAGGGGAGCGTTGTAGCGACATTGAAGCGGAAGCGGAAGCAACCGTGGAGTTTCTACAAGTGAGAATGCAGACATGAGTAGCGACAAGACAGGTCAAATTCCTGTCCGCCGTAAACCCAAGGTTTCCTGGGGAAGGTTCGTCCTCCCAGGGTTAGTCGGGACCTAAGTCGAGGCCGAAGGGCGTAGACGATGGACAGCTGGTTTAATATTCCAGCACCGGCTGTGGTTAAGTTTAGTTGTGACATATGAGCGGAGACAGGCCGTCGGATGAAAGTGACGGTCGCGCAAGCGGACGCTGAGGCCTCGGCCAAGGTGGATCTGTTAAAGCTTGTATCAAGAAAACCAATTAAATGTTCCCACGGTTGCCCGTACCGTAAACCGACACAGGTGGGTGAGTAGAGTATACTCAGGCGCGTGAGTGAAACCTCGTTAAGGAACTCGGCAATCTAGCCCCGTAACTTCGGAAGAAGGGGTGCCCCGCTTCGGCGGGGTCGCAGTGAAATGGGTCAACCGACTGTTTAACAAAAACACAGCACTCTGCTAAGTCGAAAGACAACGTATAGGGTGTGACACGTGACCAATGCGGAAAGATTATGGCAAGAGGTTAGAGCGCAAGCTCGAAGCTTCGAACCGAAGTCCCCGTGAATGTCGGCCGTAACTATAACGGTCCTAAGGTAGCGAAATTCCTTGTCGGGTAAGTTCCGACCTGCACGAATCGTGTAACGAGTTGACCGCTGTCTCAACGAGGAGCTCAGCG
>QHMY01000270.1:0-5784 GCA_003218305.1 Verrucomicrobiota bacterium
CGAGAAAGCGCGGCCCTTCAAACCACCAATGGCCAAACAACTCCGCGTCGAATGGGACAACGACGATTGGATCGAAATCCAGGGCGCGGAGTTCGTTTATCTGTTGGCGGCGCGTCTCAAAGAAATGCGAGGCATGCGCTTCCGCGACAATGGCGGCGTTGGCCGGATCGTAGAGTTCCTTTTCGCCATCGCGACTGGTGATGCGGTGATATTTCAAACCGGAGAAACTGCGAGCCGTGCTCCCGGAACCCGGCCGGAGGTATTCGAGAGGAAGATCGAACCCGATGTCGCGATAGAATTCCCGGTAGGCGGGATCGCCCGGGTATCCTTCGGTCGCGCTCCAAACCTGCCTGCTGGAGTCGCGATCCCGCGCAAAAGCCGCCGGCCCGGCAGCGGAGTAGCATGGCGCGTAGATGCCCCGTCGCGGCCGGGGCTCGCCGAACATGAGGCCGTGCGCGTCCAGGACGAACCAGCGCAGGTTCGCTTCCTGCATGATCGTTTCGAGGCCGGGCGCGAAGGCGCATTCCGGCAACCAGAAGCCGGCGGGATCGGCACCGAACGCAGCCCGATAGACATCGCGTCCAATCAAGATTTGGGCTCGTACCGCTTCCGGAGACAGCTGGAGAAGCGGTAGCAACCCGTGGGTGGCCGCGGTGCCCATAATTTCGAGGCAACCCTCATCCCGCAGTTTGCGAAACTCTCCGAGGAGGTCGCCATCGCACTCAAGGAATTGGCTGCGACAGTCCGTAAGATTTGCGTGATAAAATTCGGACAACCTTCGGAGCGGCTCATCGTCGCGATTTCGCTCCATTTCGCGCGCGGCCAGGTCAATCGAGCGATCGAGATAACGAAGGTAGCGATCCCGCAACAGTTGGTCCTGCAACATTGCGCACAGGGTGGGCGAGACCGTCATCGTGAGTTGGAACGGCACCTCTTCACGCACCAGCCGGCGCATCATGGCGATGAGCGGCAGATAGGTTTCCGTGATGGCTTCGAAAAGCCACGCTTCCTCGAGAAATTCTTCGTGCTCCGGATGCCGGACGAACGGCAGATGGGCGTGAAGAAGGAGCGCGAGCGAGCCGGAAGACATTGCAGATTTCAGAAGGACGATTGCAGATTGTTGGAAGACGACGCAGTCGCCCAATCTTAAATCTTAAATCTGAAATCTTAAATAATTACAACGTCCGGCAGAAGTCCTGGAACCGATCGAGTCCCTTTTTGATGACGTCGATGCTGGTCGCGTAACTGAGGCGCACGGTCCGATCGTCGCCGAACGCGATCCCGGGGACGACCGCGACGTTGGCTTTGCTGAGCAGGCGATCGGCAAAATTCTGTGAGCTGAGGCCGAGCTGGCTGATGTTCACCAGAATGTAGAACGCGCCCTGGGGTCTGACGGCCGTGATGTTCGGTATCTTCGTGATCCGGTCGTACATGTAGTCGCGGCGCATGCTGAACTCCTCGCGCATGTCGGCGAGAGGCTGCTGATCTCCCTTGAGCGCGGCGACCGCACCACGCTGGGCGAACGAGCAGGGATGCGAGGTGCTGTGGCTCTGGATGTTGTCCACTGCTTTCGCCACAGCTTCGGGCGCTGCCATATAGCCCAGGCGCCAACCGGTCATCGCGTAGGCTTTGCTGAATCCGTTGACCGTGATGGTGAGATCGTATGCCTCCTGTGAAAGTGAGGCGATGCTGACGTGCTTCACGTCGTCGTAAACCAGCTTTTCGTAAATCTCGTCGGAAAGGATGTAAATGTCCTCTTCGGCCGCGACTTCGACGATCCCTTCCAATTCTTCGCGGGAATAAACCGATCCGGTAGGATTGCCCGGGCTGTTCAGGATCAACATTTTCGTCCGGGGAGTCATCGCGTTTTCAAAGTCGGAGGCCCGCATTTTCCAGCCGTTGCGCTCGGTCGTTGGGACGATGACCGGTTCTGCGCCAGCCAGGCGAACCATGTCGGGATAGCTGACCCAATAAGGGGAGGGGATGAGCACTTCGTCGCCGGCCTGGCAGGTGGCCAGGATCGCGTTGTAGCAGGAATGTTTGGCACCGCTGCTGACGACGATCTGGCTGTCCAGTTTCTCCGCGATAGCCTGACGCAGTTCGGGCAGCCCGCCGCTGGGCGTATATTTGGTAAATCCGGCTTCGAGCGCGGCGATGGCCGCTGCCTTAATGTGATCCGGTGTGTCGAAATCAGGCTCCCCGGCGCCGAAGCCGCAAACGTCGATTCCTTCGGATTTCATCGCTTTCGCCTTGCTGTCGATCGAGAGAGTGAGGGAGGGAGTCAGTTGAGCGGCGCGCGCGGAGATTTCCATGGCTGTCGGGATAAGGTTGAGTGTGTCCAAAATGGGAGCGCAAGCTATGAGCGCGTGTAGAAACTTTCAATCAAAGGTTTGAAGTTATTCTCGTCCACCTGCACGATTCCCATCTCCCGCTTCGCGTTTTCCGCGGAGTCGGAGGCATGGGCGGCGTTGATCATGATGGTCTGGCCAAATTCCTTTCGGATCGAACCGGGCGGCGCCTTGGCGGGATCGGTCGGCCCGAGAACCTCACGGATCTTTCGCACGGCGTCCTCGCCCTGGTAAACGATCGCGATGCACTTTTCGCTTCCCGGTGCGTCGCGATTTTCCGGCGTAGAGTCGCTGGGCTTCATCCCGGCCATGAATTCCACGATGCTTTCCCAGGCTTCGCGTCCTTTGTCCGGGCCGAGTTTGTCCTCCAGGACGGCCAGGACCGGGCCGTAAAATTCCTCGGCCTGCGCGACGCTCATGCAATGGACTTTGAATCCGACGATGTAGAGGCCGGTGCGCGAAAATACTTCAATGACGCCGCCGGGACGTTGATTCGGGAACTTGAAATTGTCCGGCTTGATCAGAACCAGCGATTTTTCGACTTTCGCCTCTTTCGGAAAATCAATTACCCGGTCGAGAATGCCGCCGTCGCTGTCTGAGAACTCCGCCCAGAGTTTTAGATCGCGTTCCACCGCTTTGGGATCGAACGCGGCCAGTGCGGCCGGTTCGAAATAAACCACCTTGCCGGCATCATCCGTGATGTAATCCCCAAACGTGTCGCGGATCGTTTCGCCGCTGGTTCGCTCGTGCACGATGTGTCCGATGGTGTTGTGGATTTTTTCCACGGCGTCCGGGCCGCGGAAAACGAGCATCAGCGCGCGGGCCTTTTGCCCATTAACATTGCCGGTAAAATTCTTCAGGACGTAATCCCGGATTAACTCCTGCGTCGCTCGATGACCTGGGTGGGTCTCGGTCACGATGGTGTCCGCGTAGCGTTTGGTTAGCTCTTGACCGGGCGCGAACATCCGGGCGGTGACGAGATCAAGGCCCGTCCGGGAAATGAGGCGGGCAATGATCCCTCCCGTGCGCGATTTGCGCATCGAGTAGGGTGTGACAATAACGTAGGAAAGCTCTTCGTTCGGCATGCGGTTTCCCCAAGCGGCTTCGACAGATCAACCGCGTGGATGCAGGAAAATCGAGGCCGCGAACGGGTCGATGAAAATGCTTTCTACCCCTGTCGTCGTCAAGCCCTTTTACTGGTAGGGACAGTGCCCTGCGCCTTCCGCCGATTGGCTAGAAGCGCAATCCATTTCCCGCGGCGGCGAACCTCCGACATGGTGAAACCGTTCCGTCGGAGGGCGCGGACGACCGCCGCCTCCTGGTTTCGCAGGACTCCCGAGAGAATCAAGTGGCCGCCGGGAGTGAGATGGCGAAAAAAGGCGGGCAGCGTCTTGATCAAGATCTCGCTGAAGAGATTGGCGGCGATGATATCGAATTTTCCCGTGATCCTTCGCTTCAAAATATCGCCGGTTGAGAATTCGATGTTGTGGGCGCGGTTGGCGCGGGCGTTACGCTTTGCCGTGGCGCAGGCGAGGGGATCGTTGTCGATCGCGAGCACTCGGCTCGCGCCGAAATAGCGGCCGGCGATGGCCAGAATGCCGCTGCCTGTGCCAGCATCGAGCATGGCCCACGCTGGCGGGAAATGGCGGGTTGTCTGTTCCAGAAACCGCAGGCACATCGCGGTGGTGGCGTGCTGGCCCGTGCCGAAAGCGGCCTCGGCCGGAATGACCAGAGTTCTCTCGTGGACGGCCCGTTGCGGCCGTTCGCCTAAAATGACGAGGCGTGATCCAATGCGCAGCGGTTTGCCCCGCGCTTGCCTGGCATACTGCTGAAGCCAGTCCGGTTGCAATTTCTCCATGCTTCCGCCGAACTCATGAATGAGATCCTGCGCGTCCCGGAGCGTCGGGCAGGAAATTTGGAGCAATACGCGTTCGCTTCCCAGGCGCTCGACCAGCACAAGAGTGCTGCCGAATCGCCGTGTTATCTCTTCACTTCGGGTTTGCAGCCAACGCGCTCCCACTCGCTTTCGCCAGATATACTTCACGATCGTTCAAGTATAGCGTATCGACGGACAGGAAGCCTCAAGGAGGGGCGCTTTCCAAACCGCCCGTTTTCCTGTCATGCTGCGATGGGCGGTTTGGAAAGCGCCCCTCCTTGGCAGCTTCGCGAAAAATGAGCGACCTCGACTTCATCCACCGTTTTCTTCCCGCGCCGGCAGGCGGAACCGCACGCACTCTCTTGCTCTTGCATGGCACCGGCGGGGACGAAAATGACCTGATCCCGCTCGGGCGCGAGCTCGATCCCACCGCGGCGTTGCTCAGTCTCCGTGGCAACGTTCTCGAGAACAGCATGCCGCGATTCTTCCGGCGCCTGGCTGAAGGGGTCTTCGACGAAGAAGACGTGATACGGCGCGCGCACGAACTGGCCGATTTCGTAGACGCGGCGGCGGCGCAATATGGATTCGACCCGCGAGAAATGACGACCGTCGGCTATTCCAATGGCGCGAACATCGCCGCGGCGCTTTTGCTCCTCCGGCCCGACGTGCTGGCCTCTGCGGTCTTGTTTCGCGCGATGGTTCCGCTGGTGCCGTCGGTGTTGCCGAAGCTGGCTAGCACGCGCGTTCTGATTACATCCGGCCAAGAGGATCCGATTGTGCCGGTGGAAAATGCGGAGCGGCTCGTCGCGATGCTGCGGGGAGCCGGCGCCGAGGTGAACTGGCGACTCGAGCCGGCCGGTCACGGACTGGTCTCGGGCGACGTCGAAGCTGCGAAAGAGTGGCTAGGGCCACGTTAACACGAACGGTTCCTGGTGGGCTCTCCTCCCGTTTGGTAGGGACGGCGCGCTGCGCCGTCCGCCACGTTCTGGCGCAAATTATCACTCGCGGACGCCGCAGCGCGGCGTCCCTACCAAAGCCGGTCCTGCCCGCCTCGCGCTTCGCTGGCCGCCCTGTTGCGTCCAACAAAAACAAAAGCCTTGCACCCAAGAGGACTGTGGACATTATTCCTACCCCGCTTCAGCCTTGGGACGAAGCGGTGACTAGCGGTCAAAATGCGGGTGTAGCTCAGTGGTAGAGCACCTCCTTGCCAAGGAGGACGTCGCGAGTTCGAGCCTCGTCACCCGCTCCACCCCTCCGCTTGAAGCAAAGCGCTTCTTTTTTGAATCCAAAGCGGACCCTCGTTGCATCTCACTGCAAAAGGACACCTATGAAAACAACATTTCTTACCTGCCTCTGTTCGATCGCGCTCGCTCTGACTGCGTTTGGCCAGGCTCCAACGCCGCCGGCCCCGGCTACGCCCGCGGCCCAGCCGACCGCTGCCACCACAGTCGCGACGAACCCGGCGGTTGCCCCCGTCGTGGCCTCTGCGACGCCCGACGACCGCGACGATTCGATCGAGGCCGAAGTCGCTCGAAAGCTGAAACGCAAGTTTGGCATCAC
>QHMY01000270.1:5848-6180 GCA_003218305.1 Verrucomicrobiota bacterium
TCGACATCGACGACGGTGATTTTGGCGCCTTCATGGCGATCCCGATCATCGGCATCATCTTTTCCACGCTCTTCGGTGCCCCCGTCATGATCGTCGCCGCGATCATGTTCTTCAGCTACCTGAAGTCCCGTTCCCTGCATCGCACGGTGCGTGAGATGGTCGCCAAGGGCCAGGAAGTGCCCCCAGCTCTCTTCGCACCACCTCCGGTGATGAAGGCACGCTCCGACCTGCGGCGTGGCGTTGTGCTCGTCATGGTTGGATTCGGTCTGATGATCTTTTTCGGGGCGATGAACGATTGGGATGGCGGCGCCTGGAGCCTGGGAGTGATCCCG
>QHMY01000271.1:0-3730 GCA_003218305.1 Verrucomicrobiota bacterium
AGTCGTGTTCCCCCAGAACGTAACCCTTCAAAGGGTTACAGTACCCTTTTCGTACCCTTTTTGTAACAGTTCGTGTAACAGTCAGATTTGCGAATTCCTTAGGAAAACTGCAAATGTAACATTGTAGCCCTTTTTCCGGGAGGAGGTCGGGAGGGCCGATCAGCAGTCACTTGACACCCTGCCGAAGTGAGCGAAGGTAAAAATCCGGCCACAACCTCCATGAAGGCGGTTTTTGGACTGGAAAGGAGCCAATACACAAATGCACAATCAGAAGGTCTGTCCCATGTTCTGGCGTCTCTTGTACGTCTTCTTAGCAGCAATTTTATTCTCATCCCTCGCCTCCCGTGCCGCGCAACCCGCGCGCGATGGCCAGCAGATCATCGTTCAATTTAAGCCCGGCGCTGACGACGCCAGGGTCAAAGACAAAGTCGAGAAGCACGGCGGTCGCGTGAAAAAGCACCTGAATTCGCAGGGTCGCGCGAATGGCAAGGGGCCCCTGGTGGTCGTTGAGACCGGGGAGCCCAGCGCCCAGGCAGTCGAGAAATTCAAAACCGATCCCGACGTCGAGTTCGCCGAGCCGGATTGGGTCGTGCAGCACCAAACCGGCTCGGCCGGGCAGGCTGTCCCCGCTCCTCCAGGGACCGCATCTGACTCGGTTGATCTCGTGGATCCCAGCGCCGTCGCGAACGACACGTATTACACAGGCGGTTACTTGTGGGGCCTGATGGACTCCGGCGCCGCCTCCTTTGGCACACGCGCCAGCGCCGCCTGGGCGGCCGGTTACACCGGCTCGAAAACGGTTTACATCGGCATCATCGACGAAGGCGTGAATTGGCAACACGCAGACCTCGCGTCCAACGTGTGGACCAATCCATTCGATCCCCCGGATGGCATCGATAACGACGGCAACGGATACGTGGATGACGCGCATGGCTGGGACTTCTATTCCGGCGACAGTTCGGTTTACGACGCCGGTGGCGATAACCACGGCACCCACGTCGCAGGGACCATCGCTGCCGCCGGCGGCAACGCCAAGGGCGTGGTCGGCGTGAATTGGAACGCCACGCTTATTTCGACCAAGTTCCTGGGACCTGATGGCGGTTACACCTCCGATGCTATTGACGCGGTCGATTATTACGTCGATCTCAAGAAACGCCACGGCCTCAATATCGTCGCCTTGAACAATTCCTGGGGCGGCGGCGGCTATTCACAGGCGCTGCACGACGCCATTCTCCGCGCGGCCAAGGCCGGCATTCTCTTCGTTGCCGCGGCTGGCAATGGCGACGCCAACGGCATCGGCCTGAACAACGACAGCGTCGCGAATTATCCGTCCAATTACGACACCAGCCGCGGCACGAGCACCGAATCCTCGGCCGGTTACAACGCAGTCATCGCTGTCGCCGCCATCGACCGTTATGGCGCGCTCGGCACATTCTCGAACTATGGTTCGCGCACGGTGCATATCGGCGCGCCGGGCGTCGAAATCCTCTCCACTGTCCCGAGCGGCTATAATTACATGAGCGGCACATCCATGGCCACGCCGCACGTCACCGGCGCGGCCGCTCTGTACGCGTCGACGCATCCCGGTCAGACCTCAAGCCAGATTCGCCAGGCGCTGCTCCAAAGTGCCACGCCGAGCGCATCCCTGTCTGGCAAATCCACGACGGGCTCTCGCTTGAATCTCGCGCAAATCATCGCGCCTTTGGGCGGTGTCACGGGCGGCACTCCAACCCCGGCGACATTCGGCAAGCCAACCGTCAGCAACGGCCAGCTTCACATGAAGCTCGCCGGGACCAGCGGCCAGCGGTACCAGGTCCAGGTTTCACCGGATTTTAAAACATGGACAAATCTGACGACTGTCACGAACAACACCGGCACGGTGGACGTTGCCGACAGCGTCTCGACCACGTGGTCGAAAAAATTCTATCGCGCGATTACGTTGTAGGAATTCTTGGATTTGAGAGTGGTACAGCCGCTGCTCAATAGGCATTTATCATCCGCCACTGGCTGAACAGTGTGGATTGATACGACGGAGAACTCGTATCAATGTCCGGACTTATTAAATAATTGCCTGGGAGCAGCCAGTGGCGGCGATTTTTTGTGGGCCGCGCTTTTAGGGCGCGGCCGCTCTTTTTATAGGTTATACACCCCATTGCCCGAAAGGGCCTACTCTGCGAAAAACGTCTCCGTAAGGGGGCTGCTTTAGGGTACAAACAAGGGCGGTCTGCTCACCCGCCCTCTTCTTTTGTACATGCCTGTTCTCGCAACCTTGAGAGTTTTTCGCACTTTCGAGAACCTTGCCATTCCTAACCTCGGCTCTTCCCGATGCAATAAAGGTGTTCGGCCGTCCGGATGTAGAGCGTGCCGTCGCCGACCGCATACGACGCCAAACTCTTTTCCTCCAGCGAATTCTCCGCTAATTTGTGAAACTCTTTGCCCGCTTTGAGAACCACGCCTTTGCCTTCTTCGCTCTGAAGATAGATCTTCCCATCTGCGTACACAGGCGAAGCCGAGTAATTCCCGCCCACGCGTTCCTGCCAATGGACCTTGCCCGTTCGCGCATCCACGCAGCTCGCGACGCCCGCATCGGACACGATGTAAAGTTCATCCCCCGCCAGCAGCGGCGAAGGCGTGTTCGGCGCGCCGCGTGTAAGCGTCCAGGCGACCTCGCCTGTGTCAGGTCCAGGACGAATCGCCATCACCACGGGACGATCAAAGGCCGTCGAGATAAAGATCAATCCATGCCCGAACACCGGCCGCGGCACGATCGAGTATCCTTCCGCGAAAGGCACGCGCCAAAGTTCCTTCCCCGTTCTGGGATCCAGCGCGGAAGCAGCACCGCTGCCCACGGTGATCACCTGCCCATTCACGATCAATGGCGTGCTGAACGAGAACTTCTTTTTCGCGTCCGTGTTGCGCCTGAATTTCCACAGCACATCGCCAGTGTTTTTATTCAGTGCGGCCACGAATGGATTTTCCGCGCCATCGCAATTGAAAACCAGCGCCTCGCCCGCGATCACCGGCGATCCCGCGTTGCCGTGCACGGGCGAGTATTGAATCGCGGACGTGCGCCAGATGACCTTGCCGCCGAGGTCCAGGCACGCCGTCCCGTAATGCCCGAAGTGCACGTAAAGCCGGTCCCCTTCAATCAACGGTGTTGGGCTGGCATGACTATTCTTCGTGTGAGCGCGTGCAGGCGCGGGCGTGAACAGTTCGGTGCTCCACCGCGTTTTGCCCGTGCTCGCATCGAGGCTCAGCGCGCGCAACGAGAGCGCGTTGTTTGTCTCAACCGCCGTGGTGAGAAACACCGCGTCGCCCGCCAGCACTGGCGATGACCAGCCCAGGCCGGGTATGGCTTGTTTCCAAATGACATTGGTGGTGGCGGACCAAACCACCGGCAGGTCCGTCGCAGTCGAAGTGCCCTGCCCGGTCGGCCCTCGAAACTCGGGCCAGAGCAGCGCGAGCATTAACGTCGTAATCGCAGTCACGGCGAAATCTTGGAAGGTCCCCTGGTCATTTCAAAGCCATTTTGTGGCGTGTGTCGCGCGAATAGAGGCAGTCAGCGCTCCGTCAAACCTTCGGAGCGTGGATTACCCTCTGCGTTCAACATTTGTGACAAAAATTGACAGAAAAATTGGCAATTGCCGGTTGATTTCTTTGAAAATTTGCAGTCTATACTGTGCGCTCATGGAAATGAAAACGTGTCGTTCCTTACTGTGCATCGCCGCCA
>QHMY01000271.1:3802-4195 GCA_003218305.1 Verrucomicrobiota bacterium
GTTGCGCTTCCTCCAGCGGCGTTAAGAACCCTTCCGGCGCGCCTGACACGGAAATGCGCCCCGACGAACGCGGTTTCGTCGCCGGCACCGGCATCGAATCACAGGATATCGTCACTGTTGCGGACAAGATGCCGCGCGAACTCATCGGCGTGCCGGAAATCGCCAACGCCCGCACCACGCCACGAATCGTTCTTTTGCCGGTGAAAAACGAGTCCCGCTTCCCGATCAACAAGGACATTTTTCTGGAAGAGATCATGTCGCTGCTGAATGAGCGCTCCAATGGCAAAGTCCGTTTCCTGGCGCGCGATCGCATGGTGGACCTCGAGCGCGAGCGCGAATTGAAGCAGACCGGCCAGCTTACGACCACTGCCGGCACCGATCTGACCAAAAGCC
>QHMY01000007.1 GCA_003218305.1 Verrucomicrobiota bacterium
TTCCGGTTTCCGGTATCCGCAATCCGGTTTCTCAATCACATTCCTTTTTGCTTCCAAACAAAAGTCCCGTCGGATTGCGGGACCTCGATCCATTCGCCGCTGAAAGCTTTATTGCGCGCGAGTTCGGCTTGCTGACGCTGCACTTCTTCCGCCGCCAGACCTTTCTTCTGCGCGATGTCCTGCATCATGGCAACGCGATCCTTATTTTCGGCATCAACCAGGCGCTGGACGTATTCCCCAAACTCACCCGGCGGCTTGTTTCGGATCTCCAGCAAACCCTTGTGTGATTCGCCGACGAGCCGGTTGTTTTTCAGGACCTGGATCTCGCCCATCCGCTTGCGCAAACGCGTCTGAGCATCCTCGGTCTCAGCCGTTGGCACGGTAGCGACGCGCTTCTGAGCGGTAGCGTCAGGGTGCTGATAGACATCCACCCGCATGTTAAGATCGACCTTAACCGGATCGACCTTCAGCGGCTTTTTCGTGTCCAAATTGATCGTCGGGCCGTTGGCGCAGCCGGCGATCGCGAGGAACGCGAGGCTAAGGCTTGCGATCTTCAGCGCCATGCAAAACCAAATCGATGTTCCGCGAACCGGACGGACCTCGCAGAGTGAGCTTGAGGTTGCCTTCATCGTTCAAATACCAAAATGACGCATCGCCGGTGTCGTACGTGAAATCACGGAGTGTCTCAAGAAGAATGCGGGTCGTCTCCCGCTTTACCCAATACCAGTCACCCGGGATATCGGCCATGACCTGGTCGAGTTTGGTAATCTGCATCTTGCCGCCGCGCGTGGCACGCAGGTTTCCGCGAAGCCGTTCGAGCGACGACGAAGCGCCATTGGCCTCCAGTTTGAAATCGGCGGGACCGTGCATGGCAAAATTTCCCGGAGCGATCACGTCGGTAACTTTCTTCAAATCGACCTTCGTCCCTGAGAGCCAGCCGACCCAGGGAGAATTGCCGCCGAAGAACGAACTAAAGCCGCCGTTGAGATAGCCGCCGTAACCCTTGGCGCCGATCTCGCCGTTGACGCCTTTGCTGTCGAACGTGATCGAAAGCCAGCCCTCTTCCGCGTGAAACTGCCGCCAGCGCACCTGGCTCATGTGCAGCGTTTGGACCAGGTTGTTCGATCCGCTTCGCGGCGGCAGGTCGAATTTGATGACGCCGCCGAGCTGGCGCAGCTCGAGTTTGTAATCGGGGAACAGGTAGTCCTCCCGCGGCACGTTGAGATCGAGGACAAGCTTCAGATCGCTGAGTTTTCCGAGATTCAAATTCTCCGCCGAAGTGGAGAATTGGAGCGGGAGCGGCAGGCGCGCTTTTCCCTCCACGGCGATCACAAGCTGGCCGTAGTCGACGCTGACCTTCTTCACCTTCCACCCGGTTTCGTCCGGTCCAGTGGGATTGGCCGCGGCGGTCTCGGTTTCCGCTTCCCGTTTGCTCAGCTCGTCAAAATACCAAAACAAATCCTCGCCCACGTAGATGGTTGGATTGAGCACCTGAATTTCCACCAGCTCGTGCCGGAACAATCCCGCAATCGAGTAGCGGATGAAGAGCGTCTTCATCGTGAAGACCGGAGCAAACTGATCGAGCGGGGAAGTGATCACCAGATCGGCGATTTCCTGCGTGTGAATTTCCTCGTCCGTCTCAGTCAACCCGGCGGAAAGCGGAATGTTCTTCAGCGTCGTCTCGATGTTGAACGCGACGCTCGGAGCGCCCACGCCCAGGTCAGTGAGCGTGACGCGGCTGTTGACGAGCGCGAGCTCGCGCAGCTTCCAGGGCTTCGCCGGCGGCGTTTTCGTTGGCACGGTCGCCGCGGCTGGGGTGGCCCCGCTGATCGTAGTCGTACCCCCTGCGTTCATGAACGAGCGAAACGTCTGTCCCATCGTAACCGTGATGCCGGTGAGCGTGGCGGCGTCGATCTCGTGGCGTTGGAGCAGGCCGGCCGGAGTGAATTCAACCTGGAGCGAGTCGACCGTGGCGAACTGAGCGAGCGGGGCGAACGTCGGCGCAAGACGGAGATCCCAAAACTGAACGGTGTGCTTTTTTTCAAGCGCTGTTCCGGTTTCCCCCAGCTGAAAATCTTCCGTCTCAAATCCGAATTTCAGCGAGCCTTCCGGGACCGTTTCGCCGAAATCCTTGATGAAGACTTCGCCGTTTTCGATCAGCAGTTTGCCAATGCGAAGATTTGGAAAACTGGCGGAGGCTTCATTCGTTGGATTGGAAGCAAATGCCCCCAGAGCCTGGACCGCTGCAGGTGTCATCTGCAGCGAGGGCGCCCGGATGATAAGCTCGTCGAAGTTCATCTTTCCGACTTCGAGCTGGGAGAATTTCAGCTCCAGGCGGTCGATCTTCCCAATCTGGTGCGGCTTCTCGCCCCGGCTCAGAAATTCGATGTCATCCAGGGTGATAGTCCGTTGCGGCATCGCGGCCGTTGGGCCGGGGCTCAGATCGAGATCATGGAATTCCGGCGCGAACCAGAAACGGATCAACGGCGCGGTGGCCAGATCGATTTCCCCCCAACCCTCGGTCACGACGAATTTGTCCACATGCCACGTCTTCGCGTTAGCCTGGTTGGTAGGGCGAGACTCTGTCGAGCCGAGTGTTCGAGCCGGCGAATCGTTCCGCACCGCCGCGAACAATCGATCGGTGATCCGAACCCGCGGCTGCTTCACGGTAACCGCGCCGATCTTGTGCTCGCGCAAACCGCGCCACGAGAAGTTGATCACCGCCGAATCGATGCGGACTACTTCCTCCTTGTTGTGGCGCAGCTTCAGCACCACGTCGGAGAATTCCATGCGATGCCAATGCAGCGCCGCGTGCCGCACGCTCACCACGAGCTCTGGATGTCCGCGATTGGCGAACCAGACGACGACATCGCGGAAATTGAGGTAGGCGTAAAGGCCGGCAATCAGAGGAATGAGAACCAGCGCCGCCGCGAGATTCCGCAATCGTTTGCCCCAGCGCCTCTTTTTCCTTCCTTCAGGAGGTCGAAGAGAATGGCGGCGCATGACACGCGTCATATCACCCGAGCCACACGGCCTTCTTCAAGGTCAATCGCCAATCGATCGCGTGCGGGTGCTGTAGCCACGGCGCTCTGTCGCCGTGCCTTCGGAGCGACACCAGCGCGGCGACAGAGCGCCGTAGCTACAGCAAAAGGGGAGCGAACTCGGCAAAGACTCGAGCCTCGACATCGCCAAAGCCATCGCGGATTACGCCAGTTAGCGTCTCGATGGCGAGCGCCGAAAGGCCTCAACGCCGGACGTCGCCAAAGCGATGGTAGATTGAACGTTGCCGCGTGTGCGGCAACATTCGACCGTGACCGCCGATCAGATCATCGAACAGATCAAACGCCTGGATCCGAAGGACCAAGTAAAGGTGATTCGGTTTACGTACCAACTCGACG
Organism: Verrucomicrobiota bacterium; assembly: GCA_003218305.1. GTDB lineage: Bacteria > Verrucomicrobiota > Verrucomicrobiia > Chthoniobacterales > UBA10450 > AV80. The sequence goes on from QHMY01000007.1 coordinate 3,399, forward strand.
CGGAACGAAAACTGACCGGGAAAGAACTGTCGAGTCTCGCGGCGCGAATGACCGAGCCAGAGGACCCGACTGAAGCAGCGATAATTCGCGAAAGCATCTTGCGCGGTTTTTACGGCAGCCAACCGAAGAGCAATGTCTAAAATCCCGCGAAGAAGGCTTTCACTGATCGTTACTTCACATTCGCGATTTTTACGATACTGCCCTTGGCCTGCGGGTCCTTGGGATCCTTTACCACGGTCACGTATAATTCTTTCTCGCCTTCGCTGAACGCGACGTTGGTGGTGCCGGCGCCCGCGGCGATTTCGAATGCGTGGAGGAGCTTCCCCTCGGGAGAAATCTTCAAGATCCTCCCGCCGAACCACTGGGCCACATAGATGTTGCCCTTGCTATCCACCTTCATGCTGTCGGGCCCGAGCCACCAGTCTTCGGTCTTGTTTTTGGTGAGGAGGTTTAGGAGAGCGAAATTCGACCTGTTACTCAACGAGCCGTCATCGTTGATCGTGAATTTCAGAATGCAGTTCCCCACAGTTTCACTGACGTAGAGGGTCTTTTGATCGGGCGAGACGCCGATGCCGTTGGCGTAATTGAGATCATCCGCGACCTCAACCCATTTCTCGCCGCCCGGCGCAAGGTAGAGAATTTTTCCGGCGACAGAAGTTGGCACCTCCTTATACGGGCCAACGACCGTGGCATAGGCGCCACCGTTGGCGGTCACGACCACATCATTAATGCCGCCGTCGAATGGCTTGCCATTCTTGTCGGCATCCCATCGGCGCAACTGCTTGCCGGCCAGGTCGAGTTCAAGGATGGCGCCATGCTCTTCGGTGCACGCCAGGAGAAACGTCTTCTGTTTCGTGAGGGCCAGCCCGTTGTGGCCGCAACCAGGGGTGTGATTCAACACCGTGGCCGTCTTGCCATCCCATTTCGACAGCGTGTGGGAAATCCAGCCAACGTAGTAAAGGTTGCCGTCAACGAGCAATGGCCCCTCGGGTCCAAGAATATTGCCGACGATGACCGTTTCGTCGGCAGCCATGGCCGTAACAGCCGACATGGCGCCGACGGCGAAGCAGATAATTTTGTTTATCTTCATTCTGATTCCTTTCCCGTTCGCGGGGTTGAATTCAAGTCAGGCCGGCCTGGAGAAGGAAGCGCCGGAAGAAAAGAGACCAGGCCACGATGGTGATGAGCTGGTACCAGGCAAAGAACCGATCGTACCCTCGCCGGCGCATGATCATGCCGATGGCACTGAGAACCGCGTAATGGCCCACATAAGGGACGTACCAAATGGGATGCAAGAGGCCACCGCGCATGGCGGTCTGCAGAATATCGAAGAGACACATGACGACAAAGGCACCGTAATAGCCCACGCGATTGTGCAACCAGATGTCGCGAGCCTCTTCCGCTTCTGACAGGTCCGGAGGATAAAGAAAGATGGTGAGCATGAAGAGCGACACCATCCAGACAATCAGGACCAGAAACTTCTCGAAGGTCCAGTTGGTCTCCGCTCTCCAGGAAAAAGTCACCCACCAGTTCAAGACCAGAATGAGAATAGTCACGACGGTCAGAACCATATGGACCTCGTCGATCGGGCTCTTCCGGCGCCGATAGAACGCGCGGCCGGCGCCCGAAAGCAGATTCGTTATGCCCAGGCCGATGATCAGGGAGATCAGGACCGAGATGAATTCGAATTCGCCCATCGGAGCTGAATCAAGACCGGGGCCGAATCGGGCGTCAATGTCGTTTTCAACCGCGGATTACACGGATCTAACGGATTGCCGGTAAGAATTCGGTCAACACGACCGGCCGGCGTGGACTTGAAAACTAGATATCAGATTCTCGATGCTCAATTACTTCTGATCCGTGTCATCCGCGTAATCCGCGGTCAATGATTGATATTGACGGCTAACGGGAGTTCTGCCGGAATCCCCCGCATGATAACCACTCGAATTGCAGTAGTAACTGTGGCCCTGTCGTTTACGGCAGCGTCATTTTGTTTTGGGGAAACGAAAAAGACCGAGCCGATGACCAGTCCAGCTCCGGTTAAAGCCGCACCGACCACGGCTCCGAAGAAGGAAGCGTCCAAGATGGCCAACCCGCACATGGGCAAATGGAAACTGAACGAAGCAAAGTCAACGCTGACCGCAGGAATGGGAAAAAATCTCATGGTCGCTTACGCCGAGATGAAAAACGGAATGAAGGTGACGGTGGACGGCGTGGACAAGGATGGCAAGAAGACGCACGGCGTCTGGATGGGCAGCGCTGATGGCAAGGCATACCCGATGAAGGGGAACCTCCCCTGGGACATGGCGGCCTACAAAGTGGTGAACGACCACACCTACGAGATCACGACAATGAAAGCCGGAAAATTGGTCTCGAAGGGCAAGAGCATGATCTCGGCGGACGGCAAAACGCGTACGCTCGATCTGCAGGGCACCGCCGCGGACGGGAAGAAGTTCAAGAATAAGGCCATCTACGACAGGGCGTAGGAATCCGAAGAAGTTTGATTGTTGATAGTTGAAAGGCCTCCGGGCGCGCTGCGTTCGGAGGCTTTTCGTGTACAAGCTCAACGCGAACTGCGACGACGCGCTCGGCGACGCGAAAGGAAACGCCCAACTCCGAAAGCTTTCGCGAGCGGGCGTTCAAATCGGAAGGCGTTATCCTGAGTCACGGCGACGCTGACGACAGCTCGGTAGGCGTGGCTATAGCCGGGATCGCTGCCCCCGGCCGGCGTGCGCTGGAGCCACGGCGCTCTGTCGCCGTGTTGTTACCGCACAGAAGCACGGCGACAGAGCGCCGTGACTACAGAAAATTGCAGAGCAGGCTCGCCCTGGCCTCGTGCGAAGGCTGCCGCCTTCCAATGTGGGAGGGACCTGTGTGTCCCGACAACGAGCATTCGACCAAGCGATGAGTCGGGGCGCAAAGGCCCCTCCCACATTGAGAAAAGCGATGGCAAGCGGGACCGCTTGCCCTACAATCGGCAGAGTCAGGAGTACCATACTCTTCCGACCGGTGGTCACCGAGCATTATCGGGCCGGCACTTTCCCGATGGAACTGGTGCCGGAGATGGCCCAACTCGGAGTCTTTGGACCGAGTATCAAAGGATACGGCTGCGCTGGGCTCGGGAGCATCGCCGCCGGGCTGATGATGCAGGAACTGGAACGCGGCGATAGCGGCCTGCGCACGTTCGCTTCGGTCCAAGGCTCGCTCGCCATGATGGCGATCAACTTGTTCGGCTCGGAAGAGCAGAAAAACCGATGGCTGCCGGAAATGGCGCAAGGCAAAAAGCTAGGTTGTTAACTAAAAAACCCGTCGGGGAGTGCGCGGTGCTGCGATTAGGCTGAGTGAATATTCTGTTGGTGGAGGATCATCAAGACACCCAGCGAGTGCTTTCGACGCTCTTGAAGCACTCGGGACATCAGATCCTCGTGGCGAGTAACTATTTGCAGGCGTTGCGTTTGCTGGTACGGACCCAACCCGAGGTCCTTCTGTGTGATTTAGGTCTGCCGGATGGCGACGGACTCGACTTGGTAGCCAAGGCGAAAATGCAGCGGCCCGGAATTAAAACTATCGCCGTGACGGGGCGGGCGTCTGACGAAGAGCGGGAAATCGGCCTCAAAGCGGGTTTCGATCATTATGTAACGAAACCGCTGGACTTTCAGGCCTTGAGAGCGCTGCTCGCCGCTGACAAGTGATTCCCCTTTCGCCACCTGCGGCCGATGCCACTTGAGTGCGGCGCAGAAACGTTACTGCGGTTTGTCCTCGCAGAGCTTCTGGAATCGTGAATCTTTGCGGATCGGATCCCACATCGGATCGTACTTTAGGTTCGCGACGGTAAGGCCGGCGGGGATTTGCAAGAGATGCGGCAAGGCCGCGATGGCAGCGTCGGTTCGGCCGAAGCGGGCCTGGATTTGCGCGAGAACGATTTCCGCGCCCGGTCCATTGACGGCGTCGGTTTCGTAGTCTTTCACGGCTTGACTGGCCTGTTGCAGCGCCTTTTCTTTTTCGCCGAGTCCGGCATAAGCCAGGGCCAATGTCGATGGGAGACCATTTGCCTCCGGCTTTACGATCGTGTCCGGCGTCGGCTTCGTCTCATGCACCACGCGTTCGAAGAGCTGCCGCGCCTCCTCCTTCTGGTCCAACCACTCGTGGCAGAAACCGGCCTGAACCATGAAGAACTTGACCCACGAATCGACTGGTTGATCGCGCGGAAGTATTTCCAGGCGGAGGCGCACAAAATCAGTCGCCTCGCTATACCTGCGTTCGTACAAAAATAGATTCAGGCGACCGTAGACAACGAAATCGTCGAACGCGTCGAGTGGAATTTTGGCGAGTTCCTGGTCTGCTTCCGGCACACGGCCTTCGCTTAGGAATACGGCAGCCTTGTTGGCACGCGCGTTGTCAGCGTCCGGTGCAACCTGGATGGCACGGTCGAGGAATGCGTAGGCTTCCTGGAACCGGCGAAGATAAAGGTAGTATTCATTGCCGACAGAGCTGAGTAAACGCACATCGAGGGGGTCGAGTTCGATCGCCTTGCGAAAATAAGGCTCGGCCTCTTCCCACCGCCCGAGGCGGCGCACGACATAACCGATATATTCATTGACCAAGGCGCTGTTGGGCAGGAACTCTTGCGCCTTCTTGTAAGATGCAAGCGCAGCTTCGAAATCGCGCTGGACCCGATAACGATAACTCCCCTCGGCCACATGCGCTTCGCCGAGTTCCGGCGCCAGCAAGATGGCATGATCTGCTGCCGCCTTGACCGCTTCGGCTGAGTTCGTTTTTGGATCGATCGAGTTGAAGTAAAGAAAACTGCGCAGGATCGAGAGGCGCGCCCAGGCCAGGGCAAACTTCGGATCGAGCTCGACCGCTTTGACATAACTGCGCTCAGCTTTCTGGTAAGTATCGTAGCCGTAGCTGTTGTGCTCGATGGAGAGGCCGCGCAGAAAGGCATCGTAGGCGGCGGCGTTGTCCGTCGGCCTGGCCGTGACAGCTTTTTCTTCGGCGCCAGTTAGCGTGGCCTTGAGCTGATCGGCGATCGCCGTTGCCACTTCACCTTCAACGCCAAAGATATCATCCAGCTTACGGTTGTAACTCTCGGCCCAAAGGTGTTCGTCCGTGGCCACCCGGATAAGCTGGACGTTGATATGCGCGGCATTGCCAATCTTTTGCACACTGCCTTCGAGAAGGTTGGCTACGCCCAGCTGCTTGCCGACCTCGCGCAGATTATCTGGCGCGCTTTTGTATTTTTGCGTAGAAGTGCGGGAGATGACCTTAAGGGCCGCGATCTTCGATAAGCGCGTCAGAATTTCGTCCTGAATGCCGTCGACAAAGTAAGCGTTCTCCTTGTCGCTGCTTAGATTTTCGAAAGGCAGGACGGCAATGCTTTTGGAGTTTTCGGGAGAGTCAGCGGCGTTAGACAGCGCGTTGCCCTGCGGTTGGACAGCTTCGCGCCGCGGCCCCAGCACGAACTTGTCGAAGGCGAAATAGCCCAGGGCGAGGGCGAGCACGACGATGATCATCCGATCCATCCGTCGCGCGGTTTGCGGCGCGATGGACTGCTCGGGCGCCACCTCTTCGTCGCGCTTCAAGCCTTGTGGAGTCAACTCAAAGATCCAGCTAAAGATCAGCGCGGGAATGAACCCGATTGCGAGCAGGATGACAATGGTACGCGGCAGCCAATCGGGCGCGCCGAACATCGGCAGCACGGTGCTCGCGACTTGCGTGAGCAGCCACGCGCCGACCAAATAAAGTCCCGCCATGCGGACCACATTGCGCCGCTTTAGCTCAGCGAAGAAGGATGGCTGGTTGTGCATGTCTCAGGGTCCGACGTGCTCTTTCATCGTGAGCAGCTGTTGGAAGCCAGGGTCGTTGCGGATTGGGTCCCAGACCGGGTCTATTTTCAGGCGCGCAATCGATACCGTCTCGCCGGCAGGAACCGAAAGGAGACGGCGAAGGATTTCGACGGCATCGCTGCCTAAATTCACCTGAGCTTCAATCTCGGCAAGACCAACCAGATTGGCCGTTCCCACAAGTGTGTCTTTTTCCGGCGAGAGCAGCTCGACCACGTGCCGGGCTACTTTGCGTGCATCCTCTTTCCGGCCTGCGGCAAGATCAGCCCAGCACAGCTCGCGCAGCGCAACCAGCTCGTCTGGTCGTTCCCGCAATCGTTCTTCAACTAACGGCCGTGCCGCTTCACCCTCTGTCCTAGCGGCATCGAGATTCCCGGCCAGGAAAAAGATGGCCGCTCTCGCCGCCAGTCGCCGGCGTTGGTCGATTGGATTTCCGGCGCCCGACCAAACGTTAAGCGCTGCTTCGAAATCGTGGGCGATGACGAAGGTGTAAGCGCGTTCGCCTGTGACGTGCGGAACCCCACCGGAAATAGAAGGGATAACGATCTTGTTCTCGGGCGGAAACGTGGCGAGGGCCCGCTTTGCTTCGGCGACGTTGCCACTTCCATTCAAAACAATCAGGAGCAGCGCGCGCATGCCAATGACTTCATGAGGATCCAAACTGATGGCGTGTCTCGCCACGCGTTCGCCGTCCTTCCACATTCGGAGCAAGCCGTAGGTCTGCCCGAGGTTCCCCGCGACACCGGCATTCCGAGGATCGCGCTCCAGCGCTTTGCTTAGTTCATCAAGGCACTTTTGCCATTGTCCCTGCCTCCGATGCACGTAACCGGAATACTCCAGAGCCTGGGCGTTGTTCGGCTGTAACTGCATCGCACGCTCAAACGCCGCCAGTGCCTGCTCATACGCGCGGTAGCCGTAGTAGTAGAAAATTCCGCGTGCGACGTGTGCCTCGGCCAGGTCGGGCGCGAGAGTGAGTGCGCGCTCCGCCAGTTGCCTGACCTCCGCCAGCTCAGCCTCCGTGAACGACTCCACGAACCAATGGCGTTGCATGCGCGCCTCGACCAGACGAGCGATGGCGAGCGCAAAGTCCGGGTCCTGTGAGATGGCCTGTTGATACCATGACACCGCCTGATCGAACGATTCCGGACGCAGCGAGCTCGTAGCGAGCTTGAACTCGTATTCGCCCTTGAGAAAAACATCGTAAGCGGCAGTATTTTTCGTCGGCACAACGCCGAGCGTGTTCGCCTCCGCCGGCGAGAGCTTCGCCTGGAGCGAGTCGGCGATCTCTTGCGCGACTTCACTTTCAACTGCGAAGACGTCTTTGATTTCACGGTCGTACGTTTTGGCCCAGATATGGGAATCGGTCCGCGCGTCAATCAGCTGCACGATGACGCGTACTTTATCCGCGGCCTTCTGCACGCTGCCCTCGAGAACAGTCGCGACGCCGAGCTGTTGCGAAACCGTTTTCAGGTCTTCCGGCTTGCTCTTGTACTTCGCAGTGGAAGTACGCGAGATCACCTTTAAGTCGGCGATGCCAGCAAGCTTCGTGAGGATTTCGTCCTGAATCCCATCGGCGAAATATGCGGCGCCCTTGTCGTCGCTCAGGTTTTCGAACGGGAGCACCGCGATCGACTTGGCGGGGATCGGGCTGCCGGTCGTGGTTGTTTTCTCCTCAGGAACGACTTTGGCTGCCAGTTCACGCGTCCCACTGGCGAAATGCCAGAGAAAACCGCCCCCTACAGCCAGCAGAAGTGCCAGAATCAACAGCTCAGTCCCGCTCACACGCTGGGCGCCGCGTTCGCCGTGGTACCAGGCCAGGACCAGCGTGATAAAGAGGCCAATGCTGAGCGCGATGATAACGAGGCGCATCGTTTGTTCCGGCCAGCCAAAACGTTGCGCGACGATGTCAATGCCTTGGAGAAGCGCGAAGGCCGCCGCGACATATGCCACCGCCCATTGCACGAGCTTCCGCTGCTTCAGATCGGTGAAGAAGCTGCGCTCGCTCATGGTGTGCTGGCCGCAAGTTTTTCGAAGCGCGGATCGCCGCGGAGAGAATCGAAGTCTGGATCTAGCCGGAGCAGGGCCGGCGTCAACGGAGGCCCGCCATCGGAAGGCTTGCTCAAGATTGTTTTGATGCTCGCGATGGCGCGCTCTTTTTCACCAAATTTCGCCAGGACACGCGCGCGCATCTCTTGGGCGACTGACTCGGCGCGAGCATCGCCGGCGCTGAGCTCGGCGTATTTGTCGAGAGTTCGCAGGGCGTTGTCTCGTTCGCCCAGTTGAGACAGGGTGTAAACGAGTGGACCGAGCAACTCCCCATTCCTGGGTTGCTGTTGGGTAATTTTTTCCAAAGCGTCACGGCCGCGTTCAAACAGCGCGCGAGCCTCGGCCGTTTTTCCGGCCATCGATTGGAGGTCCGCCCAATGCAAAAGGAATCCGACTCTATCCCATGAGCGAAAGGTTCGAGGACTTTGATTGCGAGAGCCGGATCTCGTCTTAACCGAGCCTGATAATGGATGACGCCGAGACTGACACTCCCCTCGTCAATTTTCGGAACTACGCCATACAGAGCGGATTGAGCCTCATCAAGTTGTCCGAGAGCCTGGAACACGGTAGCCTTCAATCCGCGCAGGTCGGTATCGTCTGGCCAAATCCGCAACGCGTTATCCGTTAACTGAAGGGCCTCCGAAAAATCCCGGGCGGCCAGCCGAAGTTGGATGGCCTGGTTGCGGGGGAAAAGATCGCGCGGATTCAAGGCGATCACCCGATCGATCGATTCAATGCTTTCCTGCCAATGCCCGAGGCGCGCCAAAATAAAAGCAATGACCTGATGAATCTCGGGATTACTCGGCCAGGAAGTGCGCAACTGGCGCATCATCTCGAGCGCGCCTTTGTAATCGTGGAGCACCCAATATTGAAAGTACGCGCGAGCCAATTGCGTTTCGGCCAGATCAGGGCGCAATCGCGTCGCCTCCGCCAAAGCATGTTCCGCGGCTTCCCGCCGTGCGGTCGTCACATCAGAATGGAAAAATATGACGGAATGACTTCGCGACAGGGCGGCCCAGGCTTCGGCGAACTGCGGATCGAGTCGAGTGGCTTCCTCGAATGAACGCACCGCCGCCTCCTGTTCGTCCTGACTGTTCGACCGAAAATATTGTGCGGCGCCTCGAAGGTATGCGTCGTAGGCCCCGGGACTGTTGGTTGGTTGCCGCGCGAGGACAGCTTTCTCCGCCCCGGTCAGCTTGGCGTTCAAGGCTTCAGCGATGGCGCCCGCCACTTCTCCCTCTACCGCGAAGATGTCATCGAGCTTGCGATTGTAACTCTCGGCCCAGAGATGTTCATCCGTCGCGACGCGAATCAGCTGAACGTTAACGTGCACGGCGTTGCCCACCTTCTGCACGCTCCCTTCGAGCAAGTTTGCAACACCGAGTTGCTTCCCGACTTCGCGCAGGTTATCCGGCGCACTCTTGTATTTTTGGGTGGACGTGCGCGAGATAACTTTGAGCGCGCTCACCTTGGCGAGACGCGTTAGGATTTCGTCCTGGATGCCATCGGCGAAGTAAGCGTTGTCCTTGTCGCTGCTTAGATTTTCGAAAGGCAGGACGGCGATGCTTTTGGAGTTTTCGTGAGAGTCAGCGGCGTTAGGCAGCGCGTTGCCCTGCGGTTGGACAGCTTCGCGCCGCGGCCCCAGCACGAACTTGTCGAAGGCGAAATATCCCAGGGCAAGGGCGAGCACGACGATGATCATCCGATCCATCCGTCGCGCGGTTTGCGGTGCGATGGACTGCTCGGGCGCGACCTCTTCGTCGCGCTTTAAGCCTTGGGGAGTTAACTCGAAGATCCAGCTAACGATCAGCGCCGGGAAAAAACCAAGAACGAGCGCAATGATCAATCCGCGCAAGGCCCAGCTCGGCACATCGAATGTCGGAAGGACCGTGCTGGCGACTTGAGTAAGTAGCCATGCGCCGACCAGGTACAGCCCGGCCATGCGGACGACGTTGCGGCGTTTGAGTTCGGTGAAGAAAGTCATGACGTCGCTACAAGAATCCTTCCTTCGTCACCAGCGTCGCAAACGCTGGTCACCGGGCAGGCTGTTTGTGCCGTTTCCCTTCCCCGAACAAACCCCTCGGATTCATGGCGTTGCTTGTGCCATACCGTCAATCCAGGAGCAAGGCTGGCGTTGTTTTAAATTGAAAGCACCGGCGGCGGAACCCGCTTGAAACTCTGCGTGAGCCTGGCCGGTTCGCGGGTCGCACGTGCTGTAATCACGATGCTGCGTCTTCCAATGTGGCAGGGACCTGTGCGTCCCGACAACGAGCCCTCGACCAGGCGATGAGTCGGGGCGCAAAGGCCCCTCCCACATTGAGAAAAGCGATGGCAAGCGGGAGCGCTTGCCCTACAATCGGCCGAGTTAGGAGTGCCATGCCCGCATTCGAAGCCGCCGACTTTTACAATCTCGAGGAACTGTTGACGCCGAACGAGCGTCACACGCGCGATGCCGTGCGCGCGTGGGTGCAGGAACGCTTTCTGCCGGTAGTCACCGAGCATTATCGCGCCGGCACATTTCCCATGGAACTGGTGCCAGATATGGCGCAGCTCGGAGTGTTCGGGCCGAGTATTAAAGGATACGGCTGCGCCGGGCTTGGGAGCATCGCCGCCGGGCTGATGATGCAGGAACTGGAACGGGGCGACAGCGGTCTGCGCACGTTTGCTTCCGTGCAGGGCTCGCTCGCCATGATGGCGATCAATTTGTTCGGCTCAGAAGAGCAGAAAACCCGGTGGCTGCTGGAAATGGCCCAAGGCAAAAAGCTAGGTTGTTTTGCGCTGACCGAGCCCGACTTCGGTTCGAACCCGGGCGGTCTGAGCTGCCGCGCGCGAAAGACTGCCGACGGTTACCGTCTCCACGGCACGAAGAAATGGATCGGCAACGGCACCATCGCCGACGTGGCGATCGTCTGGGCCAAGGTCGAGGGTGAACCCGGCGTCGAGCCGGAGAGCGCGGGCGCGATTCGCGGATTCCTGGTCGAAAAAGGCACACCGGGTTTCACGTCGATACTGATCGAGGGCAAACTTTCGCTCCGGGCGGCGTTGACGGCCGAACTCAAATTCGATGACTGCGCCATCCCGGCGGACGCCCTGCTGCCAAAAAGTGGCGGGATAAAATCGCCGCTCCTATGTCTTAACCAGGCGCGCTATGGAATCGCGTGGGGCGTGATCGGGGCGGCTATGGCTTGTTACGACGAGGCGCGGCAGTACGCGATGAGCCGCGTCCAATTCGACCGGCCGATCGGCGGCTTCCAGCTGGTGCAGGCCAAGTTGGCGCAGATGCTCACTGAGATTACCAAGGCCCAGTTGCTCGCCCATCGCCTCGCGCAACTGAAAGACGTGGGCACGGTGAAGCACTTCCACATTTCCATGGCCAAGATGAACAACGTCGAGATCGCGCTCGATGCCGCCCGGACCGCGCGCGACATTCTGGGCGGCGTTG
>QHMY01000268.1 GCA_003218305.1 Verrucomicrobiota bacterium
CGTTCGTCCGATTCCTACGGCATGTTTTATCGGAAACTGGAACCGCACGGCGCCTGGCGCGAAACCAACGACTACGGTTACGTCTGGCAACCCCGGGAAGCGGAGGAGTCACGCGACTGGCGACCCTACGTCGACGGGCGATGGGCCTATACGGACGCCGGTTGGACCTGGGTATCCGAGGAGCCATTTGGGTGGGCGACCTATCACTACGGGCGATGGGTCCGCCTCCGCCGAATTGGCTGGGTTTGGGTGCCCGGGCAACAATGGGCGCCGGCCTGGGTCTCGTGGCGAACGAGCAAGGATTATGTCGGTTGGGCTCCGTTGCCGCCCGAGGCGCGCTTCAATCGAAGGACTGGGATCCATAATTGGGCCGACAATTATTACGATATCGGGCCCGACCAATACGCGTTTGTTCCCGGAAACGAATTCGGATCGCACCGGATCCGGCAGTCGGTGGTCCCGGTCGAGCGGAATATTACGATCGTGATCGACACGACCAACGTGACCAACATCACCTACGCCAACACGACGGTGGTGAATCAGGGGCCGAACTTCGAGGAGATGCGCTCGCGCAGCCGGCAACCCATCGAGCGTTATCGCCTTGAACGACAGGTCAACTCGGAGACAATCGCGCCGCCGACGGTGCGGGGCGAGGTTCTTGTCATGTCGGCCCCCGCCATTACCAGAGTTCGCGGAGTGGATCGACCGCAAACTGTAAAAGAGACTCTCGCCCAGACCACCGTCGAGAAGAGTTGGACGGCGGAGACCGACCGCGCCGCGGCCGACCGAGCTCGCGCGAAAATGAAAGGGGAAGTAGCGGCGCCGTCCGACGCGCCTCCGAAGACTTTCCTGAAACCGGTGCTACCGAACACCTCAACCTCGATCGCGACACCGGCTGCGGCCCCCGCCAGCACCGTCGTCCCCCCGCCAGCATTAGCGCCGCCCAAGGCGGCATTTACGGTGGCTCCCGCGACTTCGGCGCCGCCCGCCCCGTCGTCGCCAAAACCGGCGGCTACCGTGAAAGAGATTGCTCCCGCGATCTCCACCCCTTCCGTCCTGGCTTCGCCTGCTGCCGGTCCGCGCCCGCCCGTCGTTCGCGCCAAGCCTTCGCCGGCGTCGACCGTTGCACCGGCGGAAGCGATTGCGACGCCTGCTCGCGTCCCGCAGATGACCCCTCGCCTTGTCCCGCCTCCGGTGAATACGCCGGCAGCGCCGCCCAGTTCAACTCAACCCCCCGAAGCTGCCGCCAAGCCCTCGCCACGGCATGATCTCGCGCCAAGGCCAGTCGTCCACCCTCCCGCCGCGAAGCCAACGCCGGTCGTAACGTCCCCGAATGCGCCGCCGACCAATGTCCCGCCCGCCCCAACTAACGAGACCAAGCCGGTCATACGACAGGCGCCGCCTGACGTCCGGATGAAGCCGCCCGCTGTTGCGCCGACAACCAATGTCCCGCCCCCGCCGGAGAGGCAGCCGGTCGTGCGACAAACGCCTCCTGACGTCCGGATGAAACCACCCGCGGTTGCTCCGCCTCCACCGTCGAACGTGGTTCCTCAGCCTGCTCCGCCAGAACCCAAGGCCAACAATATGAGGCCGGTGCACCCCGAGAAAGTAGAAGGCGAGAAGGCGACGCCCGTGGTTTCGCCGATGCCGAAACAGTAAATCTCTCGTCATCCTGAGCGGAGCGCAGCGGAGTCGAAGGACCCCGTGGTGCGTCGTTTGACGCTTCACCTATATTCCAACTCGCTCGACTTGCATCGGGGTCCCTCGACTTCGCTCGGGATGACAGCGCTATGCGGAATCGCGGCTCGTCGCCAGGCTTCGCGCGTAAGCCAGTGTGTCGATCGCGTCGACGCCCTTGTCGCGGCGAATGGCTTTGATGCGGGGAAAGCGCAAAGCCAGGCCGCTCGAGTGTCGAGTGCTCGGTTGGATTGAGTCGAAGGCGATCTCGAGAATAATTTGCGGTTTCACTTCGCGGTAGCGTCCGCGATTGGCGGTCGTCGTTTTCTTGAAATGCTCGGTTAGCTCGGCGATCTCGACATCGGTCAATCCGCTGTACGCCTTTCCGATGGTGGAGAGCTGGCCGGTTTCCTCATCGCGCACAGCAAAGGTGTAGTCGCTTAAGACATGATTACGCTTGCCGTGGCCAAGCTCGGCCGCCACGACGACAACTCTTTCTTGAGCTTGAACCAGAACAAGCCGCGCCGACCCGGGGAATAGAAACTCTCGGGATCCTTCACCATGAGTCCTTCGTTCAAACGGCGGCGTGAAAGCTGGAAGGCCTTTTCGATCTCGTCGGCCGAGTGGGCCGGATATGTTTCTGCGATTTGAAACTGCGGCGGCAGCTTCAGGCCGCGCAGGGATTCGCGGCGTTCCCTCAGTGGTTTTCTCAAGAGCGACTCTCCGTTTTTCCAGAGCAAATCGAACGCGACAAAAGCCACCGGCACATCGGCCGACGGGGCCGCGAATAAATCCGCTCCTTCACTCTTCCGGCCCAGCCTCTTTTGCAGGTCGAAGAAGGTCAGCTTCTTGCCCTGTTCGAATGCCATGATTTCGCCGTCGAGGATAAGTTCGTCCTCGAACTTTTCGGCTTGTGCGGCGAGCTCCTGAAACTGTTCGGTCATGCGTCGCAGATCGCGCGAAAATAGCTCGACGCGTCCGGCGCCTCGATGAAGTTGGGCGCGAATGCCGTCGAATTTGTCTTCCACGTAAACGGTTGGAGCGGGGGTCGCGGTTTCGTCCGCATCCATTGGGGGCGCGAAGCGCGCCCAGATCGCTTCCGCCGTCGGCTCCGGGCTTGCGAGCATGCATTTGATCGGACGGAACAGGGAAAGCTCCGCGCGTTGTAACTCGCCCTTGTCTGCCAGGAGCGCGGCTTCGCCAATGTTGCCGAGGAGCATGTTCGCTTCCTTCACGTCATCCAACGGAACCACGAAGGCGGCGGCGATGGCTTCCTCCACCAGACCTTCTCGCAAACCGATCCGAAGGTCGCCCGTCAGGATCTTGACCACGTATTGCCCCTCGCGGGCTGAGATTTTCGCGAGCCGAGATTGAAGAAGTTCAGTCTTCGCCAGCGGCCCCCGGGCTTTTGACAACGCCTCGAAGAACTCCCGGGATTGCCTGATCGTGAATGGTTCCGCAATCGTCCGGCCTTCGAGAGCTTCGCGGGCGGTTTTGCCGGCGTCGCCGTGGGAGCTGGCGATGCGCCGGAACTCCGGTTCCGTTAGTTTCGCCGCGCTCATCAGCGCGCGATAAATGACAGCCCATCCCGCCTGAACCGTGCGCTGGTCGCTTTGCGGAAACGGTTTGCCCGTAAAATAAACCGTGGCGATCGCGAGCTCCGGCGGATCCAGCGTTCGCAAGTATTCCGCCAGGAAACGAATCTTCTCCAGCTTGGCTGGAACCGCTGCGATCGCCTCACCGACGCTGGCGAAAGCATGGAATTCCGATTGGGGAGCGCACGCGCCTCGCGTGCTGGCGAAGGCGCCCTCGCCTTCGCGAACTTCCCTCCCGTTTTCCGGCGGGGGCGCCGCAGAGGGCACGCGAGGGCGCGCGCGCTCCCCAGAGATAAGAGCTAATTCCATCTGGTTTGCCTCGGTCAACGCCCACGCTTCCACCCCCCGCTCGCGCAAGTCCCGGGCAAACTCCGCGGCGAATCCATGCAGGGTTAACACCCGTTGCGGTTGGACCAGTTCGACATACCGAAGGAGATCCGTGTAGTCGGCGTGATCGGAAAGAGGGAAGGCCGCATCAACCTGATAACGATACACGGCACCGGAATCGACCGCCCAGCCGCTGATCATGGCCACGCGTTTGTTCCGAATTCGCTCCAGCATCCGCGACCGATTCGCGCTCGGCGGGCAGATCAATACTTTGCCGGCGACTTCACCGGCGTTGTATCGTTCGTATTCGCAAAACGATTGGCCAAACTGTTCGTAGATCCGCGTCATCTGGTGGACCGATCCGTGCAGCATCGGTGTGAGCCCGGCGCCGGTGAGCGAGCAAAGAATCTCCTGCGCCTTGCCCAATGAGTATCCGAGCAGAACGGGAACCGCTCCCGCTTCGAGAGCCTCCCGGCAAAAAGCTACGATCTGTCCAATGACTTCGTCCGTAGGGGGCAAGCGGTAGCGCGGCAGACCGTAGGTCGTCTCCATGATCAGCGTTTCGGCCTGGCGCCACTCTGTTGGCTCCGCGGATCGTCCCGGTCGCAGCTTGAAATCCCCGGTGTAGAGGAGCGTTCCTTCGCTCGCTTCCAGGAAGAGCTGGGCCGAGCCGAAGATGTGCCCCGCGGGTAGCAACATCAGGTCGAGATCGTGGATCGTCGTTCGCTCACCGAAAGGGACCACATGCTCATGGCGTTTTCCGGGTAACCTTGCCTGCATCAATCGCGCTGTCCGTTCCGACACGATGATTTCGTCATGCGGCGCGATGTGATCGCTGTGGGCGTGGGAGACAAACGCCAACGGTTTCCGGTCCCGCGGGTCGAGCCAAAGATTCTGGCGCGGCAGGAAGACACCGCGGTCGTAACGCACGTCGATCACCAAAAATTGTATCTGCGAAACGGCAGCGGCGAAACAGGCATTCGAGCAAAGTCGATGGAACCGGTGGAGAATCGCCCGACTTGCCACGGGGTCCCTCGACTTCGCTTCGCTCCGCTCGGGATGACGCTAATCTGGCGAGGCATTGACAGCGCACCTCAGTTCCCTTTCCGTGACTCCGATGAAGCCTGCGACGGTAATTCTTTTGGCCCTGTTGTCCGCCGGTAGTGTCCTCGCGGTGGGGGACGGGGCGAAGGTGCTTCCGAAGGTGAATCCGCTGCCCGTCGCCTTGAGTGACGATCTTCAATTCCGGAAAACCAAGCTTTTCCTGTTAAGCGAGACGCCTCCCAAATCGCGGAGATCCACGTTGTCGAACGGGACCGGGCAAACCATGGGCATTGCCGAGGCCTCCATGAGTTTCGAGCGCACCTATCGGATGTACGGCGCCCTTACCGCGGCCGATCAACGCCAGAGGTTCGGCAATTATTTCGATTTCTTCTGGCGCACCAAACGTCCGGCGAATGTGACCGTGCGGCTGGAGTATCGGCAGGACAAGCTCCGCGCTTTTGTCCAGGCCCGGGAAATCTCCTATCAAAACGTGAAGGGCAATCAGAAGACCGAGTTTGCCGTGATCGGGGACGATTATCTCAATGATGGGCGGGTGGTCTCGTGGCGCTGTTTGTTGATCGAGAATGGCCGCATCGTCGCCGAAAATCGTTCCTATTTGTGGGAGTGACGAGGCCCGCTTCCGATCAAGTTTGAAGTCGACGGAATTATCGGTTTGCAAGAACGGAACCGCACGTAATTACTCTACAGGAATGCCGATGCGGGAGCCGTTCTTAATCCTACTGACAACGGCTCTAGGAGGATTCGTCGGTTATCACGCTGTTTCAGCAATGCGGTCCGGCGTCGCAAAAGCGCGAGGCATCCAGTACCGACGTGCCCTGCACCCGAGGCGGTTCTGGTTAACAGTCACCCTGCAAATCGCCTTCACCATTCTGTGCTTCTATTTTCTGCTATGGCAGGTGCTGGGGGTATGACGAAACTGTCCCACTACCCACGCAGCACTGGGTTTGACACCGGGGAGGACGACCCTGTATCTTTCTTTAGCAGTGCAGTCGTCAATTCAAGTCGGAGTAAACGGCGAAGCCGTTTGGGTGAAAGTTGAGGGGAAGGGCAGCTTCCTCAACAGCGGCAACCTCAAGGAATTCACCCGCGAGATGGTCAACCGCGGTTATCGCGAATTTGTCGTCGACCTGGAAAAATGCGCCATGATGGATTCCACCTTCATGGGGACCATGGCGGGCGTGGCGTTGCGTCTGAAGGAACTCGGTCATGGGCATCTCCATGTTGTCCATTGCGGGGAGCGCAGCCGCAACCTCCTCACGGGCCTCGGTCTCGACCAGATCTTCAGCATCCACGCCAACGGAGCGGCGGCGCCGCAATGTGAATTGTTGCAACGCGAACCGGCCCCGGAAGCGCCCGACGCCAAGAAGCAGGAGAACGCCCGGCAGATGCTCGATGCCCACCAGGCGTTGTGCGATGCGGCCCCGCAAAATCTCGCCCGGTTCAAGGACGTTCTCGATTATCTCAAACAAGATCTCCACCACGAGACGACGTCGAATTAATCCCGCCCAGGTTGCATGTGGCCAATCATTCTTCTTGGGCTGTTGATCGGCTGTGGCGCGGGTTGGTTTCTCACCTGGCTGCAGCAACGCAGCCGGATTCGCCAGCTGGAGCGTTCCAAGGAAGAGATCCAAATCGAGGAGACGCTGGTCTTCGATTTTCTCCACGGCCTCGGCGAAGCGTTTACTGAAACCATCCGGGCCGCTGATCTGCACCGCCTGATCGTGGAAGGAGCGACCCGCGTTTTGGACGCCCATGGCGGGGCGCTTTACATGATGGAGCGGGCCGGAGGAAAACTGGCGCCCGCTTACATCTCAAAAGGATGTCCAGCCTTCGTTGAGGTGCCGGCCGAAATTCTCCAGAAAG
>QHMY01000041.1 GCA_003218305.1 Verrucomicrobiota bacterium
CGGGAAAAAGAACGGCAACCAACTAGAAAACATCATCGTTTTTGAAACGGATGAAGCTTACGTCCCGATGAAAGTGACTTACGCCCGCACCGGCTCCCTCGAAGCCGATCTGCCGAACAAACGGATCCTCATGCATGTGATGGGCGCCCGTTACCAGCAGCGCGACGAATTCGAGCCGTTCGATCTCAACCGGATGAGGGACGGAATCAGCGTCGAGGAAGGGACGCTTCCGATCAGCCTGGATGAGCTTTACGAAAAGGAGAAGAGACGGGCCAGTCGGTCGATGCTCTCGCTCGAGCAGCTTCTGGAACAGCTGGATAACGACGATCCGAAGTTGCGCAGCTCGAGCCGCACCGAGATCAACAAACGCTTTTCCTTCCCGCTCGCTTGTATTGTCTTTGCTCTCG
Organism: Verrucomicrobiota bacterium; assembly: GCA_003218305.1. Classification (GTDB taxonomy): domain Bacteria; phylum Verrucomicrobiota; class Verrucomicrobiia; order Chthoniobacterales; family UBA10450; genus AV80. The sequence continues at coordinate 408 of QHMY01000041.1, forward strand.
TGGGCGTCCCTCTCGGCATCACGGCGCATCGGCGCGAAACCTCCTTCGGTTTCGGGGCGAGCCTCGTTATCGGCGTCTTTTATTTTCTCTTCATCATCGTCGCCGACACCTTGCGGACGAATCCGAAACTTCACCCCGAACTTCTCGTCTGGTTTCCGAACCTGCTTTTCTTGGCGCTCGGAATCTGGATGTTCCGCCGGCTGAGCCGGCAGTAGGATTCACAGGAGGAAACAGAGGGAACGGAGATAATTCCGAAACCTCTGTTGCCTTTGTTACCTCCTGTTACGAAACGGGAGATGCAGGCAACGCGTCGCCCATCATGAAGAATCTCTTCAAGATCGCGCGAACATAATTCGGTTTTTGGAGCGCAGTAATCCGCCGCTCTTGGGCGATTCGCAGAAGCAAAGGGAGGAAATAGAGATTTCCCCAACACCTCTGTTGCCTCCGTTATCTCCTGTTAGGAAATGGAAGACGCAGGCAGCTCGTCGCTGATGATGAAGAATTTCTTGAGGATGGCCCTGCCGAAATTCGTCGTGAGCGCCACGTCAGCGGCGTCGCGGCCGACAGCCATGACAATGCGGCCGATGCGCGCAACGTTGTGGCGCGCGTCGAACGTGTACCAGCGGTCTCCCAGATAAACTTCGAACCAGCCGCTGAAATCCATCGGAAGGACGACCGGCACACCGATGTCTCCCATATAGCCGGTGACGTAGCGGGCCGGAATGTTCATGCAACGGCAGAAGGCCACGGCGAGATGACTGAAATCACGGCAAACGCCGCGGGGATCATTGTAAACATCGAAGGCGGACTTCGAGGGATCGGCGAAATGGTAGCCAAAGGTGATGTGGTTATGCACCCAGTCGCAGATGGCCTTGACCCGTGGCCAGCCGGGCGCCGTCGCGCCGAAAAGCTTCCAGGCGATGTCGGAAAGTTTATCCACCTCGCAATAACGGCTGGTCAAAAGGAAAGGAAGCGTCTCGCTCGGCAGATCTTCCACCTTGTGTTGGGGGGCGTCCGGACATTGCACGTCGGGTTGGCCGCTGTCCTCGATCACGGTCTCGAGAGAGAGCCGGAGATTTCCTGCCGGCGCGAGAATGCGCGCGCAGCGATTGCCGTAGAGATCGGTAAAATCGGTGAGGGGAACCTCCGGTTCGACGCGGACCTTCTCCTCGGCTCGAAGATCCTTTTGCCGGGAGGGATGGACGTACAGCATCAAAATCATCGGGGTGGAACCCGGGAGTTCGAATTCGATATCGAAGCCGATTTTGATGAGCATAAGGTGGCGCGCGGGGGATGCGGGCCGCGGAAGATACTTCCGTCCGGAAAATAAGAAACCGATTTTGTGGAGGAAGGCTCACGACTGTCATCCCGAGCCGCGCAGACGGCGAGGGACCTCTCAACCGGTCGAAGGCCACACTCGGCAGAGATAAATGCCGCCGTCATTGAAGGTATTGTGCTTCCGAAGGCTCCAAGAGCGCGGCAAGTTCCATCGCGAGGTCCCTCGTCGTCTATGCGGCTCGGGATGACAGTCGGGGGGCCTAACTCGCCGAGCCAAACTTGGCCGTGACGACGACCTTGTCGCCAACAACCAGCTGAACCTCGCGCAAACGGACTTTTCCCAGCGGCAAAGCCATCAGCGGGAACTTCCGGCCCTCAACCTTTTGCAGGTAAGGCGTAAGGATGCCGCAGGCCACGGTCGCCATTCCGCCGTCGCCGGTGCAGGTCAATCCGGACAACTTCAGATTCAGCTCATCATCCAAATCGAGTCGCGCGGTCACGCGGATTGACGCGCGGAGAAATAATTTTCGGGCCCGTACTGTCACTTCCGCTGCGACGGAATGAGCATTTTCCTGCCGCAGCTTCAATTGGACGCCCTCGACGGTGATGCCGTGCTTTTCCGCCTGATCCCGAGCGAGCTTGAAGACAAGAGCTTCGAGATCCGCCTGGGACAGGGAAATCTCGATGTTGCCATCAGCCGCGTGGTCGAGGGAAAGCACGATCTGATCGTTTGAATCCTTGCCCTGGCGGAGTTGAACGCTGTGCGCGGCCAGCGAAAGATCGAGTGTAACCGGACCGACCAAGAGCGGCGAAGCGCTCAGAGTGAACTGATCAATTTCGAGCGCGGGCGACGTCTCGCCTGAAACGGGCGAAGGGTGGGGCACATCCTCACGGAGCCGGGCGCCGTCTAGAGAAATGGTAATCGCTTCGAGATGAGGGTAGGCACGCTCGCGCACCGTGACAGGCGGGGAGTCCGTGACGAAGCTGCGTTGGAGGCTCTCGTTCAGTAGGCGCTGGAGCTCAAAAGCGGAGGAGGGGAAAGTGTTGGTGTGGAGTGGAAACATTGGAATGGCGAACGTCGAATTTCGAAGGTCGAATGTCCAATCGGGAGAAGCAGAAACCTGCTCGCAACGCTGGGCTATTTTCAGCGACCAGAGAGGCTAATACGACTATATGTCTCCAGGAATTTTCAAACTGAACCACCCCTGCGAAGAAAAGATGTTGCATCCCAAGGCTTCTTCGCTACTTTCCGCGTTCCCTTATGGCGAAAACGTCCTGGATAAATCGCAACGACCGCAAGCGCGCTACCGTAAAAAAATACGCGGCCCTGCGTGCTGAGCTGAAGGCGAAGAAAGATTACCAAGGCTTGTCGCAACTCCCTCGGGATGCGAGCCCTACGCGGGTGGTAAACCGTTGCGAAGTCAGCGGCCGCCGCCGGGCCTTCATTCGCCGGTTCAAGATTTCGCGCCTCACCTTCCGTGAGCTCGCTTCCGCCGGGTTCATCCCTGGTGTGACCAAATCGAGCTGGTAGAAACCCGCTCGCTGGGCTTCCGGGTGCAGGGCACGCATCCGCTAAATGAATCTTTCGTTATTTCTATTCCTCGCCTTTGGCCCCATGGCTGAAGCGATTTCGGAGCATTGGGATCCATTCGGTCTGATCCTGCTCAAGCTGGGCGCCATCGCAGCTCTGGTGGTGGCGAACGGCTTTTTCGTCGCGGCCGAGTTCGCCCTGGTCAAGGTGCGCGGCAGTCAGCTGGATGCGTTGGAAACGGAGGGAAACCGGCGCGCGGGCGTTGCGCGGCAGGTCATTTCGAACCTGGATGCATATCTCTCCGCCTGTCAGCTCGGAATTACCTTGGCCAGCCTGGGCCTGGGATGGGTCGGCGAACCATTTCTGGCGCGAATGCTCCAGCCGTTTTTCAAGCTGGCGTCGATCGAATCGCCGGCTGTGATCCAGGCGACTTCGTTCGTCCTCGCGTTTTTCACCATTACATTCCTTCACATCGTTCTCGGCGAACAGGCGCCGAAAATCCTCGCGATCCGAAAAGCCCTCGGCACCTCCATGGCGATCAGCCCGCCATTGCGTTGGTTCTATTTTTTGTTCCGCCCGGCGATCTGGTTCCTGAACGCTTCCTCCAACTGGGTCTTGAAGCATCTCTTCCGGATTGATCCGGTGACGGAAGGCGAAGTCTCGCACAGCGAAGAAGAGCTCCGGCTCATTCTCGACCAGAGCGAGAAGTCCGACGAAGTCTCTTCTCTCGGTCGCGATCTACTCGTGAATATTCTCGACCTTCGCGAGCGGGTCGTGCGCGATATCATGACACCGCGCGGCGAAGTCGTTTTTCTCGATATGGAACAGAGCTTCGAGGAGAACGCGAAGAAAGCCTTCGAGTCGCGGCACACCAGATTCCCGCTTTGCCGCGGGCATCTCGACGACACGATCGGCCTGATCCACATCAAGGAGTTGGCGCCCATGATGCGCGATCCGCAGCCCGACCTGCTCCGGATTAAGCGGGACCTGATTCCCGTGCCGGAGATGCTGTCGCTCGAAAAATTGCTCAACCTCTTCCTGGCGAAACACGCCCATCTCGCCATCGTCGTGGACGAGTATGGGGGCACGGTCGGAATGGTGACGCTGGAGAATGTTCTCGAGGAAATCGTCGGCGACATCCAGGACGAGTTCGACACCGAGAAGGCTGAGTTTCGCAAGATCAACGACAATGAGTTTTCCATTGATGGCGCGGTGGGGCTGTACGAGCTGCAGGACCTCGCTGGCCTGGAATTGGAGAGCGCCGATGTGAGCACGATCGGCGGTTACGTGACGCACCTGCTCGGTCATCTTCCCAAGCAGGGCGAACAGGTCAGGATCGAAAATTACCTGGTTACCATTTCCCAAACGGACGGCCGGCGGGTGGGCCAGTTGCATTTCCGGAAATTGAGCGACGCAGAAATGGAAAAGGCGCCGAAGTCGGACGCCGCGGTATAATTCGGCCCAATTCGGGAGACTCAATCGAGCCGGCTCGGCTCAGGCGTGATACGATTCGGACATGCAAAACGAGGTCGACATCATCCGCGACGTCTCGAGACGGATGGATGATGCGGGCATCGCTTACATGCTCACCGGCTCTATGGCCATGAACTACTACGCTCAACCGCGCATGACGCGAAATATCGACGTCGTGGTGGCTCTTACCACTGCCGAGGCGGAGAAGATCGTCGAGTTATTCGATCGCGATTATTTTCTGTCCGAACAAGCCGTCCGCGATTCGATCGCTAACGAATCGATCTTCAACCTAATCCATAACGAGAGCGTCATTAAGGTGACTGCATCGTGCGCAAGAACACGCCTTACCGGAGGGGCGAGTTCGACCGGCGGCGGCGAATCACGATTGACGATTTCTCGACTTGGATCGCAAGCAAGGAAGACCTGACCATTTCGAAATTTTTCTGGGCGAAGGATTCCGGATCGGAAATCCAAATGGGCGATGTGCGGAACCTGGCCGCAACCGGCTGCGATATCTCCTACATCGAACATTGGACGGCAGAACTCGGCCTGACTAATCTCTGGCAGCAATGTCGCCCGTAACGGACACATCTCCCGAGATAGCCGCGATGATCCGCGACCGGATCATGAAACTGTCCGGCGCTCAACGTTTCATTATGGGCGCGCGCATGTTTGAGAGCGCTCGAGTCATCGTGCTTGCCTCCTTCTCCGGGAATATTTCCGAGCTGGAACGGAAACGGATGCTCTACGAACGCTTCTACGGCGAACGTCTGACGTCAGCTGTGGAAACGGCGGAGGCACCAAAGTCCGAGGCAGCGGTGTAGTTCAGACCCCGCTCGGCGCGCAGGCAGAGTTATGGAATTGATTCACGAGACAGACATCATTTGTCCGCACTGCGGTGAATCGTTCCCGCTCCAATTGAAGATTGCACCGTCTGCTGCCGGCCGATCACCCTGACGATCCATTGCCGGCCGGGGGAGATTCAAAGCGTTTCTGAAGCCGGGGCCTGACAAAAGAAAAGTCTCTACTTTCCCGGGCGAAACGGATAAACCTCGATTACAGCCCGCGTCAAAGTGGGACCCAGCCTCCCGGAGGTAGGATTGCTCAACTTCGAAACGGGCTCCAATTGGAGGAGTACGCCATGTTTCGAAATCTGTTACGGTGGCTTGCGGTCCCGTTGCTTGTGTTCTTAAGCAACAGTTCCGGAAATTCCGCGGCCCAAGGCGCTTCGGAAGGCATTTTTGTGGGACCCGATATCATCACGGGAGACATCGGATCGATCGCGGGAGAAGGCATGGAACAGTTTGGCAGTGACGGGACTCAGGTGGGCCTGGGGATCGGCACGACCTCTTGCAATCCGGGAGACGTGCAGGTGGATTTTTTCGCGATACCAGCAACGAACCATCCTGTCATTCCGCTCAACTTGTACCGAATGAGCGGCGGAGCGAACAACGACGATCGTTTTGAGCAAATTGGGCAGTCCTGGGTGAAACACACCTTCGGGTCATCGAATGACAATGAATGTGAACTTGGCTGCACCCCAGACCCCGACGGCACCCATCTCGGCGCGGGGTGCTCGGATACTTACCGGGCCGTTCAAAACGCGACGCAAGGTCTCCTGGGCTCCCGCGCGTTGATCAATCCTTTCACCGGCGCTTTCTCAGCGACCGCGCGGGATCACACCGGCCACACCCACACGGGCACATCGCATCGGCTCCTGGTGGAAGGGAGCGACCTGAACACGACGACGAATCCGGGTGCGGCTTATTATGCCGAGGTTCAATACATTTCTTCGGATGAGTACGCCTGGTGCCAGACCCATCCCGGCCAGTGCAATATGTATAACAACGCGTCTTACCGTCGCATTCTGGTCAACGGCACCACGAATTTCACGTTTGTAATGGCGGCTTCCGTCGTGCAAAGGGCCGCGGCCGTCAACGCCTGGACCGGAGCGACCATCAACACGATCGAACCGGCGCCGGGAATCGATGGCCGTGCCTTTATTGCCTATAAAGTGACGAATCCATCTATCGGCCTCTGGCATTATGAATACGCGATCTATAACGAGAACCTCGATCGCGCGATCCAATCCTTCAGAATTCCGGGATGCGGAATCACGGTGAGCAATCCTGGGTTTCACGCGCCGCTCAACCATCCCGGATTTCCCAACGATGGAACCCAGGGAAACGCGGGATTCAGCAACGCGCCCTGGATCGCAAACCAAACCTACGACGCTCTGACCTGGACCACGCAAACCTTTGGGCAGAACCAGAACGCCAATGCCATTCGGTGGGGCACTCTGTACAATTTCCGTTTTGATTCCGATCGTCCGCCCCAGGCGATGAATGCCACCATCGGCTTCTTCAAGACGGGAACGCCGATTGCCGTCGGGATTGTTGGCCCGCTTCAGGATCCCGCAGCCTGCAACGTAACGCCATCACCCACTCCCACCGCTACCGCCACGATCCCTCCCACTCCCGCGCCCACACCCACGCCTGCCCCGTCTCCGACGCCGGTCCCAACGCCGATCATGCCCCTGGGGACGAACGGTAAGATAGCCTTTACGAGAAATGGCGACATCTACGTGATGGAACCAGACGGCTCCCATCTGACGAATCTTACGCCCAATTCCTTTACCGATTACTACCCAGCCTGGTCGCCCGATGGCACCAAGATCGCATTTACCAGTAATCGAAACACCAATCCCAACGTCCCTGACATTTACGTGATGAACGCAAATGGCACGAATCAGACCCGCCTGACGAACGGGACTTTCTTGCTGTCCTCAAGCAACCCATGCTGGTCACCTGATGGCGTCAGGATCGCTTTTGAAAGGTTGGGTGAAATCTACGTGATGAATGCAGATGGTTCTAATGCGACACGGCTGACCAACAACACGTGGACGGATTCTGAACCTGACTGGTCGCCTGATGGGGGGAAGATCGCTTTTCTCAGCAGGCCCGACGGCCCCCCTAAAATATTCGTGATGAATACCGACGGCTCCGGCCAAACCAATCTTACTCAGGACCAGCTGGGACAGGAATACAACGCCGCCTGGTCGCCTGATGGCGCGAAGATCATATTTGCGGCGGACGGGAGCGAAGCTGGCATTTGGGTGATGAGTGCCTATGGCACGAACCCTGTCCGTCTGGCAAACTCGGATGGTGGTTTCAGCCCCACTTGGTCGCCTGACGGCACCAAGATCGCGTTTTCACGAAACGGCTACATCTACGTGATGAATGCGGATGGGTCTAATCAGACCCGTCTCACGACCGGTTTCGGCCAGGATGGATATCCAGCATGGCAGCGGCTGGCGGGGACGCCCCCTGCGCCGGCGGCTCAGGCCATTAACCTCTCGACGCGGATGCGAATCCAGACTGGTGAAAATGTTGCCATCGGCGGTTTCATCATCACGGGAAGCGGTCCGAAACATGTGCTCCTTCGCGCCATTGGACCCTCCCTGGCGCCATTCGGCATCCCGAATGTCATGGCCGACCCGGTGATGGAATTGCATGGTCCGGGAGCTTTCGTCACGATCACGAACGATAACTGGCGGGATGATCCCGCACAGCAAGGCGCAATTTTCGCTACCGGCATTGCGCCAGGTAATGACCTTGAGTCAGCCATCGTTGCTACTCTGCCTCCCGGCGCCTATACCGCCATCGTTCGAGGGAATGGCAATACCTCAGGTGTTGGGCTGGTGGAAGTCTACGACCTCGACAGCACCGCTCTCTCAAGACTGGGCAACATCAGCACACGCGCTTTTGTAAACACGGACAACGACATCGTCATCGCCGGATTCATTTTGGGACACAACACCGGCACTGACCGGATCGTCATCCGTGGTCTTGGCCCGAGTATTGTCTGTACGGGATGCTCGTCCTTGCTCCAAGATCCAAGGTTGGACTTGCGCAACAGTGATGGAGCGCTTGTGGCTGCCAACAACGATTGGCAGGATAACCCGGCCCAAGCGGCGGAAATCAACGCGGCCGGTCTGGCGCCAGCGAACCAGTTGGAATCCGCTCTGGCCGCGACGCTCTCCCCGGGCCTTTACACGGCGCTGCTTTCGGGAACGAACAACGGCACCGGCCTCGGCCTGGTGGAAGTATACGATCTCGGAGCACCGTGATCGGCACATCGGACGACGAGATTCAAACCGTCTCTGAAACAGACGCCTGACGGGATTTTGTTTTCGCAACGCACTTGGCGGGGTTAGCGACCCGCCCTACAGAAGAGGTGCGAAGAAAAGAGTCTACTTTTCTGCGTAAAATGTGTAAGACGTGATCTGAAGGAAGCGCCATGTTTAGAAAAGTATTGAGCGGTCTCGTGCTGCCGTTGCTCTTGCTCTTAAGCGGCAGCTCGGAAAATTCCGCGGCACCCGAGGTGCCGAGCGCTCCAGGTTTTGTCCCGGGACCTGACGTCATCGCTGGAAACATGGCCGACTTGTACCAAGATGGGGCAAGCGGGTCCCAACGCGGCTTAGCGATGGGAATAACCACGTGCAACGGCGGAAACGCGCTCGTGAATTTTTTCGCGATGCCGAACACAAACCACCCGGCCGCCGCTCAAAATCTCTATCGGATGAGCGGTGGATCGGGTAACAACGAACGCTTCGAGCAAATTGGCCAGGCTTGGGTCAAGCATACCTACGGGGCAAAACAGGCCAATAGCTGTAACTTTGGCTGCCGGCCGGGAGGCAACCTCACGCATCTGGGCGTGGGTTGCTCCGACACCTACTTCGCCTCTCAAAGCGCGACCCAAAGCGACCTGGGTTCGCGCGCCCGGATAAATCCGTTTACCGGCATCTTTTCATCGACTGCGAGGGACCACACCGGCCACGTTCACACAGCCACATCGCACTTGCTCTTGGTGGAAAGCAACGACCTGAACACGGTGTTGAATCCGGGCGCGACCTATTACGCAGAACTGCTCTACATCACTCCGGATGAGTATGCCTGGTGCCAAAGCCATCCCGGGGAATGCAACATGTATAACAATGCGTCCTACCTTCGTTATGATGTTACTGGGACGACGAATTTTTCCTTTTTGGCCAATGGCTCCCCAGTGCGAATGAGCCCGGCTATCAATGCCTGGCCCGGAGCGATCATTAATCCGATCGAACCCGAGCCGGGGGTCGATGGCCGCGCCTTCATCGCTTACAAAGTCACGAATCCGTCCGCGGGGGTTTGGCATTATGAATACGCGCTCTATAACCAGAATCTCGATCGCGCGATCCAGTCCTTCAGCGTGCCGCTCGGATGCGACATCACGCTGAGCAACCTCGGGTTTCACGCGCCGCTGAATCATCCCGGGTTTCCCAACGATGGAACGCTGGGAGACGCGGGATTTAGCAACGCGCCGTGGACCTCGAATCAAACGACGGACACGGTCAGTTGGAGTTCGGAGACCTTTGCCCAGAATCAGAATGCGAACGCGATTCGCTGGGGCACGTTGTATAACTTTCGCTTCGATTCTGACAAACCGCCGGTCGCGACGGAGGCGACGATCGGCTTCTTCAAGAGCGGCGCGCCAGTCACCGTTGCGATCCTGGGTCCGAATGCCTGCGACGCAATTCCGTCGCCTACTCCCACCGCCACAGCGCCTAATCCCACTCCCACAGGGACTCCTTCGGCCACGCCTCCCACCGCCACGCCCACTCCTACCGGCACACCTCCCGCTTCACCGACTCCTGCGATCTCGCCGGTGCCGGCGGCGCAGGCCCTCAATCTCTCGACGCGCATGCTGGTCCAGAGCGGGGCGAATGTGGGCATTGCGGGGTTCATCATTACGGGAGCCGCACCGAAACATGTCCTTATCCGGGCCCTTGGACCTTCCATCACCGGGCTTCCTGGCGTGCTGGATGATCCAATGCTGGAACTGTATCGTCCCGGCGCCTTCACTATCACCAACGACAACTGGGGAGACGACCCCGCGCAGGCAGCAGCAATCATTGCCACGGGCATCCCGCCGGCCAATGATCGCGAAGCAGCCATTGATGCGACCCTGAACCCCGGTGCCTACACCGCCATTATTCGCGGAAAGTTCAACAGCTCTGGGGTTGCCTTGATTGAAGTGTACGATCTTAGTCCCACCGTCCCGTCCAAACTGGCCAACATCAGTACCCGCGCTTTTGTCTCCTCGGGTGCCTCCATTGTCATCGCGGGCTTCATCCTGGGCGGTAACAGCGGCAGCGACAACATTGTGGTCCGTGGTATCGGCCCGAGCATAGCGTGCGGGGGCGGCTGCTCTTCCTTGCTCCGCGGGGGTGGCTGCTCTTCCTTGCTCCAGAACCCAACGCTGGAGCTTCGTGATAATAACGGAGCGCTCCTGGTCGCGAATAACGACTGGCAGGATAACCCGGCCCAGGCATCGGAAATCTCCGGGGCAGGTCTCGCGCCGATGAACAGTCGCGAGGCGGCGATAGCAACGGCGCTTCCACCCGGCCTCTATACCGCCCTGTTGGCCGACCTTAACCATGGCACCGGTCTTGGTTTGGTTGAAGTCTATGACCTCGGGAATAGCGCGACGCCCTTTTCCCCACCGGGTCAGTGCATTCAGAACTTCGACAGCGTGATCGCGGGGAATTTGCCCCCGGGGTGGAGTGCAACAGTTACCATCGGCAGTTTTCCCTCGTGGAGAACTTCGACGATCGATCCCCATAGCCCGCCCAATGATCTCTTCGTGAACGACCAGGAAGGTATCAGCGACAAGATAGTAACCTCGCCGCCCATCCTTATTAATTCGGCCTCAGCCGTGTTGAGTTTTCGCAACAGTTTCAACACGGAATACGCGCCGCCGCCGTCGGAATTCTTCTGGGATGGGTATGTGCTGGAGGTCTCCATCAATGGAGGACCCTTCAACGACGTCACTCATCCAACGGTGGGGGGCACTTTTGTAACTGGCGGCTACACGGGAGAAATCACTGCCGCGGCGAACAACCCGCTGGCGGGACGGATGGCTTGGAGCGGCAATTCCGGGGGTTACACCAACACCGTGATTAATCTCGGACCGGGCCTCATCGGGCAGACCATCAGCTTGCGCTTTCGGATGGGGACAGACGAAGCGACAGGGGCGCCCGGAGTCCGCGTCGACGGACTCGCCGTCTCGGGTGCGTCGTGTTTTTATCCGTCGCCGACACCTTATCCCACACCCACACCCGTGCCGGGACTGTGCACCACCGAGAACTTCGATAACGTAGCCGCACCAGCGCTGCCCCTGGGGTGGAGTGCGGAAGTTTTCTCAGGCGATTATCCCACTTGGGAAACCGCAACGGAAAAACCGGATAGCCCGCCCAATGATCTCTTCGTGGGCGACCAGGATGGGATTAGCGACAAGGTGGTAACCTCGCCCCCCATCCTCATTAATTCAGCCTCAGCCGTGTTGACCTTCCGCAACAATTTCCTCACGGAATATGACACGTCGACGCTCTGGGATGGGTTTGTGCTGGAAGTTTCGATCAACGGTGGGCCCTTCAACGACGTGACTGATCCAGCGGTCGGAGGCACCTTTGTCTCGGGCGGCTACACCGGCTATATCGACTCTACAGCGAACAATCCGCTGGCGGGACGGCTGGCCTGGAGTGGCGATTCGGGGGGCTACATCACCACCGTGATTAACCTTGGACCGAACCTCAACGGACAGAGCATCAGACTGCGTTTCCGGATGGGAACAGACGAAGCCGTCTCGGCGCCCGGGGTCCGCATCGACGGACTCGCCATCTCGTGTTTTGGTCCATCGCCGACACCTGGTCCGTCGCCGAGCCCTGGTCCGTCGCCGACGCCTGGTCCGTCGCCGATACCCTCACCGAGTGCCACGCCGGACCCCTGCATTGAGGGTTTCGATAACGTCATCGCGCCAGCCCTGCCCTCTGGGTGGAGTGCGGAAGTTGTCTCGGGCGATCTTGCGACGTGGGCAACCACGACGACCACACCGGATAGCCCGCCCAATGATCTCTTCGTGGAGGATCAGGACGGTATTAGCGAGAAGCTGGTAACCTCACCCCCGATTCTCATTAATTCAGCCTCGGCCGTGTTGACGTTTCGCAACAACTTCCGCACGGAATATGCGCTGGAGGTATTCTGGGACGGGTTTGTTCTGGAAGTTTCCATAAACGGTGGACCTTTCCTCGACGTGACTGATCCAGCGGTCGGAGGCAGTTTTGTAACTGGCGGTTACACGGGAGAAATCACCACCGCGGCAAACAATCCGCTGGCGGGGCGCATGGCTTGGAGTGGCGATTCAGGGGGTTACATCAACACCGTGATTAACCTCGGACCGAGCCTCAACGGATCGCCCATCAGGCTGCGTTTCAGGATGGGAACAGACGAAGCTGTGGGGGCGCCCGGCGTCCGCATCGACGGACTCTCCATCTCGGGATCGTGTTTGGGGCACTAATGCTTTGGGAGGGCGACGCTCACGTCTTCTTCGTCCGAATAAGTTTGTCGAGAAGCGCGTTAGTCGCTTTTTCCAGGAAGATTCCCCACGCACTGAGCACGGCCATCGTCGCGGCAGCGATAAGCAGAAACGCCCAGATTGGTTGGTCCCGAATGCGAAGTCCCAGCCAGATAACGTAAGGTTGATGCACCAGATACAAACCGTAGGAGAAGGCGCCAACGAGGCCGAAAATTTTGGCCGGGCCCGGGAATCGCGCGATGATTCCGGCCACGCCGACAACCTCGAGGAAACAGCACGCGCCAGTGGCGAAATCGACGAAAATGTAAGCGTAGCCGTTGTGATAAAGCTGGAGCGCCGCGGGATAGAGGAGCAAGCCGGCCACCAATCCTGCACCGCCCAGAAAAAAGCGTTCGGCCCGCGCGGTGGATCGGCTGTGCCACATTCCCAGCGTCATGCCCAGGGCAAATTCGGGCAGCCGGCAGACCGCAAAGCCTCCCTGCACCCACATGCCGTTCTGCGGATAGACGACCAGCATCAGGTAGCGCGTCAGAAATCCTACGGCGCACGCCGCCAGCAGGAAATTCCATGGTCCGAGTTTTCGCGCCGCCCAGAAAAGCAGCGGAAAGAGCAGGTAGAACTGAATGAGCATTGCGAAGTACCACCAGGCCGGGTTCAGGTAGTAGTAATTCATCTCGATATCCACAAACCGCAGTCCGAGCAGGCTCAGGACGACGCGGCCATCGACTTCTTCGGGGCGCACCACAAAGGGTGAAACCAGGTACACCAGATGTGCGATCCAGTACATCGGATAGAGGCGAAGAAAGCGGGAGCGATACCACACTCCCCATGTCAGACCGCCGGCGTCGGCGCGGCGCGCGGTTGATTCCATCAGCGCCCAGCCGCTCAGGATGATGAAAACGCCCACCGCATGGAACCCGAGCCCCGAGATCTGCAGCCAGACGATTCCCAGAACGGTGACGGCGCTGGCGGCGAGGTTGGTCCAGTCAGCCGGCGGGAGTTCGCCGTGCTCGAAGTAGGTTCGGAAAAAATGAAAGTAAACGACCCAGAGGATCGCCAGTCCCTTTGCAATATCGAGCCAGAGAAGCCGTTTCATCCCCGTCCGGCTGTAGCAGCAGGGAAGACAGGGAGGAAGTAAGAATTATGAATTAAAAGCCCGGAGGTTGGCAGGTGCCTCTTGCGTTGACCATCGTTGGCTCGCGTTCGGTATTGGCTCAGTTTGAAAACTCCTGGAGACCCCTAGTCGTATTGGTCTCCCTGTTCGCTGAAAATAGCCCAGCGTTTTAACGCTGGGAAAATCGGTTAATCAAGAGATCGAGTCCCGTTAGGGACGACAGGAGCGCCAGGAAAGAGAACCGCTTCTGCCGTCCCTAATGGGACTTCGGACTCTGTTACGATCAAAACCAGGGTTAAAACCCTGGGCTATTTTCAGAAGCGAAATCAAAATGAGCCAATGCCCGACGGTGATCATCGAATCGTTGCCCAATTGCGAGCGAGGCGATTCGCGCCGAATCTGACGCCCCGACATGGTTAGCCGAAAAATGAGAATGATCCTTAGCGCGGCGATCGTGCTTATCCAGGCGTCGGCGCTGGCTGAACCCGGCGCAGTGGCAAAACAAACGCGCGCTTGGCGCGCGGCTCATGAGCGCGAAATCCTGACCGAGTTCGTCGAGCTGCTATCGATCCCAAATCTCGCCACGGATGCGCCGAATATTAATCGGAACGCGCAAGCGATTCGCGCGCTGTGCGAAAAGCGCGGGCTCACCACGAAGCTGCTCACAATCGAAGGGGCTCCGCCGGTGGTCGTGGCCGATCTCGCCGCGCCGGATTCGAAACGAACGATCGCATTCTACGCGCATTACGACGGCCAACCGATCGATCGCGCCCAGTGGACCAGCGATCCTTGGAAACCGGTTCTGCGCGATCCGGCGGGAAAGGAAAGCGATTGGCGCGGGGCGAAGTCGATCGATCCCGAGTCGCGCCTTTTCGCGCGTTCCGCCGGTGACGACAAGGCGCCAATTATGGCCATGCTCGCAGCCCTTGACGCGCTCCGCGCCGCGGGCGTGAAGCCGTCCGTCAGTCTTCGCTTTGTTTTCGAAGGAGAAGAAGAAGCCGGCTCGCCGCATCTGGCCGATTACCTGAAGAAATTCCCGGACGCAGTCCGCGGGGACGCCTGGGTTTTTTGCGATGGCCCCGTCCATCAAAGTCGGCGTATGGAGCTGGTTTTCGGCGCGCGCGGCACGCTGGGTCTCGACCTGACGGTTTACGGTCCCGTCAAAGGTTTGCACGACGGCCACTATGGGAATTGGGTGCCGAACCCCATTGTGCGCCTCACCCATCTGCTCGACTCGATGCGGGACGAGAGCGGCCGGATCTTGATCAAAGACTTCTACGACGATGTTCGGCCGCCCACGGAGATGGAAAAGGAAGCGCTCTCGAAGATTCCAAACGTTGAGGCCGAACTGCGGCGCGAATTTGAGATTGGTTCGACCGAAGGCAGCGAAAAGTCGCTGAACGAATTGCTTATGCAGCCGGGATTAAACCTGCGCGGGATCGAGGCGGGACACGTCGGCGACCAGGCGTCGAACACGATCCCGACTGAAGCGCGCGCCTCGATTGATTTTCGACTGGTGCCAAACGAAACCCCGGACTCGATCAAACCGCTCGTCGAGCGTCATCTGGAGGCGCAGGGCTACACGATTGTGCAACAGCCACCGGATAGCGCGAGCCGGCTCGCACATCCGAAAATCGTGAAGGTCGATTGGGGTTCCGGCTACCCGCCGTCACGCACATCTCTGGATCTGCCGTTCTCGCGCGAGCTCGCGAGCATCATGACCGCCGCCGGCCACGAACCGGTCCGCCTGCCGACGGTTGGCGGCAGCCTGCCCATGGATCTCTTCCAGCGCGGCACCGACATTCCCGTGATCGCTTTCCCCATTGCAAACCACGACGACAATCAGCACGCCGCCAACGAAAACCTTCGCCTCCAAAATCTCTGGGACGGCATCGAAGTCTTCGCCGCCTTTTTCAGCTCCCTCGAGCGCGCGAAGAACTAGCTATGCTCATGGCCGGATTTGGTGCACCACAAAGTTGAGCCTAGGCCTCATTTGGAAGTGCCCTCCATAGGGTACCAGTCATGCGCTGGCACGTTGACAGCGATCTTCGATCTTCGTCCTGTATCGCGCTGCTCCAACTCGACGTGCCACTCACGCGAGCTCTCACTCCACTCTGCAGACACGACACGCGCGTCGCGAAGAATCTCGGACTCGCGGAGTATCGCAAGTGCGTCATCGCGCGAACCCTGTGGCCCCGGCTTCATTTCTTGCGCTAGGAGCTCTTCGGCTCGCTGCGCATTAGCGGTGAGCCGATGCGCGAGCTGCTGCACGAACCCTCCTTTTGCCATTAGAAGAGGCCGAGTCAGAGAAAACGGGAGGTCTCCTTCATTGCGAATCGTAGTCGTGCCCCGTATTTCAGCGTATCTCTTGGTCTCTTCCGTTTCTTCGATGGCGACAAAGTCGCCATCGATCTCGATCGAGTCGTAGACGCCTCCGCCCAAATGGAGTTGGTTTGGGAGGCGCTTGAACAAGAGTTTCACGTGACCCTCCTTAAATTCGACTTTTGCTAGCCGACCCAAAAACGTCGCCGCTTGCAGCGGCTCTCGATCGTCAACACGCGGCCAAACCAGGTAACCATCGTCCCCTGGGAGAAGAACCATTCGATAGAAGTAACTATCACCCTTGCTCTCCGGGTCGAGGTCGAGGGCTTCCCACTCTCCCAGCAGCGTGGACTTCTCCTTCGCAGGCGGCATGACGGTAATGGTCGCAAGCGCAACCGTCGAAACGAATAATGCGGCTAGCTGTGCGCGCATCGGGTCTAGCGAGAATGAGCTCAGGCGCCGCTGGCGGGAGCGAGCGTGGATTGCAACGGATGTACTTTCATAATGTTGATCGAGGCATCAGAGCGGCCAGCGGCGGCCCGCAGCGATCGGTTAGGGTGCACGGGAAAAACACGGTATGCGAATTCGACCCAACAGAACAGCGTGAATAGTGCGATGCAGACCAAAATCCAACGTGTCCAATGTCGGACACGGAAGCAATAGACTGCCACGGCGCCGACATGTGCAACGACGACCGGCAAGAACGTCCAGAACAGGTGCACATAATCTGGAGAGGATGCCTGCGAGATGAATGCCGCCACGCCGCCAGCAGCGACCGCGATAACAAAGAGGGCTCCGCGAATCATCGTGGGCGGGCGAGCGGGGTCAGTCCTAGAATCTCGGCAGAATTCATGACGCTTCGCTTTTGACTGAGGCCAATCCGGTGCGCTTGAACGCGGCGGATGGAATTTGATCTTCGCTCACAGGACCCGCATTGCCTGTTTAGCGTTGGACCGGTCAGGATGTTTTTGGCTTGGTGATTCGAACATCCGCCTCAGTTCCATCCGCATGCTTGAGCCGAAATTTCCGCGTCTCTCCAGGGTTCCATTTCGTGAACCGTCGAAGCTCCATGGCCCGTTTCCCAGCGACGGTTTCGCCCTCAATCTGGATGATTTGGTCGCCCGGCTTGATGCCGGCGGCCTCCGCCACCGAACCGTGGGCCACCTCGGTCACCAGAATTTTTGTAACCAATGGGTTGAGGAAAAACCCTTCACCCTCCACTTGGGTGACGAGGCCGAGTTTCTGTTCCGCCGCGTGGCCAGGGTGCGGGAGAACAAGCGACAAGATAACGGTGACGGCTATCCGGGTGGCTGTTTGGAGGAGCATAGGAGAAAATCGGGGCCTAACGAGAATTAGACGAAAGTTCGTCTTTAAAGGCGAACAGTCTTTCGTCTATCACGGCAGCGTACCGGGGAAAATGGGGAAGAAACACGGCAAATCAATTACACGGCGGTCCAGAAGTGTGCAAGCCGGCATCAGGTGACCGGTCATCTACGTTCGGCCTGGCTTTGGACTAGCTGGATGGCGTCGCGGAATTGGAGGGGGGCGACGATGTTGGCGAACGATTCGGCGGAGCCGCCGGTGCCGCGAATCTCGACCGTGCCGTAATTGAAGAATCGGCCCAGCATTCCCTGGGACACGGCGACGGATTCGATCCTCGAAATGAACATCTCGAAGGTCTGGCGCCGCACGAACCCGACCTTAATCAAAACGCGCCGATCGGTGATGACCAGCTCGCTCGTTTTAACGCTGAGCACCGCGGACGTAATGATCGCGACCGGAATGACCAGGAGCAGCCAGACCCATGATTGGTCTTTCCAGGAAGAGATCAGCGCAATCGGCGCGATCAGGATGAGCGTGAAGATGGCGGCAAGAATCGGCACGATAAGGACGATCCAGTGAATCGTGGTTTTGTGCAGAGGGCGTTCGTCCGCCTGCAAGGTTGCGGCGGTGTAGGGGCCGACAGATTTGGAATCGAGGACGGGGAGGGGGGACGGCGGAGGAGGCGGGGGCGGGGACGGAGAGGATGGAGGATTAAGGATAGAGGATGGAGAAGGGAGAGAAGAAGCGGGCGGAGCCGGAGACGTTGAAGACGAGGAGGATGGAGGATTGAGGGTGGAGGATGGAGAAGGCGGAGCTGTGAGAGACGGAGAGGATGGAGGGTTGAGGATGGAGGATGGCGAAGACAAAGGCGGAGAGGATGGAGGATTGAAGGTGGAAGGCGGCGGGACCGGCGAAGGCGGGGTGGAAGACTCCTGGGGAAAGGTTGGCCGGGAAGCGCTGGCGAATTGGGGGAAGGTGGAGAGCGGCGCCCAAGTGGAGGCGCCTTCGTGCCAGGCCAGGTCGGAAGGGTCGATCGCGCCGGAAAGGAGGCGATTGCGCACCTCGGATTCGGAGTAAGGCCCGATCGGGCGGCCGTGATGGTGGATGAGAAACTCCATGAAGGGTTAATGTGATCAGTAATCAGTAATCAGTAATCAGTAATCAGTAATCAGTAATCAGTAATCAGTAATCGGTAATCGGTAATCGGTAATCGGTGGTCAGTCATCGCTTAGCCGTCAGTCCTCGGTCGTCGTTTGCTCGATCCGCATTGCGCCTGAGTCGGTGAAACGGTAAACAGCGACCGGGCTTACATGGCGCACGACGTTTTCATCTCGCACTCGACCAAGGATAAAGTGGTCTCCGATGCGGTGTGCGCGGCGCTGGAGAATGGCGGGATCCGCTGTTGGGTGGCGCCACGCGATGTGCAGGCGGGACGCTCGTTTGCCGGCGAAATCACCCGCGCCATCCAGGAGAGCAAAATCATGGTGCTGATTTTCTCCGCTCACTCGAATAATTCCGAGCAGGTCCTGCGCGAGGTGCAGCTCGCGGTCAGCTCGCATCTGCACATCATCCAGTTCCGGATCGAGGACGTCCTCCTGAATGACGATCTGAAATATTTCCTGAGCACTCCGCACTGGCTCGATGCCTTGACGCCGCCGTTGGAAAATCATCTGAGGCGACTTGAAACGTCGATCAAGACTTTGCTCGATGGTGGCACGGTGGAACGAGCGGCGCGTGCGCCAGTTCCGGTTGCTCAAGCGGGCGGGCGATCGCGCGGAGGAGTGCAATGGATTTGGGGCGTGCTGGGCGCTCTGGTGGTGGGCGGATTGGTTTGGCAATTCGCGCGCGTGGGAAATCGGCCGGAGGCAGCTGCGGTATCGGCACCCGTTCCGCCGGCGGCCGCCGCCGAACCCGCCATGCCGCCGACACCGGCAACGGCGGCGAACGAAGTAGTGGTAGAATTTCCTGAGGTCGATACAGGCACAACGCCCGGGCATACGGTGGCCGCTCTTCCTTATTTGCATCGCCTCGGGATTTCAGTGACCGACATCCAGCCGGCGGAATCGGAAATCGTCCTGATTAACAATCGTGGTTTGTATCAGGGCGCGGCGGTGGCGCCGACGACCAGCCAGAACCTGATCACGCAGGTTAATACGGGCAATGTTCCGGCCTCGTTTACTCTAAAGTTCGCGGAACCCGCCCGCAGCGCCAGCTTCACCCGGCCGGCGCTCTATCCCGCGACCGAAAGCGGAATCACGCACCCGGCGTGGAGCGTTCATGCGCTCGACGCGGAGGGGAACGAGCTGAGTTCGCAAAGCGAAGGCCTCACCAGATGCTGGCCGCCGGCCGGTTGCAAAGAAGTTCCGGCAGTTGTCTATGCCTTGCGCGCGCCAGCCTTCGAACCGATTGCGGCGTTGCGCTTCGACTCCGATCCACGCCTCGACGGCAAGCCGTTTGCCGCCTTCAGCGCGATCATGATCGAGCGGCTGACGCTCGTGCGCGAAACGAAAGAGTCGCGCTAGCAAAAATTAACCGCGGACAAAAATGCCGTCATCCCGAGCGCAGTCGAGGGTTCCCGTCGTATGTCGCGCGACGTTCTACGGGGTCCTTCGACTCCGCTGCGCTCCGCTCAGGATGACATTCATTTTCGCGCCATGCCATTCCATCGAGAACTACAATTGAAGCGCCGTCCGAAGATGCGGGACGAGGCGCTTGGTGAACTCGACGGAGTCGCCGGCGGACAGGTGCGACCACTCGGGACAGGTGAAACTCGCCAGCTCCGGATGGTCTTCGTAGTAGATGCCCGGAACTTTGGTATCGTTTAGCAGGCGTTCCCAATCGCGCGCACGCGGGTTGAGCCGGTCCTCCAGAGCCTTGAGCTCGCCGTTGTGCGGAAACCGGACGAAGACAATCTTGCCCCCGCGGGCACGAAGTTTGTCGACCGCTTTGGCCGTGTCCTGGAAACGGGCCTCGACCGCCTTGCCCATGTTCGGTCCGAACACTTCGATGGGCACATACGAAGGAGGCGGGGGAGGCGTGAAGAGTGGCAGCCAGATTTGTTGGATGCGGGTTTGCAATTCTCCGGGCTGCGCGCACTTCTCGGTCATGCGCGCCCGGCGTTCGCGGTCGACGGTTTGGAAGTAAGGCGGGAAGGTCGGCGGGACCTGGGCGTTGGGACGGTTTGGAATGGGCAGACGCATCAACAACCGCTCGAGCGTCAAGTCTTCCTGCTTTAGGAAAGCGACATGCTCTTCGAGGAACATGCCGATGTGATGGCTCGCCCGTTGGGCCAGGGTCTGCTTGCGGTAGCGACTCAAGGCCTTCTCGGAAGTTTCCAGAAGCGGGCCACCCGGCGCGAAGAACATCCCGGGCACAATGCTGCAGATAATGGTGCCGTGGAAACGCTCGTCGTTCGCGAGATCGGCGAGCACCGGATACGCGCAACTCCCGGGAAGAGCGAGTTGGACCGGGCGTTTGCCGAGCCCTTTTTCCAGCTCGTCGAGGTCGAGATCAAATAACGGGCGCGAGTCGCCGACAATAACCAGCGACTCTGGTTGCACGGCTCGTCGGGTTTGCGTCCACAGGTCTTCGGTATCGTTCAGGGTTGGCGCGTAACCGATGGAGCGAACATAAAGTTCCCAGGCCCCGGCCGCCGCCATAACGATCAGCACGACGATGACGGTCATCCCGCGCCAGGGCACCGCTGGAATCGGCCGCTCGAACTCAGAACTGGAAGTAGATGAAGGCATTGCTATTTCCCTGGTTGAGAATAATGGCGCAAGCCATGACCGCCCAGACGGCGGTGACGACCCAGCGCGGAAGACGCTCAACGGCTTGCTCAAGGCTGATTTCGCGCAGCGACCAGTGCGCGAGTATCATAAAGAAAGTGACGATGCCGATCTGAAGCATCTCGCGGGTTGCGAGGATCGCGTCGCCGTGAGCATGTCCGCCGAACATGCCGCGCAAGATTCGGGTGGCGACGGTGAAATCGGACGCGCGGAAAAAGACCCAGGCGACACAGACGGCGGCGTAGGTGACAAGGCCGAGCAGAATTTTCACCGCGAAAGCGTCGGCCCATGCCTTTTCCCCGATGAGCGCACGCAGGGTGTGTTCGATCACCAAATAGAAACCGTGCAGTAATCCCCAGACGACAAAGGTCCAGGCCGCGCCGTGCCAGAGACCGCCGAGGAACATGACGATGACAAGGTTGATGGCGGCGCGCGCCCACCCGACCCGGTTGCCGCCGAGCGGAAAGTAGAGGTAGTCGCGCAGGAACGTGGAAAGCGAAATGTGCCAGCGCCGCCAGAAATCCGAAAAGCCGATCGCGGCGTAGGGGAAGCGGAAATTGTCTTTCAAATGGAAACCAAGGCAGAGGGCGGCGCCGATGGCGCAGGTCGAGTAGCCGGCGAAATCGAAAAAGATCTGGCCGGCAAAGGCGATCACGCCCATCCAGGAATCGAGCGCGATCAGCGGGCCGCCGTAACCAAATACTCTATCGGCGGAACCGGCGAGCAAGGTGTCGGCGAGGACGACCTTTTCGAAGAGGCCTAAAGTCATGAGGGCCAGGCCCCAAAGGAAACGGCCGGTCTGCGGTTTCGGCGGCGCGAGGAGTTGGGGCAGGAAATCTCCCGCTCGGACGATGGGGCCGGCCACCAGCTGAGGGAAGAAGGAGACGGCCAGGACGAAATCACGCAGCGATTTGGTCGGCGACATCACGCCGCGATAGACGTCCAGAGTGTAGGAGAGGGAATGGAAGGTGTAGAACGAAATGCCGACCGGGAGGAGGATGTCGAGATGCGGCGGTTGATAGGCGACGCCGATTTGCGCCATCAGCCATTTGAAGTTTTCGAGCAGGAAGTTCCCGTATTTGAAGAATCCGAGCATGCTCAGGTTCATGGCGACGCTGGCAACCAGCCAGACCCGACGGGAATGGCGGCCTCGGGCTTTGGCGATTCTGGCGCCGAGCCAAAAATCCATCGCGGTGGTGAAAAAGAGGAGCGCGGCGAAGGGCGGGTTCCAGGCGCCGTAGAAAACGTAACTCGCGGTTACGAGGAGGTTTTTCCGTGCCGTCCAGGAGCGCATGCTCCAATACGCGGTAACGACGACCGCGAAAAAGACGACGAACGTGAGCGAGTTAAACAGCATCCGAAGCCGATGTGCCTAGCGATTGGCGCAAGGGAGAGCAAGCGCAATGTGCGGAAGGACGAATGGCGAATGGAAAAGGAGAGGGGATGACCGCGGATTAAATATCCGAGTCATCCGCGTAATCCGCGGTCTAACTTTTCTGGTAGGGCGACGCTCTGCGGAGCCGCCGGCCGAGAGGAAAGGTCTCGTGGACCGAGAGAGGCTAGTTTGATGCAGCGGACTTCACAGTCGCGATCTTGGCGCTGCCAATAAAGGTAGCGGCCTCGTCCACGACCAGCCGCGGCGATTCGATATCACCGTGGACCGTGCAGCCGGAGCGCAATTCGCAGCGCTCACCGGCGGTGATGTTGCCTTCGACTTTTCCATCAACGACGACGGATTTGGTTCTGATCTCGCCTTTGATCGTCGCGTGCTCGCCGACGGTCAGCCGACCATTGGAGTCGATCTTGCCTTCGACCAAGCCGTCAATGTGCAGCTCTTTCTGGAACTTGACCGAACCTTTGATGGAGACTCCCCTCGAGAGGATGCCGCCAGCGCGCGGCTGTTCCGCGGCACCATTTGGCGTCGGTTCCGTCCTGGCCGGAGCGGGCGGCGGCGGCGTGGGAGCCATCGGCGTAACGGGTTCGGTTTTTCTGCTGCCTGAAAACATCTGCATGAGCTAAATCTCCTGGTTGCGCTGACTTTTGGTAGGGGGCGCCAGTTTGGGATAGAAGTGGCGCAAGGTCAACCGATCTTTGGCCAGAAACGGGACTCGACTGTCATCCCGAGCCGCGCAGACGGCGAGGGGCCTCCCAGCTAGTCGAGCCATCACCCAATTCGGAACAACCGCCATGTCGGTGACGGTGTTGCACGTCCGAAGGTTGAAGACGAGTAATATCCTGCTGCGGGGTCCTTCGCCGTCTTCGCGGCTCGGGATGACAAGCAATCAGCCGCCGATCTCCTCACGCCTGAGACCGAGAAGGTTTCCCACGGCGAATCGCGAAGAGGTAATAAAGAGTGCCTCCCAGGCCAAAGGCGGTGGCGCCGAGGAAGTTTGTGGCCGGTCCCAATTTCCAAAGATACGCGCCGATGATCGCAGCCAGGCTGACGACAAGATCGCGAACCAGATAATAAGCGCCGATCATTTGTCCGCGCCGCTCGGGCGCGCAGTAGCCGATTATCAAGGCCTTGCGTGAGGTGTCCCCGAATTCCTTCAACCCGCGGATCGCGAAGGCGAGCAAAAGCATGGCAAAGCTGCCTGACAGCCAGAGCATCAGGGGAAAGAGCGTGAAGAACCCGAAGGTCGCGAGGATAAAAGGTTCGCGGCCGTGCTTGTCCGCGAAATGCGAGGCAGGAATGATGCAGAGCGTGGCCGCCAGCATTTCGGTTGTCGTGAGGACGCCGATCTGTCGCGCGCTGACGCCGATGTTATCCATGGCGTAGATGACGACCCAGGCGAATGGGATCCGTTCGCAAAAGCGCACTAGAATGTCGCTGAGCAAAAGCCGTCGCAGGGAGGCGTTGAAGCCTTGAAGGCTTTGCCAGAACGTCCAGCGCTCGGTCGGCGTTCCGGTGGAAACTGGCGTTTCGCGCAGCTCGCGCTGAACAAGAATTGTGGCCAGAGAAAGGACGATTGAAACAACGAGGCCGATGCGCACGCCGTTGATGATCCCGAACCGGTCGATCAGGATTCCGCCGACGATCGGTGCGATCATAATCGGCAACCGCTTGATGACGGATTGAAGGCCGACGCCCATGGAATGGCGGTTCGCACCGAGGCTGGCCCCGACCAGCGAAAAGGTCGCGGGCAGCGAGAAACAGGTCCAGGAAAGAAAGAGAAACATGCCAGCGATGACTGCGCCCCAATGCGGCACCAGGAGCACGAGCGAATAACCGGCGATCGAGAAAATGTTGAACGCGAGAAAGGCGCTCCGATGTCCCCAGCGATCGACCAGAACGCCGCCCGGATAGGCGTACATGGCGCCGAGCAATGTCCGGAGCGCGTCGAAAAGGCCGATGACGAAAATGGTCGCGCCCAGAGCCTGGAGGTACTTCGGGACGAAACGCATCCAGAGTTCTTCGCCGGCGCCGATGACGAAGCTGGCGATGAGGAGGATGACGAGGTTGCGCTTGAGACCGAAGAAATCGCCAATTCGGCGCCAGAAGTTCACGAGGCGAGATTGCTCCGTTTCATGGCTTGCTCATGATCTTATCGGAATCGGCTGGCGACAATCGATTCCATATTGGTAGGGATAGAAGGCGTGTCATCCCGAGCCGCGCAGACGGCGAGGGACCTCACAATTACTCGGATGGTCACTCAAGCCAGAACAAGCGTCACTACTGTGACGGCGTTGTTCGTCCGAAGGTTGAAAAACGCGACAAGTGCCACTGGGAGGTCCCTCTCCGTCTGCGCGGCTCGGGATGACAGGCATCAGCGCGTCCTCGCTCGCTACCCTCACGAAGCGTGCTTACACTGGCGCGGTGCGCGCGGCCTGGAAAAGAATTCGTTACCGTCTGGAGTGGCTGGCGCTGAAGAGCGCGACGAAAATCATTCCGCTCCTCTCGCGCAACGCCTGCTATCGGCTGGCGCAACTTATCGGAGCGATCGCCGCCACCGTTGACCGGGCGGGCCGGCGAGTGGCGCTGAGCAATCTGGAAGTCGCGTTCGGCGGTGAACTGTCGTCGACCCGCCGGAACGAAATCGTGCGCGAATCCTATCAGCATTCCGCCCGAACGATGATCGACCTTTTCTGGAGTCCGCGCCTGACGAGGGAAAATTATTCGCGCTACATCGACGTGGTAAATCTCGATCTCTGGCAGGAGGAAACGAAGCCGGGGAAACCCGTCATCTTTGCCTGCTGCCACTACAGTAACTTCGAATGGATCGCCAATGCGGCCAATTACTTCGGGATCGAGAGCGCGCTCGTGACTCACGATTTTAAGAATGAATTGCTCAACCCGATCTTTGTCAGTCTGCGCGAAAGCAGCGGGCAGCGGGTGATCTCCCGGCAGGGCGCGGTCCTTCAACTCTTCAAGACGCTTCGCCGCGGAGAACGCGTCGCGATCCTGACCGACCTGACCATTCCCGCGCAGTTGCCGACGGTGGCGATCGATTGTTTCGGGTTGAAGACGAGTGTGACCTTCGCCCATGCCTGGGCCCATCGGCGCGCCGGTGCGACCATCATCAACGTGCACTGCGAGCCGCTGCCGCGCGGACGTTACCGGGTTGTTTTTCATCCCCGGATCGAATTTCCGTCGGACGCTTCCTTTCAGGAAATCGCGCAGGCGTGCTGGGACCAGTTCGAGCCCTTCGTCCGGGCGAACCCCGCGCCGTGGATGTGGATGTACAAGCATTGGCGCTACCGGCCGATCGCCGCCGATCCGGCGGATTATCCCTTCTACGCCAATATATCGGAGTATTTCGAGCGTCGTCTCGAGGAACGGGAGAAGAAGCTCGAGCCAATGTCCTCCACTTTGAGCGTCGAAATCCCGGCTTGAGTGTCCCGCGCCTATTGACAAAAACCGCGCGATACGCTTTTCCAGTGGGTAACTATGAAACTTCTCCGCCGTTCTTTGTTCTGCCTCGGCGCCAGCGCTGCGTTATTCCTGACGAGCTGCGGCACGACGACCTCCTCGGTTTCGTCCGGGAATTATCGGGTCACGGCGCATCGCCCGCACAATCCATCCGCGGTGCGAGTAAAGGTTTCGCTCTCGCAGCAAAACGTTTACGTGATGGAAGGCGATCGCGTCCTGATGGCGGTCGCCACCACCGTCGGGATTCCGGCCAAGCCCACGCCGAAGGGAAACTTCACCATTTATTCCAAGCAGGAGCACAAGCGATCGGGCTCGTATGGATTCCGGGTCCAGGGCGACCGGATCATCCCTGCCGAAGCGGGCGCGAATATCCCGGGTCGCTATGTCGGTTACCCGATGGGCTATTGGTGTGAGTTCGCTCCGGCCTACGGCTTTCATCAAGGCTATGTGCACCTGCGCCCGCGCAGTCATGGCTGCGTTCGTTTGAAGGGCGAGGCGGCGGCGAAGTTCTGGGCTCTGGTGAAGGTCGGGACACCGGTGAACATCGCCGAAACCCAGCCGGAAGACGCAACGATCGGGCCGAAGATCCAGCGCGTCGATGATTCCAAGACGCCGGACCCGCCGAATAGCGTCGCGATTTCAGAAGCCGCGTTCCAGAAGCCGAGCGGACCTGTATTCGACGATTAGCGCATTTGCAGCCTGCCGACCAGGAGACGGGGAAGGGTGTGAGCCGCCTTCTGCCTCCTCCGTTTTGCTGTAGCCGCTTCGCTGTGCGAAGCGCTGGGATGAAGCGTCGCCGAGCTCACGTCGCCCACAGGGCGACGGCTACAGACCTTGCCCGAGCATCCCGTCACGAACTTTGGAGTCTAAGCGATGATGATTGACAAAGCTGCTCGGCTACGCTTTTCCATTGAATACCTATGCAACATCTCTCGCGTCTCCTTCTCTGTCTCGGCGCTACGGCAACTTTGTTTTTAACGGCCTGCGGAACCACCTCCAGCGTCTCTTCCGGGAATTATCGCGTGACGGCCCATCGCCCGCACGATCCTTCCAAAGTGGAAGTCAAACTGTCCCTCTCGACGCAAAATCTTTACGTGATGGAAGGTGATCGCCTGTTGATGGCGGTCCAAGGCAATGTCGGCAAACCCGGCGACGCGACTCCGACGGGCAATTTCACCATCTATAACAAGGAGAAAAAGCGGCGCCGCGCCAGCGAGCCCGATCGGGGTTACCCGATGGCTTATTGGTGTGAGTTCAAACCGGCGTATGGCTTTCACGAAGGATTCGTTCATCCCTACCCGCATACCCATGGGTGTGTCCGGCTCCATCGCGAAGCGGCCGCCCGGCTTTTCGAGTTGGCCCGAATTGGCACGCCGGTGCACATAGCAAACTCTTTGCCCGAAGACGCCAAGTATGGCAGCCAGGTTACCAGACTCGATCAAAGCCGCGACCCGGACCCGCCCCGCTCTTACATGATGTCGGATGCCTGGTTCAAGGATCCTCCGGGACCGCTCCTGGTCGATTGATTTTGGGTCGAGAAACAGGGACCTTCCGTCGGAGTCGCTGTCCCTCGGAAACAGGTGTAATGTCTGGTCGATCCAAGCCATGAGCACGAATCTCATCTCCAGCGGCACGACGGCGCGCGAGAAAGTGAACCTGCGCACGCCGGAAGTAATGACGGCGGTGCAGGAGCAGGTCGAGTCGCATTATCGCAGCGACATCGTCGACAAGGTGCGCCGCGCCGGGGGCATCCTGGCCTTTGGCGACGTGACGGTGCGTTTGGCCAAGCAATTCGGCTTCTGTTACGGCGTCGAGCGCGCCATCGATCTGGCTTACGCGGCGCGCAAAGTTTTCAAAGACCGCCGGCTTTTCATCGTGGGTGAGATCATTCACAACCCCGAGGTCAACGAACAGATTTCTTCCCTGGGCATCAAGAACCTGATGGGGAAGAACAAGCAGGCCGATATTGCCGACCTGCAGCCGGAAGATGTCGTGATTGTCCCCGCGTTTGGGACCGAGCTGGCTACCCTGGAGCAAATCAAGGAGCGCGGTTGCCAGATCGTGGACACGACGTGCGGTGACGTGATGAGTGTCTGGAAGCGGGTGCGCAAATATGCGAGCGAATCCGCAACTTCGATCATTCATGGCAAGGCCGAGCACGAAGAAACCAAAGCCACCAGCTCGCGCGCGCTCGGTAACGGGAAGGGACATTATCTCGTGGTCCTCACCCTGGCTGAGACCGATTATGTTTGCGATTACATCCGGCAAGGAGGCGATAAGCAGGCTTTCCTGGAGAAATTCCGGAACGCGCATTCTCCCGGATTCGATCCTGATTTGCATTTGCGAACGGTGGGGGTGGCGAACCAGACCACCATGTTGCGCGGCGAGACCGAAGAAGTGCAGCGCCGCATTCGACAGGCCATCGTGGATCGCGACGGACCGCAGCTTGCGGCTACGAACTTCCGCTTCTTCGACACCATTTGCGGCGCCACGCAGGAACGACAGGACGCGTTGCGCGAACTTCTCGATGTCCGGATGAACCTGTTGCTCGTCGTGGGCGGCTATAACAGTTCTAACACGTCGCACCTGGCCGAGATGGGTGAGGAAAAGCTGCCGACTTATTTCGTCCGGAACGCCTCGCGGTTGTTATCTGACCAAGAGATTCTGCATTACGATCTTCACGCGAAGCAGGAGGTCATCGCGAAAAATTGGCTGCCGGCGGGGCCGATCGTGGTCGGCATCACGGCGGGGGCGTCCTGCCCGAATAATCTCATCGAAGAAACGCTCGTGCGTCTTTTCGAGCTGCGCGGAGTGAAACGCGAACAGCTCGAGGCAGCGGCGTAGCTTACAGCGATTCGCGCTGCGCGAAGGCAGCGGCCCGCTCGAGCGACTCGCGCGCTTCCGGAAGGACGGGCGTCGATTCCTGCCAGCCGTGGGGGAGACCCGCCGAGACATTGAGTTCAACTTTATTGCCCGCTTCCGCCCAATGCTGGCGCATTTGCAACGCTTCGGGATGGAGCAGCTCTGTGTCGCTCACTTCGATCAGCAACGGTGGCAAACCAGCCAGATTCGCGAAGAGCGGCGAAGCGAGGCCGTAGCGCGGATCGGTCCCTTGCAAATAGGCATCGGCGTAGGCGCGGAAACTTTCCGCGTAAAACATGTCGCAAAGATGTTCGCGGGCACGCAGTTGCGGTTCGCGTCCGAAAGTTAGATCGACCCATGGAGAAAAGGTCAGGATCGATGACGGCAGGGGCAAACCGAGATCGCGCGCATTGATGGCGAGGGCAATGGCAAGGCCGCCGCCCGCCGAATCGCCAGCGAAAACAAAACGGCGCCCTGCCGATTTCGCGCACAAGTGGCAATAGACCCTCAGTACATCCTCGAGCGCCGCCGGAAACGGGTGTTCCGGGGCAAGGCGATAGTCCGGCGCGTAGCATTCCGCCTTCAACAGGCGCGTCAGAGTGACGGTGTTTGGCCGATGCGTTTGCGGCGAGCAACAGACATATCCGCCCCCGTGCAAATAGAGCAGGATGGTGTCGCTTGTCTCCCGCCAGCGCAGACGCTCGCACGGGACGCCGTCTACGGACGCATTTTCGATCGTGATCCCCGCCCGCCAACCCCACGCCATGCACAATGGGCGCGGCAAACCCATGATGCGCCTGACTTGTCGCGCCAGACCGGCGTGCGTCGGCGCCGGTCGACGTTTGGTAAAAATTCGATAAAGAACGCCCGCAATTTTTCCCCGGAGGCTGCGTTTCGTTCGCATCAGCTAATCTAGCGCGGCCAGCGCGATTCAACCTCGGCGCACGAATCTATTTCGTATGCGTGCAATCTGGAAAGGAAGTATCAGTTTCGGCTTGGTCAACATTCCGATTGCTCTTTACCCGGCGACACGCCGGGAAGAGCTGAAATTTCGGCTGCTGCGGGCGAAGGATCACAGCCCGGTCAATTACAAGCGGGTGGCGGAAAAGGACGGCAAAGAGGTGCCGTGGGATCAGATCGTCAAAGGATTCGAATACGAGAAGGGAAAGTTCGTCGTCTTGAACGAAAAGGATTTTCAGCGGGTCGATCTCGAGGCGACCCAGACGATCGACATCCAGGACTTTGTCGAGCTGGAGGAAATCGACCCGATGTATTTCTACAAGCCGTATTATCTCGAGGCGCAGAAAGGCGGCGACAAAGCCTACGTGCTCCTCCGCGAAGCGCTGGCCGATGGCAAGAAGGTGGGGATTGCTAAGGTTGTGATCAAGACTCGGCAGTATCTGGCCGGGGTGAAGGCGGCGAAGAATGCGCTCGTCCTGGAGTTGATGCATTTTGCCGAGGAATTGGTGGACTCCGAAAAATTGAACCTCCCGAAAAAACTGGAGGCAGGGAAGCGGGAAAAAGAAATGGCTAAGAAGCTAGTGGAGAGCATGAGCTCGAAGTGGGATCCCGAGAAATACCGCGACGATTATCGCGAGGCGCTGATGGAAGTGATTGAGGAAAAGGTCGAGTCGGGCGGAGAAGAGATCGAGGAGAAGGCGAAGCCGAAGAAGGAGTCCACCAAAGTGATCGACCTGGTGGCGGTGCTGCAGGAGAGCCTGGCGAAAGCGCAAGGCGGCAAGAAGAAAAAGAGCGCGGCGAAGCGGACGGTGAAGCATCACGCGAAGAAGGCGGCGTAGGGTCGTCGCGCTTCGGACCAGATGGCGCAACGAACGACTTGTCATCCCGAGCCGCGCAGACGGCGAGGGACCTCACCCACCGCGATCGAACAGCTCTTGCCCCAAATCTTTCCACAGCGGATTCAGCGTCCGCACCAGCGCAGTTTTCTTTTCACACCGCCAACCCTTGATCACCTTCTCCCGCGTGATGGTATCGCGAATGTCGCGGTAGTCTTCGTAGTAAACGAGACGGTTCAGCTTGTACTGCTTCGTGAAACCCTTAACGGTCCCGGTCTTGTGCTCCCAAACTCGGCGCTGTGAGATCTTTGGTCACGCCGGTGTACAACACGACTCGACTGCGATTGGTCATCATATAAACGAAGAACGTCTTCATTCCATTGGTGGGGTCCCTCGCCGTCTGCGCGGCTCGGGATGACACGCTTCTCTACGCTCTATGATTTTAGTTCGCTCAGCGCGTCGGCGATGGCGTTCTGGAGGAGCCGCGGTCCGGAACCACCAACTCCCACATCCACCGATTCCAGCCGTCGAATCAGGTCGATGACTTCGCGGCGCGGGTAAGGCCCGCCTGCGGCGGCGCAAAAGTGGGTGCGGCAACCAAAGGGTCGGGATTCGTAGATAATGCAGTTGCCAGTGGCGGGGTCGAGCATCGGACAAGCGCCCGCCGGGTGCTCGGGCATTTCCCGGCGGCCGCTCGCCCGGAGCGCCTTGGCCGCCAGCAAAGCCTCACCCTTCGTCAGAAAGGGGGTGCGGCCGGTCAGTTTGAAATGACAGCATTCCTTGAGACGCACGCAATCGCGCTGGATGGGACGCAGCGAAAGATCGGCATAGACCTGGCGCACTTCCTCCGTCGCACGGCGAAGATCTTGCGTGGGGGCGGGCCGAGGTTTCATGATGGCAAAGCTGGCGCACGATCGGCCATCGCATGTCCGGCGATCCATCCCGTCGTCCACGCTGCCTGGAAATTGAAGCCGCCCGTCACGCCATCAAGGTCGAGCAGTTCCCCGGCAAAATAAAGATGAGGCGTGATGCGGCTCTCCATCGTCTTGAAATTGACCTCGCGAAGACTCACTCCGCCGCAGGTGACAAACTCCTCTTTGTTGAGGGATTTTCCGTTCACCTCCAATTCTGTGTGAGTGAGGATCTGGGCCAGGGCCTGAGCGTTTGCGCGCGAGAGAGTCGTCCAGCGCGTCCCGAGATCGATGCCGGCAGCGAGCGCGAGCTGTTCCCAAAGACGCGCGGGGAGGGGAGCAAGAGGCGAATTAATCACGAGACGATTGGGGTTTGATTCCCGGAGCGATTGCAGATGAATCCGCAAGGCCTCCTGCGTGAAATCCGGCACCCAGTTAACGCGCAGGACGAAACGGTAATCGAGATCGTGCAACGCTCGCGCACCCCAGGCTGAAAATCGCAGGACGGCCGGACCGCTGACGCCCTGATGAGTGATGAGCATCGGACCGCGCTCGCGCAGTTTCGCGGCGTGAAGCGAAACTTCGATATCGGGAACGGAAATGCCGGGCAGCAGACGGAGCCACGGTGTGGAGACATGCAGGGAAAAAAGGGACGGCACGGGCGGGACAATGGTGTGGCCGAGCGATTGCGCGATTTGGGCGCCAGCGATCGAACGGGAACCCCCGGTGGCAAGCAGGAGTCGATCGCAATGGATTGTCCCGGCCTCGCGCGAACGCAACGCGAACGTGGCTGGTCCGCCGAGGATGGCTTCCTCGATTCCCGTACGGGGGAAGAGTCGGACTCCAGCCGCTCTAGCTTCGCCCAGCAGGCAGTCGATGATCGTCAGCGAAGAATCCGTCACCGGAAACATGCGGCCATCTGGCTCCGTCTTGAGCTGGACGCCGCGCGCTTCAAACCAGGCGACGGTGTCAGCCGGGGAGAATCGGTGCAGAGGGGAGATGAGGGCGCGTTCGCCGCGGGGGTAATGCTCGCTCAACGTCCGCGGATCGAAGCAGGCGTGAGTCACGTTGCAACGTCCGCCACCGGAGATTCGGACCTTGGTGAGGAATTCCGAGCCGCGTTCGTAGAGAGAGACCTCATTCTCCGGGTTGGCCCGGGCGCAGGCAATGGCCGCGAAAAATCCCGCCGCGCCCCCGCCGATGATCGCGATTTGCACGAGGCACCGTGATGCAGGTACGGGAAGTTACAACTCTTCCTCTTCCACCTCTTCCTCCGTATTCACGTCACTGAAAGAGTGAAGAGCAGTGGGAGAGGAAGAGGTAGCGGTTGAGCCAAGGAGGGGCGCTTTCCAAACCGCCCACTCTAAGACGGCGGCCTGGAGAACGCCGCTGCTTGATGGCTCTGCAACCAGCGACGCTGTCCAACGAGAATCTTGACACGATGAAGAGCGGGAAACAGCCTGCGCTAATGAACTCTCTCAATCGCTTCACTGATCCGGTTTATTGCCTGATGCGTTTGCTGGTCGGGCTGATGTTCTTCTGTCATGGCGCGCAAAAAGTTCTCGGTATGTTCGCCAAGCCGGGACAGCCTCCCGGTCCGCCCGACATGTTGACGACCGTCGGCGGATGGATCGAAGTCATTTGCGGCCTGCTAATCGCCATTGGATTGCTGATGCGTCCCGCCGCGTTTCTGGCCAGCGGCATGATGGCCGTCGCGTATTTCATGGCTCACGCCGGCAACGGATTCTTCCCGATCGTCAATCGGGGAGAAATGGCCGTGGTTTATACCTGGCTTTTCTTGTTCATGTTTTTCTATGGCCCCGGGCGATTCAGCGTCGATGCCATGATGCGGGGCGGATCTTCATCCGCGCCCTCGACAAGCTGATCGAGCCGCACTCAATTCTATCCATGAAACGAATCTTCATTGCAGTCGCTTTCGCTTTCCTGGCTCAGACTCTTCCCGCGCAGGACTGGGCCAAGACGAAGCTGGAAAAGTCCACCCGCCATGGCGAGTGGATCGATTACAAATCAGGCGAGCGCACAATCAAAGCCTTCGTGGTGTATCCCGAACGGAAGGACAAGGCGCCGGTGGTCATCGTTATTCACGAGATCTTCGGGCTGACCGATTGGGTCCGCGGTGTGTGCGATCAACTCGCCGAATCCGGCGTGATCGCCATCGCGCCGGACATGCTCAGCGGGCAAACATTCTCAGATGTAGATGGCGCGCGGAAGGCGATTTCGGGTCTGCCGAAGGAGCAGGTCAAGGCGGACCTGGATGCGACAGCGGAATATGCGATGACGAAAATTCCCGCGGCCAACGGTTCGGTGGCGGTCTGTGGTTTTTGCTGGGGCGGGGGAAAAACGTTCGAGTACGCGGTGGCAAATCCGAAACTGAAAGCGGCCTATTCCTTCTACGGGACAGCGGTGGAGAACGCCGAGGACGCAACCAAGATCATGTGCCCGGTTTACGGGTTCTACGGCGAGAACGATGCCCGCGTGAATGCGACCATTCCGAAGGGGGAGGAACTGATGAAGGCTGCCGGCAAGAAGTACGAGCCCATCATCTACAAAGGCGCGGGCCACGGTTTCATGCGCGAAGGCGAATCGCCTACCGGGACGCCGGAGAACAAGAAGGCGCGCGACGATGCGTGGGCACGGTGGAAGACGTTGCTGAAGCAGCTCTAACCGTTTCGTCCGCCGCGACAGCCCTATTCGTCGAGGGCGTACTGCGCTGTCATCCCGAGCCGCGCAGACGGCGAGGGACCTCTCAGTCGTGGCACACGTCACACAAATGACATGACGCGCTCCACGCCGAAGGCGCCGCCTTGTATCGCGATAGCGATTTACCCGCCTGTGAGGTCGGCGCTCCTCCCGGGTCGCGATCCCGGTCTGCGCGGCTCGGGATGACAGCGCTGTTTTAGTTTCGCCTATTTCCCTAGCTCATCCGCCAGCGCTCCGGCGTCGTACACTTTCTGCAGCGCTTCGGTAATCACGGCGGAATCAACGCTCACGGCCCTGGCTTGTTTGTCGGCGAAAACGCAATCGAGCACGAGCGATTGAATGTTGCCGTCGAAAATAATCCCGACGAATTCGTTCGCTTTGTTCACAACCGGGCTTCCGCTGTTGCCGCCAATAATGTCGGCATCCGAGACAAAGTTGAATTTTGTTTCGGGACTGAGCGCGGCCTTCTTGTCGATCCAGCGCTGGGTGAGATTAAAAGGCGGCTGATTGTTGTGCTCGGTTGAGCGTGCATAAAGACCGGAGACGTCGGTGAAGGGAGCGACCGGTTTGCCATTCTCCTCGTAGCCGCGAACCGTGCCGTAGGAAAGACGCAGGGTAAACGTCGCGTCGGGATAATTGCTGGTTCCTTCGAGGGCGAAACGCGCTTTGGCGATCTCACCGTAGGCCTGCTCCTTCACTTCGTCTTGCGTGTCATAAGCTTTCCGGGCCGCGCGGGCTGGGCCGTCGATCAGGCGGGCCAGTTCAATCATCGGATCCTTGGCCGCTGTCACCGCCGCGGCCCCGCCTTCGTATAACTGCTTTCGCGCCGCCACGTCTTTCAGCTTCGTGCCCGTGATTAGTTCCAAGGCTCGTGCCGTAGGAGATTTGCCAGCAAGAATTTTTTGGACCAGCGGATCGTTGAATCCGAAACGGGTCGCGAGATCGGAGAGGGAATCGGTCAGCGTTACCTGCTCCAGATCGTCATAGATCGGCTGGGTGCCAAAAAGGTCCAGCTCGAGCGATTCCTTGTTGCTGTCGCGGAATTCGGGGAATCGTTCGCCGTTCGGTTTCGGACGCTCGTCAGCCGCCCGCAACAGTCGCCGCGCAATCTTGAAAAGAGTACTGTTGAAACCGCGTGGCGCGCGATAGGTAGCCCCCTGTTTCCCACGAAATGTTTCGTAGTAGCTGTAGGTCGCGATAATCTTTGCCGTTTCTTCCTGCGCCTTGTTAATCCGCTCGTAGGCGGAGAGCGTTCCCTTCCATTTCGCATCTTTCGCCATTGCATCGCGCAATTTTTGTTCGCGCGCTTTGAGGGCGCGGTCGATCTCGGGATCGAGCAACGCCGCCAGATAACCCTCGTACCGTTTCCGATTATTCTCGATGCCTCGGACGAGATTCTGGGCGCGGCGCTGGTTTTCGAGCGACCGATCCGCCCAGGAGTGCAGGAGACTTTCCCGCCGATAGAACAGGTTGAGCAGGTAAGGCACTTCCTGATCCCGCAACTCAGCAAGCTCGGTGGCGGCGAGCTGCCGGTCGGTGCGTCCGGGGTGACCACTGACGAAGGTAAGCTCGCCGTCCTTGGGCCCTTCCGTATTCCACTTCAGGAAGTGCTCGATTTTCGCGGGCTGGCCGTTCTCGTAGGCCCGGAAGATGCAGACGTCGAGGTCGAAACGCGGATACTCGAAATTGTCGGGATCGCCGCCGTAGAACGCCATTTGTTCCTCCGGAGCGAAAACGAGGCGGACGTCGTCATAGCGTTTGAACCGATATAAATGATAAGCGCCGCCCTGGTAGAGGGTGATGACATCGGAGCGCAATCCGGTCTTGTCTTTGCTCTCCTTTTCAATTTCCGCGATGACCTTCTGGCGCGCCGCTCCGGATTGGTCCGGCGTCATGCCCGGCTTCAAGGCAGCGTTCACGCGCGGTGTTACATCCTCAATCGACATGAGCACATTGAGCTCGAGATCGGTGGCGCGGGGCTCTTCCGCCTGGGTCTTGGCGTAGAAACCGTCGCGCACGTAGTTGTTTTTCTCGCTGCTAATTTTTTGCAGCGTATCGAGCCCGACGTGGTGATTGGTTATACAAAGGCCGTTCGCGGAAACGAATGATCCGCTGCCGCCGGAATTAAACCGAACGCTCGATTTCTGGAGGTGTTCGAGCCACTGCGGAGTCGGTTCGAATTGATATTTCTCTTTGAATTGCTTGAGAGGCGGATTGTTGAAGAGCCACATTCCCTCGTCCGCGAAGGCTGAAACGACAGGGCCGGCCAGGAGGAGAATGAGAGCAAAAGAACGGTATCGCATAGGCGCGCAGACTACGGCCAAGGCCGAGCCGTACCAAGATGCTTTTTCCGACTCCTGCTCATGATCTTGCTCCTGATCCACTCTGGCAGGGGCGATCAAGAATAGGATCAGGAGCAGGAGACTCCAGAGCGGTGCGGGCGCGGCCAGAGGCCGTTACAGGCCGGTGGGATGTCGCGCTTCGAAGCCGGACAGCGTTCGCGAGGTGGGCTGCCAGCGGGGCGCCCAACGCCGCGAGGGATTGTGCGGAGAGGTCGTATCGAGGCGAAGACCGGCGATCACGGCGAAGGCGTGACCATTGCGAGCGTAAACCGTGATCCATTTTCCGTGTCCGCGATCCCCGAAAGCGCGCAACTCCGTCGAGCTCAAGGGCACGCTGACCAGGCCAGCGCCCGCCAAAGCGTAGGAGACGGTGGCGGAGCAGTCGTAGCCGCTGTCATGAAAAGTGCGATGGCCTCCACCGTAGCGGTACGGCTTTGTGCGTAATTGATTTGCGGCCCAGATGGCGCGTTTGACTGAAACCGGCGCGTTGGCCGGCGCCAGGGCCAATCCGCCACGAAGTTGGGCCTCATTTCCCGGAACGGTCGGGCCGGAGGCCGGAAACGAATCAACGGCGAGGCTGACCTGGGTGGCCAGAACGTAAAACGCAGCGCAGGAAATGAGTTTACGAACAGGATTCTTCACAGGTTTTTATTAGCGGTTGCTGTGCCAGGGGTATTTCAAAAAATCGGCATAACGTCTAGCACAATTTGTCGCAAGACACTGGAGATCAGTGGTGTAGCCGCGTTCCTATAGACGCGATCGGCAAGGGCTGCAAGCCGGTGCCGACTCAATTTTTCTGCTGCTGGAGGGCGGCCACCTTCTCCTCAGCGCGGCTCACTTCGGACTTTCGTCCGCTTCCCATGGCCAGAAGTTTTTTCTGACGATGGAGATTGAGAAGCGCGGCCTCCAGTTCGGCTTTCTCCTGCTGGGCTACGGCGACGGCCGCTGCATTCGTGGCCTCCTCCAGAGCGGCCTTGGCGTTTTCCAGTTCGCTTTGAGGAATTTCCGCCGCATCGAACCGGCTTTGTTGCTCGACTAGATTTTCCTGGGCCACCTGCACCCGGGCCTTCGCGAGGTCCGATTCAAGGCGCACCACTTTCATGGCGCGGTGTTCCGCTTCCACCTTTGCGATAATGCCGCTTCGGAAGAGGCGTTCTCCGGAAGCGGCGCTTTTCTTCGCTTTCTCGAGCGCAAGCGCGATCTGTTCGGGTCCGAGCTGCGGGGCGGCTGCCGCGGTTGACTCGACCGGGGCCCGGTTCGGCATTTCCTGAATCAATAAAGGCGGCTCAATCTCGAGTGGCTCCCCTGGATCCTGGGGCAACTCCTCTTCGGCCAGCAGCGAGGCTGCCAGAAACAGGCTCAGAGAAAATGCGAGGAAACGCATCATCGCGCTAAAGTATCACAGCTAAAGTGTGGTCGGCTAGCAAAACGGATCACCTCGGGGCCTTTGGCATGAGGAGGTCCAGACTTCTGGAGAAATTGCCTCGCCGCTCGAGCACGCGAAGCGCAAAGAGGGAGGCAGCCGCGATTCATTTCGAATGGCTTTCGATCACAAAGGGGAACCAGGCGAGGAGAGGACGCGGGAGGCAAAGGCACGCCAGATCCGGTTGACGGATGTGTTGCGCGGTCCGTTCGACGTCAAGTCGGTGGCGCTCACCGGTCTCTTCGTGCTCGCGGTGTTCTATACCATGTATTTCATGCGCGCGATGTTGTTGCCCATCGTGCTGGCTTTGCTTCTGAGTTACCTGCTCGCTCCCCTGGTCAGGCTTTTCGCCTACATTCGGATCAATGCGGCGTTCGGCGCGGCCATCGTCCTTCTTTCCCTGGTGGGAGCGCTGGTCTACGGAATTTCCCGTTTGGCCGATCCGGTCACGGGCTGGCTGGAAAAAGCTCCCTACAGTTTGCATCAGATCGAGCAAAAAATAATGCCGCTGAAGAAACCGATGGAGAAAGTCGCGCAGGCGAGCGGTGAGATCGAGAAGCTGACCACATCGCCAGAGGCGCACGCGCAGACGGTGGTGGTGAAACGCAATGCGCTCGCCGAAGCGTTCCTGACCCAGACCCCGGAGTTCATTGCCAGCGCGGTGGTCATGATGATCCTCCTCTATTTCCTTCTCGCCTACGACGGGGTCTTTCTGGCGAAAATTACCAGGGCCATCCCGCGCCTGGCGGACAAGAAACGCGCGGTTTCGATCGTGCGCGAGATCGAGCTGCAAATCTCCCGTTACCTCCTGACCATCACCCTGATTAACATCGGCCTCGGGACCGCCGTCGGAGTAGCCGTCTATTTTCTAGGGTTGCGCAACCCAATCATGTGGGGCGCGTTCGTGGCCCTGCTCAACTTTGTGCCCTACCTCGGCGCACTGACCGGCATTATTTGCATAACCCTGGGCGCGCTCCTGAGTTTCGATAGTTTGGGATATGCCATGCTGATCCCGGCGAGCTATTTGGTTCTGGCAACCTTGGAGGGAAATTTTGTGACGCCCCTGGTCCTGGGTCGCTCGCTCACTCTGAATCCAGTAGTCATTCTGATCGCGCTGGCCTTTTGGGGTTGGATGTGGGGAATCTCCGGGATGATTCTCGCGGTGCCGATCCTGGCGGCTTTCAAAATATTTTGCGATCACATCGAGCCGATGGCGCCAATCAGTGAGTTAATGAGCTGAATTGTGCGGTGCCGCTGAGGGGGCGGCTTGCAAAGAAGGAGGGTTGGCGCCATGGGGAGCGCATGGCTGTTTCCGCAGGTGCTCCGCGAACCGAGATGGAACCAGTCTTAGCCCGGCGCAATCGGCTGTTCTTTCTCGTTGCCCTCCTTCCCGCGGTGCTGATCGCCGCCATCATCAGTCGTTATGGAGTCAATGTTCCATACGGCGATGAGTGGTCGGTCCTCACTTTTCTCGGGAAATGGGATTCACACCAGCTGACGTTTGCCGATTTCTATGCGACCCACAACGGGCACCGCATCCTTCTCCCGCGTCTGGTCTTCCTCGCCCTGGCTGAGCTCGCGCCAGGGAATCTGAAAGCGGAGATGTTCTTCTCGCTCCTGCTCTGCTCGCTGACTTCTGTCGGCCTCTACTTTCTTTTGCGACGCTCCGTGAGCGGCTCGACGGCGAAGCACCTGGCGCTTTGGGCGCTGATCAATCTTTTGCTCTTCTCGCCCATCCAGGCGGAGAACTGGCTCTGGGGTTTTCAACTCCAGGTTTTCCTTTCGAATCTCTGCGTCGTGGGAGCGATCGTTTGCGTGACGTCGAGCGCGAGTCTCGCCGCTCGTTTTGCCGGCGCGCTTGTTTTTGCCATGGCGGGGACGTTTTCTTTCGGGAATGGAGTGCTGATCTGGCCCGCTGTTTTTGTGGTCCTGCTCTCCCGGCGGGAGAGGTTTGCCGTTCAGGCCGCCTGGATCGTCGCGGCGTTGCTAATCATGCTTGCTTACGTTTCCGGTTATCCGGCACGTGAACCGACTCCGGCGGCGACGCGCTGGTTCGATTACCTTCTCTATTTCACTGGTTTTTTAGGGGCGCCCCTGGCGCGAATTCCGAATGGCGCGCCTCTCATTATTCCCGTCGTGCTCGGGGGAATTCTCGTGACCGGATTTGTTTGGATCGCCGCCCGACTGGTCTGGCGCCGGGAAGGACTTGGAACCACCGCGCCATGGCTGGCGCTGGGATCATATGCCATGGGAAGCGCCGCGATGGCCGCATTCGCCCGGATCCATTCGGGACCGGTCCACGCTCTTGATTCGCGCTACACCACTGTCGGGATAATTCTGGTCATTAGCCTGATCGGCTTGGTGGCGGCGGTGATTGGCCAGGATCCAAACCCAACTGGAGCCAGGTTTCGTAGGAAGAGGATCGTTATTGTGGTGGCGGTGGCAAGCGTGCTGGTGCTGTACGCGATAAATCTGCCGTTTGAATTCCGGTATTTGCGTCTGAACCGCAGCTTTCGTGAGCGTGGAAAGGCGGCCCTGGAATTTTCCGCAGTCTTGGATGTCGAGCAGATTTGCCGCGCCGTGCTCTTGATCAGAGAAGATCCGGAGACTCTGGCGCGATGTTTGAGGGTGCTTGATCGCCTCAAGATGCTGCACCCCCCGCGGAGACAGACCGCGGTGGTCATGGATACAGAAGATCGGCCCAAACGCGCCACGGACGAATACGGCTTCTTCGAAAACCTTCGACCCTCGAACGACGGCGATATTCTGATTGCTTCTGGCTGGAGCTATCTTCCGGTCGAGGGCAGGCCGCCGGCGGCCGTGGTGCTCGCCTATCTGAATGGCACGGACTGGAAGGCGTTCGCTCTGTCTGACCTCACGGAAGTCCGCCCGGACCTCAGCGAAAAGTATCACAGCGGCAGCTATCTCGATTCGGGTTGGCGGTTTGGCTTTTCGCGCAGCCTCCTGCCTCCGGGAGATCAGGAAATTTCCGCCTGGGCCGTGGAAGCGGAGAAGGGCCGCATTTATCGACTGCCGGGATTTTTCTTTCGATAGATATCGTAAGAGCCTCGCTGGTCCCGCAGTTCAAAATTGGATTGCACGACCTGGTTTGGAGCGTCGGATCCGAAACGCGAGGACTCGTTCGGTTCGTTCCAGTCGTCGAGTCGATGATCGAGAATAAGCCAGTCAGCCGAGAGAAGATCAGCGCTGAGCCGCGATCCGGGCCGGTTCGCCGAGAGGGGATTCATTTCGAGAAAATAAGTGGCCGGCTTCAGTTGGGGCAGCAGATGATAGAGAAAGGTGTCGTTATAGTTCGTGCGCCGCAGATCGGCGGGGCCGACAAAGAGTCGCTGACCCGTCGAAGCGAGGTTGGTGATCGTCTCGAGCAATTCGCTGGTTTCGCGCGCGACCGAGAGAGATTCCATGGGGAAGCTGCGGCCATGATGTTCGAGGAAAACGACATCGTCTTTTTTGGAGCGGCCTCCGGCTCCGAAGGCTTGGCGTACAGGGAAAATTAGCTCGGGCGCCATTCCCGCGACCAGCAGCAAGGTCACAGCAACGAGAAGAAGGTGGCGGCTCTGCGAAGCGGGTCGGGCTATCCAGTGATCGAAAAGGATGGCAAGCGAAACGGGAAGCAGCGCCAGGGAAAGGAAGCAGCACAGGGTGATGTGGCCGCTGTCCATTCGTTGCAAGGCTTCGTGAGTGATTCCCAAAGCGAAAATGGCTGCAGCCAAAAAGACGCGATTGGGCCACGCGCTGGTCTCCTTGCGCAGAGCCAGAAATCCAGCGCCGGCGTTAATTAAGGCCGCCACCAGGTGAAAGCCCAAAAGGTAAATCACGTACGGAGGAAGCGAAGCCCAGGGGAGTTTCCGGGCCGGATTGGTGAAGACAACCGGATAGAGGAAAACGTTATCGAAGAAGTTACGAAATCCGACCGCGTAGATCAAAAAGATCAGGGGAAGCATGCCCAAGCCGAACCCGGCAAGGCCGGTCCAACGGATTTTGCCGGGTTGGAAGAGAAGCAGAAGCCCTGTGGAAAGCAGCACCGCCGGGGTGAGATCGGGTCGAAAAAGTAAAGCGACCGCAGCAAGAAGGCCCGCAAGAAAAATCCCTCGGGCGCCGGGGCGCGCCGCTGCCAGCCAGATGGACCAGAGCGCGCAGGCCAGGCTTCCGATCCACGCGAACGGCGCCAAGCCGGTGAGCAATAGAAAGAAGTGGGCGATCAGGACCGAGCCGAGAGCGAGGCAAACCCCGCGGGGGCGCACGATGCAGAAAAGCGCGGCCAGGATGGCGAGGTGATAAGCAAATCCGACGGTTCGAGCGGCGAATATACTCGGTGAAAAAAGAGCATAAACGCCCGCGAGGAGGTAAGCGTTAGCCGGGCCGTAAAAGCTCTCGAAATCCCGGTACGGCAGCCAACCTTTTAAGATCAGTTCCGGGTAGAGGAGCACCGAGCCATCGTCCATTCGCTGGGCCACCGCATCGTAACCGGGCGCCGCGGTCCCCACGATCACCAGGAGCACGATGATCCCAAGGGCAACGGTGCGCCAACTTCGTGGCAGGCTAAGCATATTGGGCGACCGCTTCTACGATGGATTACGAGGATTTTCCAGAGGCCTTTTGCTTGGCAAAGCCTCAAGCCTTCAGCGGAATTCCCTTCCATGGCCGGGGGACAGCGTGGCGAATGCCAGTCCGGTGGAATGCGCCGTGCTTAGGCAGGGAAGGGGGTGCTTTTTGCAACTGCGAACGAAACGTATTTTAGCGACATCTTTGTTCGCGATCACTTGGATCGCTACGGTGGGTTATGGGTTGGGCGCCTTGTTCCAAAACGAGAACGCGCCGGGCCCCGTCGGGAAAGCTTCACAGGAATGGACATCAACCCAAATTGTCCGGGCAACCGACCGGCCCACCCTGGTGATGCTGGCCCATCCTCATTGCCCGTGCACCCGCGCCAGCATCGGCGAGCTCGCGCAAATCATGGCGCGACTTCGAGGAAGAGTAGCAGCCTACGTTCTCCTGGTTAAGCCGAAGACAGCCGGCCGCGACTGGGAGGACACGGACCTTCGACGCAGCGCTGAGGCAATTCCGGGCGTGCGAGTGCTGTTCGATCTCAACGGCGCTGAAGCCCGCCATTTCGGCGTGGAGACATCAGGTCACACTCTCTTGTTTGACGCGGATGGCCGCCAGCTCTTTAGCGGCGGGATCACCGCCTCAAGAGGACACGCCGGCGATAACGCCGGGGAGCGGGCGCTCGTTGCGCTCGTCAACCGTGAAACCCCTGCCCTAATTCGGACGCGCGTCTTCGGTTGCTCCCTGGCGAATCGCTCCGAAACGAAGCCCCCGGTGCTATGTTTGAAATGAGCCTTGGCGCCAGTGGCGTCAACTATTCCGTCGATCGCGCCGAGGAGCTCTTTCAGCAGCATCGGAAGGAGATTGTTCGGAACACGGACCGGTTGTTTGGCCGGCTGATGTTCTTCCAATGGATCGCCGCGATCCTCATCGCTCTTTTCGTCGCACCCTCGAGCTGGGAAGGTCAATCAGGCCGGCTCCACTTGGATGTCTGGGCCGCCCTCATTTTAGGCGGCGCCATCAGCATCGTTCCTATCTGGATGACCTGGGCCTGGCGTGGCGCAACGATGAACCGTTTCGTCATAGCGGTCGCGCAGATGCTCATGTCGGCGCTGTTAATTGCGCTCACGGGTGGACGGATCGAAACGCATTTTCATGTTTTCGGATCCCTGGTCATTCTCTCGTTTTATCGTGATTGGCGGGTGCTCATTCCCGCGACCGTCATCGTGGCGCTAGATCACTTCCTGCGCGGAATTTACTGGCCCTACTCCGTTTATGGAGTGTTGGCGGCCAGTCCGTTACGCTCACTCGAGCACGCCGGCTGGGTAATTTTCGAAAACGTCTTTCTCGCCATCTCATGCCTGCGCAGTATCCGGGAGATGCGGTCAATTGCGAATCGGACCGCGGCTCTTGAGGCGAGCGAGCAGGGGTTCCGCCAAATCTTTGAGGAAGCGCCCATCGGAATGGCTGTGGTCGGACTCGATGAAAGCTTTAATCAGGTAAACCGGACGCTCTGTCAGATGGTGGGATATTCGGAAAGCGAGCTGACGCAAAGCACCACCATTGACATCACCTTCGAGGACGATATTCCGCAGGGAAAACAAAACGCGGAAGAGCTGCTGACCGGCGGGCCGCGTTCCTCGGTGGAGAGACGATATATCCGGAAGGATGGTGAGGTTCTCTGGATTACGCGCACCGCCTGCCTGATGCGAGACGTCGACGGCCAGCCGCGAAATTTCCTGATCATGGTGGAAGACATTTCCGACCGGAAACGAGGTGAAAAGGCCTTATGCGAAAGCAAGCGCGAGCTGGAAGCGGCTCATCACGCGAACCAACTCATCATGGATAATTCCCAGGATGTGCTTTGCACGATGGACGAGTGGGATCGCTTCGTCAGTGTCAGTGCCGCATGTGAGCACGTATGGGGCTATACCCCCGCCGAGCTTATTGGACGTCCTTACACGGACTTCGTTTGTCCTGAAGACCAGGTGATGACCAGGCAGGTTGCGGACGTGTTGCGGATGGACGGCAAGATCACAGACTTCGTTAATCGTTGTGCGCGGAAGGACGGTACCCTGGTCGATGTGCTTTGGTCGGCCTCCTGGTCGGAGACGGACAAGAC
Source organism: Verrucomicrobiota bacterium (assembly GCA_003218305.1). Classification (GTDB taxonomy): domain Bacteria; phylum Verrucomicrobiota; class Verrucomicrobiia; order Chthoniobacterales; family UBA10450; genus AV80. The sequence goes on from QHMY01000041.1 coordinate 45,265, forward strand.
CATGTTTTGCGTGGCCCACGATATCACCGATCGGGCCCGTATCGAGAAGGCTCTCCGGGACGCGAAGGAGGAGGCGGACCGGGCCAACCACGCCAAGAGCGAATTTCTTTCCCGCATGAGCCACGAGTTGCGGACGCCACTCAACGCCATCCTCGGGTTTGGTCAGCTCCTTGAGCGGCAAAACCCGACGGAAACGCAGCGGTCTCGCATTGGCCATATCATCAGCGCCGGACGTCACCTGCTTAATCTAATTAATGAAGTGCTCGACATTAGCCGTGTCGAGACCGGCAATATGCAACTGTCGCTCGAGCCCGTGGGCCTGGCCGATGCTTTAGAGGAAGCGCTTGGCCTCATGCGGCCGATGGCGGCCGAGCGCAGGATCGAACTTTCGACACCGGACCCTGATCAGGATCAGTATGTGATGGCGGACCGGCAGCGGTTGAAGCAAGTGCTCCTCAATCTTCTGACGAATGCCGTGAAATACACGCCGCTCGACGGCAAAGTGACCGTTGTGGCCGGCGAGACCGCCAACGGCACCATGCGCATCGTCGTTAGCGATACCGGCGTCGGGATTTCGCGCGAGAAACTGGCCCGATTGTTTACCCCTTTCGATCGCCTGGGCGCGGAACAAACCGGCGTGGAAGGAACGGGGCTTGGGCTCGCGCTTTGTCAGCGCCTTACCCACGCGATGAATGGATCGATCGGTGCCAGCAGTGTTCCCGGAGCCGGCAGCACTTTCTGGGTGGAGTTGGCGCGCGCTGATTCGCCGCTCAAGTGCTTTGCACCGGCCAGACTCCCGGTTTCCGCGGAGGTGCCCGGATCGGACGAAAAGAAGACGACCATTCTCTACGTGGAGGACAACCTGTCGAACCTTACGCTGATCGAACAAGTGTTGGCCGAACAGTCTAACATCAAGCTCATCACGGCGATGCAAGGGCAGCTGGGAATCGAGCTGGCCCGCCGGCATTCACCTGATTTGATTCTGCTGGATCTGCATCTGCCCGATTTGGCCGGTTGGGAAGTGCTCACGCGTCTGCAACGCGACGAGGGCACGCGGGAGATTCCGGTGGTGATCATCAGCGCCGACGCCACTTCGCGTCAGCTCAAGCGCCTCATGGCCGCGGGTGCGCGCGCTTACCTAACCAAGCCGCTGGATATGTCAGAATTCTTCCGGGTCATAGCAGAAACGTCCATGTCCCGGCTCAGGGAAGATTCAGTCGCAGCTTAAGGGTCAAATAAAATGCCAGCCTCACCAATCACTTACACGTCGCGGTCCAGAACCCAGCACAATTGGCAGGGAGCCGTCAGCAGAACGTTCGCGAGGATGAAAATCCTCATCATCGACGACGAACCCATGAATGTTGCGCTCCTGGAAGAGATGCTGGCCGAAGCCGGCTACAAACAGCTCAAGTCGATCACCGATTCCCGCCTCGCCCTCGAGACCTGTTATTCTTTCGCGCCGGACCTGGTTCTGCTCGATCTGATGATGCCGCATGTCGACGGCTTCGCGATTCTCGACGCCCTTCGCTCCGCCGGGGCTGAGGTCTTCTTGCCGGTTATTGTGCTGACGGCCGATTCGAACGAAGAGACGAAGCGCGCGGCCCTTCGCGCGGGTGCGACCGATTTCCTGCTTAAGCCGCTTGATTACCTCGAAGTGCGCCTGCGGATTGCAAACCTTCTCGAGATGCGACGTCTCCATCTTCAACTCGATACTCAAAGGGTGGCGTTAGAAGAGGCCCTGCACGAAAAAAGCCTCGAACTGCGCGAAGCGCATTTGCATTCGCAAACCGCTTTGAGCTAGCGCGTCGCTTCTTGTTTCAACCAGCGTCGTCCTGACCGCTGCCATCTTTGGTTCGGTAGGTCTTTCCTTGGCGATTGCATTTGGTTCGCGGCCAGCGAATCATCAGGAGACCTCATGACGATTGACGCCGACCAGACCTACGACGTGGTGATCATCGGCGGGGCGCTTTCCGGAGGCGCCACTGCGGCTTTGCTCCTTCGGCAGAACCCCGGAATCCGCATCCTGATCGTGGAAAAATCGGCGCAACTGACTCGCCGTGTGGGCGAGGCCACGGTGGAAGTGAGCGCCTATTTCCTGGGACGGGTTTTGGGACTGACGCAGTACCTGAACGAACACCATCTCATCAAACAGGGCTTGCGATTCTACTTTGCCAATGGCGACGTGAAAAATCTCGAGGACGCGAGTGAGCTGGGCGGTCGATACCAGGCGCGCCTTCCCTCCTACCAGCTCGACCGGGCCACGTTCGACGAGGAAGTGCTGCGCCGGGCTTGCGTCGCCGGCGCCGATTTATTGCGCCCGGCGAGCGTGATCGATGTGCAGCTTTTATCCGGGCAGGACCAGACAGTCGTCCTCAAGAACGGCGAGGGAACAAAAACAGTCCGCGCTCGCTGGGTCGTCGATGCTTCCGGCGTGGGCGCGGTGCTCGCGCGCAAAGAAGGCTGGTGGAAATCGAATACGGCCCATCCCACCGCCGCCGCGTGGTCTCGCTGGAAGGGCGTGAAGGATTGGGACAGCTTGGAACTCGCCCAGAAATTCCCCAAATGGGCTTCGTCGGTTT
>QHMY01000008.1 GCA_003218305.1 Verrucomicrobiota bacterium
TAAAGCGCCGCTTCCCAATGAGGCAGGGCTTCGCCAATTTCGGAAGCGACAAAGGGGCGACCCCAATCTCGGCCTTTTTCCCCCGGCGGCTGGGTCATCACCGGCCGCGCCTTGTCGTTCAGCAGAGCGAGCACGTAATCGGGCGCGGCAGTGTCCGGAAGCGCATCGCGCCAGAGATCGGTCAGCGCTTCCACCGTGAGAAGGCAACCGAAGATCATGCCGGGCGCTTGTGGCGGTCGCACCCAAAAGAGAATTTCGAGGTGATCCTGCATGAAGCGCGTGACCACGCCTTCCGGCTGGTCCGAAGTCAGTGCCTTAAAGTCAGCGGTCGCGGGCACGAGCTGCGAAACTGCGGGCGCATTTTCCTTCAGCACTCGCTGCGGAGCGACGTTGCGCAGCGTTTGCGTTTCCTGCCGGCCTTCATCCTTCTCCTTTGCCGCCGGCGCCGGTGCCGGCGCTTGCGCTGGCAGTGCTCCAGCGGGAGCAGCCTCGGTTTGCTTTCGTTTGGACAACAATTTCTGCGCCGACGAATCCGCCGCGCTCTTGTCGTCGAGTTCGTTTTTTGTCGTCTTCCGCCGTTGATCGACGCGATTCAACTCTTCCGCAGGAACCGAGTAAACGGTCGCCGGCGTGGTCCCGGAAAGAAACGCGCCGTTATTGAGCAGAAATCTCTGCCGTGCGGCGTCGCCGAGCGCTTCCTCCGCGGATGGTGAAATGAGATTGCCCTCCGCGCTCAAGGCGAATCCGATGGCCGGGCGCGGCCAGGCCCGTGAGAGTTTCGCGGCAAAATCGTGCGAGAGCTCCGAGGCCGACTCGCTTGCGAGTAATTGTCGGACTCGCTCGGCAAACGCGCGACGTTCGTCCTCGATCAAGCCACGCGCCGCAACCGCGACGGCGTCCGTTTCCTTTTGGTAAAGCTCGGCGGTGCGGCGTTCGAGGATGATCTGCTGTTCGTTCGCGCTCCGCAGAGCCAGCCAGCCCAACCCGAGGCTGGGCAGGAGAATGGCGGCGAGAAATATCCAGATGCTTCGTTTCACGAGGCGAGGCGCAGGCTATCACGTTGCGGGACAAACTGGTAGGGACGGCGCGCTGCGCCGTCCGAACGCATTCGGAGTTGAACGTCGAATTCCTTTGATGGACGCCGCAGCGCGGCGTCCCTACCAGGATCGTATTCAGCGTCTGGGCTCCTGAAAATAGCCCAGCGTTTTAATGCTGGGAAAACCGTGTCGCAAAGGCCGAGTCCCGTCAGGGACGCAAGGAGCGCCGACAAAAAACCACCGCTCTGTCGTCCCTGCCGGGACTTCGTCGATTCACCTGATCGGACCCCAGCGTTGAAACGCTGGGCTATTTTCGGAGGGTGCATGCCTCCCTGGTTAAGGCGATTCACGTTGTTTGCTCGTGCGCTCCTGCTTAGCGGATCCCGCAACGGCGGGGCGGCGTCCCTACCCGGGCCGTCTGCTTACCGCGGCCTGTGGGTTGCGCGCAAGGGATGAGCCGTTGACATCCCTCACGCGGCCCACAGGGCCGCGGCTACAGAAATCAGCGGCTCTTCTGATATTTGTCCGCGTAATTTTCGAACTGGATCGATTTCCGGCTCCTTTTCTCAAGCCGCCCACTCGAATCAATCTCCTTTGCAGCCTCCTCCAGTTTTTGATTCTCTGCCGCCACTCCCGGCACCTGCATCGGCGCAGGCGCCGCGGCGTTCTTCGCGGCCTGGGAGCGGAGCAACGCCACCGCATCCTTCGATTTGCCTTCATCGGCCAGCTTCACCGCCATCTCTTTGGCCAGACGATTCTCCACAATGCTATTCTCGCGCGCCACTTCGACCTTGATGCTCGAGTCGGCTTTCTTCTGGTCGTCGGTGAACGCAACTTTCGCCGCCAGCCGTTGCGCGGGCGCGGCGCCGCCCGATATGGTGGCGTAGTTCAGCGAAACCGCGGCCGCTTCCACCGTATCCTTGGTCTTCTCGTCCGCCAGACAACGCACCAGAAAACGCCGTTTTTCCGAACCGAACAGTTCCGGCATCTTGATCTCCACCACGCGGTCATGGCATTCGATCTCGGGACGTCCGATGATTTCCTTGAGCCGCACGCCTTCCGGCGTTTCGATGCGAATGACGACGCTGCGAGCCAGAAGCGAACGGGCTGCGCCCAATTCCTCAGCGAAAATGCCAGGCAATTTCTCGGCGTCCTTCACATAATAATAGTTGGCGTTGCTCGCCTCGGCCAACGCCGTCATCAGGTCTTCGTTGTAATCGTCGCCCAGGCCAATGGTGCTGACCGCGATGCCGTCACCGCGCAATTCCCGGCCGAGATGCGAGAGGTCCGAGGTGCTGCTCGGACCGACGTTAGCGATGCCGTCCGAAAGCAGGATGACGCGATTGACGCGCTCCTTTTCGAAAAAGCGCCGCACCTGCTTCGCGCCCAGCGTGACGCCCGCATGCAGCGCGGTGCTGCCGCCGGCTTGAATGCGATGGATGCGTGCCTTCAGCTCTTCACGATGATCCCGGCCGCCGACACGTTCGGGCGGAATGAGCAAATCGGTCTGATCATCGTAGGTGACGAGGGAGAAAATATCGTCGTCGCCCAGCTTATCGACCGCCATGGCGGCGGCCTGACGCGCCTTCTCGAGCTTCGCGCCTTCCATGGAACCGCTGCGGTCCAGGACGATCGAGAGATTCATCGGCGCGCGCCGGGCATCATCGCTCTTGCGAGCTTCAACCTCGACCTGCACGATCACTTCGCGCGGGCCGAGCCGGTAAACGTAATCACGCTCCGGCGTGACCCGCAGGGTCACATCGGGCGGAGTGGAAGCGGAGGCCGCTTGCGCGAGCGCTGCCGCGAGACTGACTAACAGTAGTTTTTTCATACTCCCAGTTAGACACGACTCGCAAAATGCTGTGTCAGAGCGCCGTGCGAAGATTGTAAAAGAAATGTATGCGCGTTCGGCGGAGACCTTTTGACCGCGGATTACGCGGATAACTCGGATGAAGAAAAAAGCCCGTGTCTTCGGCGAGAATTGAAATGGTCGATCCCTCGAGCGCCAAAGGCGCGACCTCAATTAAGCCTGGGGCATCGCCCCAGGGCCACGAACGAATTGAGATTAGCGCTGAAAGCGCGACTCAACTCGGCGATGGGCGAATCCCCTCAACCAACATTCGCCGGGATTGAATCGCGCCTTCAGCGCTGGCGGTTGGTGTTGCATTAATCCTGGGGCGTTGCCCCAGGCTGCTCATGAACGCCGCGCCTTTGGCGCTGAAGATCTCAGCGAGAAGGAGCTTCTTTCCCATGGTGTGGGAGGGCGGAAACACTCAAAGCGCTGTAGCCGCGTCGCTCTGTCGACGCGCCACGCCTCGACTGCATTGGATGCGCCCGAACGGCGACATAGCGCCGTTACTACAGCACAAAAACATCCGCGTAATCCTGAAGCCGTTTCGCTGTGCGAAGCGAGAGAGTTGGCGGTGCCTTGCCTCCAACGTAGTTTGGCTCCACGCCGCCCGCAGGGCGGCTACAGGAAATGCAAATCGTCCGCGCCAAACCGGAAGATGCCGCCGCGCTCACCGAGATCGCGCATGCCGCCAAGCGGCACTGGGGTTACCCGGAGCGATGGATCGAGAGCTGGCGAGATATCCTCACGATGCGCCCGGAGTTCATTGCGGAGAACGTGGCGTATTCCGCGGTGGAAGAGGGCCGCCCGGTTGGATTTTATCTTCTCACGACGGAAACCGATGGACTTCACCTCGATCACCTCTGGATCGCGCCCCACGCCGTGGGTCGCGGCATCGGCCGCGCCTTGTTTGCTCATGCGGTGGAGCAATCCAGGCGGCTCGGCCACAAGGCTTTGCAGATCGAAGCCGACCCCAATGCGGAAGGTTTTTATGCGCGCATGGGAGCGCGCCGCGTTGGCGAGACCGTGACAGAGATCGATGAGCAACGGCGCGAGCTCCCTCTTCTGCTCTACGACCTCGGGACGGCCGCAAGGTAAACCCAATTTTGCGTGAATCTTTTCACGCAGAGAAACGTCTAGTTTAGCGGGAATTCGACACCCGCCGCTGCCGCACGATTCGAACTAATAGTGGGGTTTGTTCGGACCCCACCTCAAGACATGGACAGCAAGATCTTTCTGGGCAAATACCGCGTCGCCGCGGAGAAACTGCAAGCAGTCGGAGAAATCGCCGACAGCCCGCTGGCCTACCAGGCGGAAGAGATCGATTCGGGGAAGAAAGTCGTGGTGAACGTGGTTCCCACGGCTGGCCTGAAAGCGGGGGTGCGCGAACGGCTCGAAGCCGAGGCGATTTCGGCGAGGAAACTGAACCATGTCAATATCCCCGCCCTGGATGATTTCGGAGTCGAGGACGATCACCTCATTTACGTCTGGGAGGATTTTGAGGGAACCCCAGCGGAAGAGTGGGTGAACGTCCACGGGCCAATGCCGGTCGGCGCCGTTTTGCGCATTGCGTCGCAGGTGGTGAGTTCGTTAGCAGCCGCCGCGGTTTATGGGATCAACCACTACGCCATCAATCCCAGTAACCTCGTGCTGGTTCCGGGTCAGACCCCGGAAGGCGAGTGGCCTCTCGTAAAAGTGCTCCATTCCGTGGGGGTCGCGCCGAAACTCGCGGGGACCGATATCGCCGTAGCCGCTTTTGACAAGTCTCTGCATTACGCGAGCCCGGAACAACTCCAACAAGGCAAAGTCGATTTCAGGTCCGAGCTTTATTCGCTTGGAGCCACGATGTGGTTCCTTCTGACGAGCGCGCCGCCCCTGGTCGCGCCCGCGGGATCCACGGCCGCTCCTCCAGCCACGAGCGGAGTTGCCGCGGAAAAAATTGCTGCCCTGCCGAAGAAAATCAGGCGTTTGCTGACCCAGATGTTGGCGGTAAATCCGGAGGCACGGCCAGGCGATTTCCTCGCCTTCGACCGAACGCTCCAAGACTGCCTGAATCAGGTGGAACGGCGAGAGACAATGTCGCGCAGGTTCGGGATTCCTCCGTTCTCAACCAACAGCGTCACAGGCCGCCGGCGTGTTCCAGTCAAAGCGCTCGCGCTCGCCGCCCTGCTCCTGGCCCTCGTGGCGGTCGCGGGTCTGGTCGCGTCGAAATACCTTCGGCATGAACGCATCGTTCGCGCCGAAGAACCGATCGGAAAGCCGATCGGTGTTCCTGAAGCTTCCGTATCCGCAACTCCGGCCAATACGACCGCTGCCAACGCGATCGTTGCCCAAGTTTCGCCCCCGACCGTTGCCGCGCTGAACTCGAATACACAGTCGGGTCCCATTAAGGATGCGGAGGCGGACAAAGTAAAACCGTTGCCCACCCCAGCCGAATCCCGGGAGAGCGCGGCGACGGCGGACCTCGCTGTAGTGCCGGTTCCGCCGCCGGCGGCATCCGACTCTCCGAAAAGTCTGCCATCGCCTGAGCCCGCAACCGTGATTGCGAATAACGCCGCCGTTCTGCCTACAGTCACCGACTCGTCCACGAAACAGCCGGAGCCAACGCCGGTAAAATCGCCTGACGCTGAGGCTGGCGCAATTGCTCAACAAACCGCACCGAAAACATCGACCATGCACGAGGTGCGGCGCGCGGAACCACCGCCTCCTGACGAAGGCCCCAAAAGCGACGCCGCCAGAAAAACGACGTCCGATGCAGAACCCAAAATTACCGAGAAATCAGCGGCTAAGAAAACCGAGCCCACGGCGAAGCCAAAGAAGCAGGTCGAAAGGAAAGACAATCAGCGGTCGGAGCGCCACTCGGAATCGCCGGAGGGACCACGGGGGGCGCGATTCCTGGGTCTGACACCCGAAGGCTGGCACATTCTCGAATTGCCCTCCGGAAACATCATCGTGGTGCCACCGCGGCGATCGTCTCCGTAGGCGGCGCATTCTTCGGCTTCGCTGTAGCCGCGATGGTAGGACGGCTCTCGCCACTCAGTTTTTCGATACGATCTTGCGTAACTGCTTTCCGTAAGTCTCTAATGAGCGAGAGTTCGCTGGGCTTCGTCTCGATTCATGGACAGCAAGATTTTCCTCGGCAAATACCGTGTCGCTCCGGAAGAAATCGAAGCGGTCTGAGAAGTCGCCGGCAGCTCGCTGGCCTACCGGGCAGTGGAAATCGATTCGGGGAAAAAGATCGTGGTCGAGGTGGTTCCTGCCGTCTCTTTGAATGCGGCCGAACGCGAACGGCTCAAAGTCCAGGCTAAGACCGCGAAGGCGCTTAACCACGCGAACATAGCGGACCTTTATGACTTTGGCGTTCAGGACGATGACCTGATTTACGTAACCGAAAATCTCGAAGGGACCACCGCCGAAGAGTGGATCAAGGCGAATGGCCCGATGCCGGCTGGCCCGGTCCTGCGGATTGCCTCGCAGGTGGTGAGTGCGCTGAGCGCCGCGGCATTCCATGGGATTGTTCACCGCGCAATTAATCCAAGCCATCTCGTTCTCGTCCCTGGTCAAACCGCTCAAGGCGAATGGCCCCTGGTGAAAGTGCTCCACTTCGTGGAAGGCGCGCCGAAAAATCCAGGAAACGACCTCGCAGCGTTCGACAAGTCCGCGCCTTACACGAGTCCGGAACAACGCGAGCGAGGCGCCGCTGATTTCCGCTCGGAGATCTATTCTCTCGGCTGCACGATGTGGTTCCTCCTCCACGGCGCGCCGCCGCTGATGACGCCGAATGGGCCGGGACCAACGCCACCGACGAAGACGAAAACCGCCCTGCCGAAAAAGGTCGGTGACCTGCTCGCCCAAATGATGTCCACCAATCCGGAAGCGCGACCACCCGATCCGCTCGCATTTTACCGAATGCTCCAGGATTGCCTGGCCCAGGCGGAAGGAGGAGACACCATCGTCCGCGCGCCCAAGCCTTCTGCTCCGCGATCGGGTGCCAACGACGCGCCGAGGTCAGGCCGTTTTCCTCTGAAACCGCTTGGTCTCGCGGCGGCCTGCGTAACCGTGGCCGCAGTCGCGGCCCTCGTCTTGTGGGGATACCTGAAGCAGCGTCCAGTCGTTCGCGCCGAACAACCGATGCCGATTGGTGTTACCGACGCTTCCGCACCCGCGACGCCGGCCGTGATGAAGCCGACCGATACGACGGCATCGTTTGTTCCGTTGCCAACTGCTGCCGACCCGAACACGCGATCGGTGGCGATTAACTCCGTGCAGAGCCTTTCCACAAAACAGATCGCCACGGCCCCGGTGGTGACAACATCGAACCCTCAGGCAAGTCCGCCGCCTCAGGAAACGAGACCTGTCACGACATCCAACGCGAGTGATCCGCCGGCCGAGGCTGACTCGTCCAAAGCCACCGGCGGTGCTCAAGTGGAGATTGCCCCGGCACCGTCAAAGTCACGCAATGCTGAGGTCAGCGCGGTCGCCTTGCAGAGCCCGCCGCAAGAAATCAAGACCCCTGAGGTCCGGCGCGCGGAGCCCCCCGATGAGCCGCAGGTGCGGCGGGCGGAACTCCCTCGTCAGCAAACGAATGCCGCGCCGAAAACGGAGCCCAGCCGCGACGTCAAAGCAGAAACGGCGGGGACAACCTCTCTCGTCTTGAAGCGAGTCGATGCGAAACCCGAGGTTGCACCACCGTCGCCCCCCGTGAAAACAGAGCGGCCCGCGAAACCAAAACGACAGATGGACGAAAGAATTTACCTGCTGCCTGGGCATGAATTTGAAGCACCACCACCAAGCGGACGGCTACCCCGGGGATCGGTCCGCGGACGATTCGTGGGCGAGACGGCCGACGGAAAATGGATGTTTGAGTTGCCGTCGCGCGAAATTGTCACCGTCGCACCGCCCACTTCGCCTCCTTAAGGCGGCGCGTTCTCCGATTCCGCTGTAGCCGCTTCGCTGTGCGAAGCGCCGCGGTTCGACGTCGTCTCACCATTCCACCTGAAGCCGCCCGCAGGGCGGCTGCTACAGGAGTGAACCCGCCGGCTCGCCGTGAATTTTTAACCGCGGATGTCGCGGATTTCACGGATTCTGAATCATTGTAGGGCAGGCGCGTCGCCTGCCGCCCTGTAATCGGCAACCGATGCGGTTGCCCTACAAACCCATCCGAGTTATCCGCGCCATCCGCGGTCCAATCTCTCCCGGCGGGGTCACCGACCCCGCCCTACAGAAAGACCCACGCACTCCTGGCTCCGCTGTAGCCGCTTCGCTATGCGAAGCGCCGTGATTCGACGTCGTCTCGCCATTCCACCTGAAGCCGCCCGCAGGGCGGCTGCTACAGGGGGGGCGCTCGAATTAATGGAGCAAGCGGAAGTCGGTTCCGAGCATTGCGCGACCCGAACCCAAGGGCTGCTCGTTCACGGCCACTTTTGTCGGTGGCGGAGCAATCTCCGGCTGGCCCTTCGCTTTGAGCGCGGTATTCAACGCCGGAAGGTCCTTGGCGAGCAGCTGTTCGAATTCCTTCGTGACATCCGCCAGCTCCCGTCGCAGCGCATCGATGCGCGCGATCTGGTAGTCGCCCGGCTTGCCTTCGTAGCTGAGAATTGCCCCGTAAAGCTGATCGGTGTGCTCGCGCAGACGTTCCTCCCCCGTGATCGCGCCGCCCTCCGTGGTGGCGACAATCTGCTTGCGGACCGCGTCCACTTTCTTGTCGAAATCAGCGACGGTCTTGCGCAGCGCGTCCCCCTCGGGCAGCGCTTCTCCGCTCTTGGCCAGACTCGTGCGCAGAGCGAGAATGCGGTCCATCACCGCGCTCTCGTCACCAAACAACGCGTGCACTTTCATCGCCGCGTCGAATTGTGCCTTCCGGTCGGCCTCGGTAAATTTCACCCGGCGATCAAGGCCGACCGTGAGCTTGGTCTCCGATGTTTTTCCGGCCTTGGTCATCCGCACGGTGTAAACACCCGGGAGCAAGCGCGGGCCGCGCGTGCCCGCATTCGCGAGCTGCGCCGCCGGCGGGACGCGCGGGGGCTTTTCGTGCATGCTCCAAATGACGCGGTTCAGCCCGGGACGTTTGCTTGCCGGCACTTCGTCCACCACACGGCCCGACGCGTCCAATACTTCGATCTTGAGCTTTCCGAAGAGATGGCGGGAACGCTGGTAATAAGTGATCACGGCAGCATTCTGCGGATTGTCGCCGACAAAGACGGCCGCGCCATTCGCCCAGCCGCCGTTCGCCTCGATTCGCTGCTGCACCGGCCGCGCCGAAACAAAGCTCGCCTCCTGTTGCAACAAGTCGGCCGTCAGCGCCCGCAACGGCGTGATATCGTCAATGATCCAAATCCCCCGACCGTGAGTTCCGAGGACGAGATCATTCTCGCGAGGCTGGATGGCCAGATCGCGCACGGCCACGGCCGGCAGACGACCGCCTTTGAATTGCGCCCAGGCTTTGCCGCCATCGATCGAGACAAACAGGCCGAACTCGGTGCCGAGAAATAACAGGTTCGGCTGCACGAGATCTTCCTTGATGACATGCGCATAGCCGCGCACGCCTTTTAGTTCCTGGGAGGTGACGAGCGGGGTCCAGGTCTTGCCGTAATCCGCGGTGCGGAAAACGTAGGGCGCATGGTCGCCAAAAGTGTGGCGATCGAAGGCCGCGTAGGCCGTGCCCGCGTCAAAGTTTCCAGCCTGGACCCAGCTGACCCATGAATTCTTGGGCAGGCCCTGAATGTTGCCGACCACGTTGCTCCAGTTCTTGGCTCCATCGCGCGTGACCTGGACGTTGCCGTCATCCGTCCCGACCCAGATGACCGCCTTGTCCTTCGGCGACTCGCTGATCGAGTAGATCGTGGTGTGCATTTCCGCCGCGGAGTTATCGACCGTGACGCCGCCCGATTGTTCCTGCTTCTGCTTCTCGGGGTCGTTCGTGCTCAGGTCGGGAGAGATTCGGTCCCAGGTTTGCCCGTGATCGCGCGAGCGGAAAAGGAACTGCGAGCCAATATAGATCGTCCCTTTCTCGTTAGGCGACAGGGCGATCGGCGTGTTCCAGTTCCACCGGAGCTTCTCCTTGAAGTTTGCCTTGGGTTGAATGTCGCGGCTCTCATGAGTGTGGCGATTCACCCGACCGATATTCCCACCCTGCGCTTCGGCATAGAGGTAATCGGGGTCCGCCGGATCGGAAAACATCCAGAAGCCATCGCCGCCGTACATGTTTTCCCACTGCGAATTGGTGATGCCGCCCGGATATTGCGACTGGCCGACCCAGGAGCTGTTATCCTGCAACCCGCCGTAGACCTGGAAGGGATCCACGTCGTCGATGCTGACGTGGTAGAACTGCGAGACGGGAAGGTTTTCGCCTTTCCACCATTTGGTGCCGCCGTTGTACGAATACCACATGCCGCCATCGTCCCCGGCCGCGATCGTCTGCGGATTGGTCGGGTCGATCCACAGATCGTGCATGTCGCCGTGCGCGCCTTGGAACCCGCCCACTGTGGCAAAGCTCTTGCCGCCGTCTTCGCTCAGGATCAAGGCGCCATCGCACTTGAAAACGCGATCCGGATTTTTCGGATCGACGATTAACTGCGCGAAATAGAACGGACGCCAGACCATCCACGTGCTCTTGTCCCGCTTCTCCCAGGTCGCTCCGCCATCATCGGAGACAAAGAGCGCGCTGTCGGTGGATTCAACAAAGGCGTAAACCCGCTTTGCGTCCGACGGAGCAATTGCGACCGCAATGCGCCCGTACGGTTTCTTCGGGAAACCCTTGCTGTTCTCGGGCGTAATTTCCGTCCAGGTGGCTCCGCCATCCGCGGTGCGGAACAATCCGCTCGCGGAGGGCGCCTCGGGACCGTCGCCGCCGGAGCGGAAGGTCCAGCCTTTGCGCCGAAAATCCCACATGGCCGCAAACATCTTGTTCGGGTCGACCGGATCGAGCGCGAGCGCCGAGGCGCCCGTCGAGAGGTTCGCGCCTTTCAACACGAGATTCCAAGTCTTGCCGCCATCGGTTGTCTTATAGACGCCTCGATCCGGCGAATCGCTCCAGAGCGGACCCGGCACTGCCGCAAACACCGTGTCGCCGTTGGTCGGACTCACGATGATTTTTGCGATGCGCTCGGAGTTCGGCAAACCGAGTTGAGTCCAGGTTTCGCCGCCGTCGCTGGATTTGTAAATTCCGTTGCCGATGGAAACGCTATTGCGCGTCCACGATTCGCCTGTCCCGACCCAGACGTTTTTCGAGTTCTTGGGATCGAGCGCGACGGCGCCGATCGATTGGACCGGTTGCTCGTCGAACACCGGCTTGTAAAGCGTTCCTCCGTCCTCCGATTTCCAAACTCCGCCGCTGGCCGCGCCAACGAAGAGGGTGATTTTACCCGAGGGTTCCTTCGTTCCGGCCAGGGCCGAGATGCGGCCGCTCATGGTGGCGGAGCCGATGTTGCGCGCGCCGAGACCAGAGATGGTGGAAGAGTTGTAGGGCGCCTGTTCCGCGCCAATGGCCGCGCTCGCAAGAACGAGAGCAAGAAGTGGGATGAGTTTCGGAAAGTGCATGGGAAATTACTTGGAAGGGGCTGTGGGAAACTTAAAGACGCCGTCATCAACAGAGGTGTTGGCCTCGGCTTTCTCGATGATGATTTTTTGTTTGTCCTGCGCCCCCTTGGGCCCGGCTTCGATGGAGAATGGAAAAAAGACGCCGTCGATTTTTTCGTAATCGCCCAGATCGGTTTCGACTTCCACCTGAGCGCCCTGCTCGAGGCGCTGCGTCACAATCCGAATCTCGAGAAAGTAATCCGGATCAAGATAGACGTAGCTGATGTCGCCATTCTTGCGCACCACCTTGAGCTTATGGGCGAGCGTGCCCTCGACATCTTCCGGCCCCAGATACTCCACCGTGCTCCCT
>QHMY01000009.1 GCA_003218305.1 Verrucomicrobiota bacterium
CGATGCTCCTTCATCCGGAGGCCCCCCGCGTCGCCATGCGCCCGGCCCGCATCGGTACGCGAAGAGGTTGCGGGCGCGGAAGCATTGCGGGCAGGAAAAAAGGGCCGCGGGATCGAATAGATCGGCTTCGTCTAACGACCAACAAAGAACCACATGAAAAAAATCACTAACTTATTGATAGTCTGTTCGCTGGCGCTGGCTGGAGCCGTAACGGCCCAACAGCCCGCGGCAGAAGAAACGCCGGGCAAACACCCCGACAAAAAGGCCCCCGCGGAAGTGAAGCCGCAGGCGCCGAAAACTGAGCATGCGCCGAAGCCCGAGGCTCCGCCAGTGAAGGACGCGGCCGCAGCGGCCCAACCGCCGGCAGCGCACGAACCGGCAGCTCCGCCTAAGACGGAAAAGCCGGAAAAGAAGGCGCCGTCTTCTGAGAAGCATGCGCCCGCCGCCAACGCTCCAGAGTCGAAGACGGAACATCCGGCTGCGAATACGCCGCCTGCCGACAAGAAGCAGGAGTCTGTCGACAAGAAACACGAGTCGGCCGAGAGCAAAAGAGCGCCTGCTCCCGACGCGAATAAAGCAATGACTCCACCGGCAAAACAGGCCGCTTCTACCCCCGCACCAGCCAAGCCGATGGCTACACCGGCAACAGCAGCCAGGACGGAGACCACCCCGGCAACAGCGGCGGTCGCCACCCCGGCAGCAGCCAGCACCGCTCCGGCGGTCTCGCAAACCAGCCCGGCAAGGCCGGCTAATCCTGCCGCCGCCGCGAAGAAGCCGGATGTGCAGAAGGTGGAGCAGATCAGGCAGCAGCACGCGAGCTTCCGTGCAGAGCCAAAGCCGGACAGGGTTCCGCCAGTCACGTTCACTGCGAGCTATCGAATCCAGGGAAGCGACCGATGGCAGGGGCCGCAGTACGAAGTGTACCGCGCTTACCGTCCGGAACGGCACGACCAGGGTTGGTATCACTCGCACTATCAGCGGGTGGAGCTAATCGCCGGCGGTTACTACTACTTCAACAACAACTATTGGTATCCGGCGTGGGGCTACAATTCTGCCAATGAGTATTATGCTTACGACGCTCCGATCTATGCCGGTAAACACGCGGAACCGCCAGACAAGGTGATCGCCGACGTGCAGGCCGTGCTCCAGGAGATGGGTTACTACAAGGGTGAGGTGGATGGATTGCTCGGGCCGTTGACCCGGGAAGCGCTCACCGGCTATCAGGCCGACCAGGGGCTCGTTGCTACGGCGGTGATCGACGAACCGACGCTCGACTCGCTCGGGATGAGCTAAGGAAAGTAAGAATTAAGAATTAAGAAGTGCCGCTGGGGTGTTCGTCACCTCAGCGGCTTTCTTTTATTTAGCGATTTAGCGAGCTGGTGATTTAGCGAATTGGGGGAGGACGCTCTGGCTACCAGTCATGGCGGACGGTGCGCCCGCGTAAATCCGAAATTCGAATATCGAAGTTCGAAACAATCTCGAATTACCAAATGGAGGAGTGAATCCAAAAGGGAGACGAGGGGCGCGGCAACGACGGAAAAAATCCGAAATTCGAATATCGAAGTCCGAAACAATCTCGAATTACCAAATTGAGGAATGATCCAAACGGGAGGCGTTTCGTTCCCAAGTTCAACTTGGGAATCCAGGGCCGTTCCCAAGTTCAACTTAGGAACGAGGACGGGAGGCGTGCGGGAATGCCGAATGGCGAATGGCGAATTCAATGAAAGTGACGTGTGATGTGTCCGGCTTCGTTCCCAAGTTCAACTTGGGAACGAGAGAACGGGCAGGCTTTGGGAACGAGAGAACGTGGAAGCGCTGCGGGCGGGACTTAGTCACTTTCGCATCGCGAGGAGCCCAGTGTCTTCCAACCTGTCACAGGTCACGCGTCACATGTCACTTGCCTGCCTTTGATTTTTTTCGCCGCGGCGAAACTGCTTTGGTTGTAACCGGTCCGGGCTGGAGGGCCAGGATCCGGGCCAGTTCTTTTTCGTCGGTGAGATCGAGGCGGAGGGGGGTGATGGAGACGAAATTGTTCGCGAAAGCCCATCGGTCGGTTCCTTCTTCTTCGCCTTTCAACGGTTTGATGGTGAACCAATAGATAGGGCGCTTGAGCGGGTCCTGCCCGGGGACGACGTCGCCGTCGTATTGCTTCACGGCCTGGCGGGTCCAGCGAATGCCTTTCGGTTTCGCGGGCAGGTTCACGTTGACGAGACACATCTCTTTTTCCTCGAGGAGAAGCTGGAGCGCCTGGTTGACGAACGGTTCGAGCGCGGTGAAGTCGTGTTCTTTTTCGGTCACGGAAGTGCTGAAGGCGATGCCGCGCAGCCCGAGCAAGGCGGCTTGCTTGGCGGCGGCGAGCGTGCCGGAATGCCAGCAGGAACTGCCGAGGTTCGGGCCGAGATTGATCCCCGACAGAACGAGGTCGACCCGTTTCCAAAGGTAGGCGCCCAGCGCGACGCAATCGGCCGGGGTACCGTTGACGCGGTAGGCTTCGAACCCACCGGGGAGCGGGGTGCGGCGGAGTCTCAGGGGACGGGATGAGGTGATGGCG
The DNA here is from genome assembly GCA_003218305.1 of Verrucomicrobiota bacterium. GTDB lineage: Bacteria > Verrucomicrobiota > Verrucomicrobiia > Chthoniobacterales > UBA10450 > AV80. Next base: position 2,552 of record QHMY01000009.1, read on the forward strand.
TGGCCCATGGAGGATTGTTCGACATCAGGCGCGACGATGCGCACTTCCCCGAAGCGGGCCGCAACTTTCGCGAGGGCGGCGATGCCGGGGCTATAGATGCCGTCGTCGTTGGCGATAAGGATCCGGAGTTTCATTCACTCTAGAAACGTATCCGGAAAGGGTTTTGGCCGAATCTCTCTGAAAAAATACGCGCATTTTTATGGGCAGACGCGAGTTAGGGAGATGCGCATCCTTCTGCTGCACAATCCCAACGCGGGCCGGGAGGAACATGAGGTAGAGGAATTGATCAAGGCGCTCGCGCAGGCTGGGCACGAAGCGATTTATCAATCGTCGAAGAAAAAAGGGATCAAGAAGGCGATCCAGAAAGAGATCGACCTGGTGCTGGTGGCGGGGGGCGACGGAGCAGTGGGGAAAGCGGCGCGGTACCTGATCGGGAGCAAAATTCCGTTGAGCATCCTGCCGCTGGGCACGGCCAATAACCTGGCTCGGACGCTTGGATTCACCGCTTCCGCAAAGACGTTGATTGCGAAGATCAGCCAGGGAAAACGTCGCGCCTTCGACGTGGGCCTGGCGCGTGGCCCGTGGGGTAAGCGCTACTTCTTTGAGGGCGCCGGGGCGGGTTTGTTTGCCGATTATCTACTGGCGCCCAGAAGAGAAGCAGAGACGGGTCAGAAAATATCGAAGGCGGAGGAGATGAAACGGCACGTGGTCGAGATGCGACGCCACCTCCAGGATTACAAGGCGCGTTCGTGGCGGATCGAACTGGATGGAAGGGATTTTTCGGGACGCTATCTCCTTTGGCAGGTGATGAATATTCGCTCGGTCGGTCCCGTGCTGACGCTGGCGCCGGGAGCGAAAACGGACGACGGCGAGTTGGATTTCATGGGCGCGCGCGAGGAGGACCGTGGGTTGCTGCTTGATTACCTCGATGCGCGTCTGGCTGGAACGAAGGTGAAGTTTCCGCTGCGAACGAAGCGATTCAAAAAGATGCGGGTGCGCTGGAAAAAATCGCCGCTGCATTTCGACGATGTGGTCTGGCCGGAGGAAGGCGAGGAACGGCCGGAGCCGTGCGAGATCGAGATCAGCGTGAAAGGCTCGGCGTTGGGAGTGTGGAGCGAAGTCAGAAGGAAGAATTAGGAATTAAGAAGTGAGGCGAATGTCGAACGACGAATGACGAATGACGAATGGTGAATCGTGAATCGTGAATGGTGAATCGTGAATGGTGAATGGTGAATGGTGAATGGTGAATGGCGAATGGCGAATGGCGAATGGCGAATGGCGAATGGCGAATGGCGAATGGCGAATGGCGAATGGCGAATAGCGAATAGCGAATGGCGTGGCCGCGGATGAGAAAGATCCGTTCTGACGCAAGAAATTTGAGAGGTTGAATTAGGGTTATGGAAACGGTGAACGCATGGGAGAGTCGGTGATGGCAAAAAAAGCTGCGACGACTAAACCAAAATCCAAAACCAAAAGCGTCTCGAAAACGAAGAGGAAGGCGCCGACAGCGAAAAAGCGCAGTGCCAAAAAAGGCGTCGTGGCGAAGATCGCCAGTTCCATCGTTAGCACCGTGGCCAGCGTGATCCCTTCCGGTTCCAAGAAGTCGAAGGGGAAGAAGAAACGCTAATTACTTAGCGATTTAGCAAGCTCGTGATTTAGCGAGTTGGGGACGGGCTTGTTGAATGCCGAATGGCCCGCCTTTGCCAAGACTACGGCGTGGCAGGCGAATGGAGCAGGCAATGCGTTCCCAAGTTCAACTCGGGAACGAGGAATGGCGCCCGTCTGTAAGGGGAAGTGGGAAGTCGGAAGTCGGAATGGAGCGACCGGGAGGAGCGCCATAGAAGGTAAAGTCGCGCAGGGTAGCGACGAGGAAGACGGGAGTTGACCGAGTTTCAATCCGCAACTTGTCACGCGTCGCTCGTTACATGCATATGTCACTTGCCCACAATGGTGCTTGTGTCGCGCCGAGCGGCTGCCAGGCTCGGAATTTAACAACCAAATAAACAAAAGGAAAAATATGAAACTCACTCAAGTTGCTCTAGTCGCAGCGGCCCTTGCTTTTGCGCTGCCGGCGCGCGCCGATACGATGTCGGTACCGACCAAGGAAGCCGCAGCCTTCACCCTCGATGTTCCATCAAATTGGAAACCGAAGGCGGACACGGCGGATGAAAGCGTGGAGGCGACTGCCCCGGACGATCACGCGTACCTCAGCGCCTGGATCTCGAAAAGCTCCGACCCGAAAGCCAAGGAAAACTTCGTCAAAGACCTCGAAGTAACTTTGAAAGATTCACTCAAGAGCATCGATGAGGGCTCCAAGGAAGAGAAGTTCGCGGCCAATGGAATCGAGATGAAGGTCATCAAAGGGAGCGGCGTGGATAAACGTGCCGGTACCAAGGTGAAATTCCAAGTGGCGATGTTCTCGGCCGGGGCAGACAAGATTGGGATCGTTTACACCGACTGGGACGCTGACGCGCCGAAGGACATTATGGACGCGATTCAGGGCGTCATGAAGTCAATTAAGGTGGTTAAGAAGTAAGAATTAAGAGTTAAGAATTAGGAAGTTCCCCCCCGGAATGGAGCCGAAAGGTGATCTGCGCGAGCGGACGAAGAGTTTCGCGCTGCGCGTAGTGCGGATGTTATCAAGCGCTCCAAGCAGCGGTGAAAAGTAAGAAGGAAGAATTAGGAATTAAGAAGCGATCGGCACAATCGCGCTAATTCTTAAGTCATCCTTCATAATTCTTACTTGCTTCTTATCGCAGGTTGTAAACCTGAAGATGGCGGACTCGTTTGAGTTCGACGGGGCCAGACCGTTTGCGCCCAAGAGCGCAGCGGAGGCTGGGTCGTCGGTCCAGTTATCGTTCGCGATCAGGATGGCGCCGTTGGCGTCGTGCAGCTCGAGGGTGGGATCGGCTAGCAAATTACCGAGGCCGAACTGACTCAGGGAGGGTCCAAGACCGCGGATGGCCACCCGGGTGCTGTTGTTCCCGCCGAGGATGAATCCGCCAATCATGACGTTGTTCTGCGCGCCCACGAAACCGCGGGTGCTGATGTTGGCCAATTGCGAATCGACGGCCTGGTCGAGGTCGTAGATCTCGAGCAGGCCGATACCACTCGTCTGATCCTTGCCGGTCAACACCGCGGTGTAAGCCGCGGCCGGCAGAGAAGCGATGATGACGGCTTCGCGGTCGTTCGCGGGTTGGAAGGGAGTGACTTCGATCTGACTGCGTTGCTCGTCTTTCCAATTGTCGTTCTGGAAGAGCAAGTCGCCATTGGCCGCGTGCAATTCCAAAACGGGATCGTCGAGGAGACCGGTGAGTCCCAGATTGCTCAAGGACGGTCCCAAGGCGCGGATGAGGACCGGCTTCGGGTGGTTCCCGGTGATGATGAAGCCGCCGATCATGGCGTTATCACCGGTCCCCACTTCCAGGCGCGTGGAGATATTGAGCGGCTGAGCGGACGGCGGAGTCGGCGTCGGCGTGGGCGGAACATTAATGAGGGTAATGGTGCCGGCGGTGCTGAAGGGACTGGACCATCTCTGGTCGGTGTAAACAGCGCCGCCGGAGAGGGTGAAAAGAAAGGCCTCCAGGTCGACGCGTTGCTGCGCCGTGAGGTTCAATATTTGCCCGCCGCCCCCGGGACGTCGCAGACGCGCATCGAGATTCGGGTTATCCGCCGGGATGGCGGCGTAGTGATTAATCACCGCGGCAAGCGTGGTGAAACTGCCGTTATGCATGTACGCTGTGTTGAATTCCCCGGCGGAGCCGACCAGATTCCGGAGCGAGGCCGAGCGCGTGTTCGTCAGATCGGTGCCGCCACCGATCGCGGCGGTGACGCCGTTATTGCGGCTGTTCGGATCGATGTCGAACTCCGGCGGCCGGTGACACGCGGCGCAGCCTGCGCCACCCTGGTTAGGCGGCCCGAGGAACAACTGCTTCCCAATGTTTTCGCTGGCGGTGAAGTTCGGGAAAGGCTGGTTATCTGCGGCCGCCAATCGCCCGGCATCGTATTTTGAATCGAAAGATTGAATACTGCGAACGAACTGCGCGATGGCGTTTTGCACCCTCGTCTCGTCGATCGTGCGAGAGCCGAAAGCGAAGTTGAATAGAGCCGGATACTCGGGGATCGCGGCGAGCTTCGAGATGAGATCGGAGAAGGCGGGATCGCCACCGCTGCCGCTGAACCCCATCTCGGTGGCGTTTTTAATCGGCTGGGTGACCTGATTTTCGAGAGTGGTGGCACGTTCATCCCAAAAGAAATGAAGCTCGCTGCCGAACCTGGCGTTCGCCAGGCGCATGGCATGACGTCCAGTCGTGCCCGCAACGCCGCTGCTCACACGCGCGATGTCACCGAAAGCATGCTCCTGCTGGTGGCAGGAGCTGCAACTCACCGTTTCGTTGCGTGAGAGCCGCTTATCGTAAAAGAGCACGCGGCCCAACGTCGCCCCGGCATCCGAGATCTGATTCCAGGCCGGCGCGTTGTCCTTTTGGATGTAGGCGGGCTTTTTCTGATTGGCATAGTTCGGCAAGGCGGCCAGATCGATGACGCCGTCTTGCGCGTGAAGTTCAACCACAATTTGCGAGGCAATGAATGCAGCCAGTGAGAGGAAAAAACGTTTCGGACGAAAAAACACCACGACTGTCCGTATGACCGCGTTTGGAAAATGGAAAGGCCGAAAATTGAGAACTGGGAGCGACGGATGGCGCGATACCTCGTAAGCGGACAAAAATGGCACGGGCGAAAAACAGCAAGTGGTCTGGCTTGACGCTTTCGGCACAGCTCCAGAATGGCGCCACCGGCAATTGGAGCTGCCGCAAGGACCCAACTTGTCACGCGTGACAGGTCACTTGCCCGCGAATGCGCGGAAGACGCGACGACAGCGCGTCAGTCGACATCGGACAATTGGGATGTGGCGAGCGCGACGCCGAGGGCAAGTTCGGCGGCGTAAACGGCGCGCGATGTCCGGGGATGGTCGGCCAGTTCTTCGGTGACGGCTTTGGCCAGTTCGGGACCGAAATGCCAGAGAAGAGAGTGGCGTCGGGGACGGAGCAAGCCCATGAGGCCGTCGCCAATCAGGATGAGGCCGGCGAGTTCGAGAAGTCGTTTGGTGATGAGGTCGTTCATAAAGTTGGCCGCGAGAACGCGGCCAACGAATGTCGAATGGCGATTGTCGAATGTCGAATGAGAAGCAAGAAGGCAGAAGGCGAATTTCGAATGCCGAATTGTGCCCGTCTGCAACGCTATGCGCCGCATTTCGCGCAGAAATTGCGACGAGGCGGAATGCGGAGGGGAAATGAGGGAATGAAGAATTGTAGGCCGCCTGTGTGGGAGGCGTTTCACATTCGTAGGGCAGGCGAAGCCGAGGCCGGGCTTTCCAACGCCCTGCAATCCTGGAATGGCTCAACCGTTCGATTACACTCGCGGCAGTTTATGCTTGCATGAATTTCGGAAATCGAGGTTTCTCAATTTTTTCCAGATGAAACGGATCGTTCGCCTCCTTGTTTGCTCTGTCCTGTTGATGCTGGTGGACCAGAATGCTCTGGCGCAGAGTCTGCCGCAGTTTCAGCCCGCCTTGCTCGGTCACCACAAAAAATCGCTCATCAATATTATCGATACCCAGGCGTTGCTGAAGCGCGGTCAGGGTGACGGTTTCGTGATGTTCGGCTGCGGCGTCAGCCAGTATGGGGACGGCTACTGGTCCCGCACCTACCGCTGCTCTCCGAATACAGCGATCCTACAGAAGGAGGTCCTCGACCGGATCGACCAAGCGCAATTTGAGCCGGCCGTCTACAAAGGTAGTCACGTAGGAGTTTATCTGATGGGGTCGGTGGTGTTTGCGGTCCGCGAGGGGAAGCCACATCTCCGGATCTTTTTGCATCAGGAAGAGGGCGACCTGAAACAGGGGAACGATTTCGTTGCCCCGCAATTCACGTTCGCGCCGGGCAACACAAAGTTCGACGGAATTTATTATCCACCTCAGGCGCCTGGCAGTGGTGGCGTGGCCTCAGTGAAGCTCAGCGTGGACGAGACGGGGAAGGTGCAGGCGGCGAGCGTGGTTTATGAGCATCCACCGGGAGTGGGATTCGGCGCGCAGACGGCCAGCGCGATCCGGGATGCGTGGTTTATCCCAGGGTTTCGCAACGGCAAGCCGGTGAGCTGCCAGTTCATCTGGACAATCATTTTCACGAGCACGGGCCGGCAAATGAGAACGGGGTAGGAAGGGCCAAGGCAGAGGCGGAAGTTTCGGCAGGCGATGCGCCTGCGCTACAAACGACAGACGCTTGGCACACTACACCTTCTGCGGGGGATATCTCCGCTGCTACACGTCTACAGTTCCGTTGAGACGGTGGATTCGCCGGCGCTTTGGGAGAGGGCTTGTTCGACGGCGCGCCAGGGGAGCATGGCGCATTTGACGCGTTGAGGGAATTTGCGGACGCCGGACAGGAGTTGGAGATCGCCAAGTTTGGGGGAAGAGGAAGCGATAGAGGAAGATTGTTCGGCGGAGCCGCCGGTGACCAAGTCCCTGAAGGCGAGGCCGAGGGCGGAGGCTTCGGAACGGGTTTTGCCTTTCAGTTTCATCGTCATCATCGAGGCGGAGGCTTGGCTGATGGCGCAGCCTTGCCCGCTGAATCTGACTTCGGCGAGGGTGTCGTTCGGACCGAACTGGATCCCGAGATGGATCTCGTCGCCACAGGAGGGATTGTCGCCGTGGACGAGCACGTCGGCGTTCTCAAGCGCGCCGAAGTTTCGTGGCCGCCGGGAATGATCGAGGATCACTTCCTGGTAAAGTTCTTCCAGCTCGGTGCTCATTTGGGTCCGAAGAAGCGGGTGGCGTCGCGCAGGATGTCGATCATCCGGTCGATCTCGGCGGTGGTGTTGTAGAAATAGAAGCTGGCGCGGGTAGTTCCCGGCAGGCCGAACCGGCGCATCAACGGCTGGTTGCAGTGATGCCCCCCGCGCAAAGCGAGCCCGCGCTGGTCGGCGAACGTGGTGAGATCGTGCGGATGGGCCGCGTCCATGACGAACCCGACGATGGCGCCGCGCTCGCCGGCCGGGCCCAGCACGCGCATCCCAGGCAGCTCGGCAAACCGATCGAGCGCATAACGGGCGAGCCGGGAGTCGTGCTCGAAGATCGCGGCGCGCCCGATCCCTTCGAGGTAATCGATGGCCGCGGCGAGACCGATCGCGCCGGCAATGTTGGGCGTGCCGGCCTCGAAACGGTGCGGCGGTTTTTTGTAAGAGCTTTTCTCGAGGCTGACGCTGACGATCATCTCGCCGCCGCCATGCCAGGGCGGCAGGCTTTCCAGTATTTCGGCGCGGCCGTAGAGCGCGCCGATCCCGGTGGGTCCACCCATTTTGTGTCCGGAGAAGGCGAGGAAATCGCACCCGATCTCCTGGACATCGACCGGCATATGGCCGGCGCTCTGGGCGGCATCGACGAGGGTGACGGCACCGACGTTGCGCGCTTTCCGGCAAAAGTCGGCCGCGGGGTTGATCGTGCCGAGCGAGTTCGAGACATGGGTGAACGCGAACAATTTCACTTCCGGCGTCAGGAGTTCGTCGAGCTGATCGAGTGCAAGCGTGCCGTCGTCGAGGACGGGGACGAAGCGGAGGCGGGCGCCGGCGCGTTGGGCGAGGAGCTGCCACGGGACGAGATTGCTATGGTGCTCCATTTCGGTGAGCAGGATCACATCGCCGCTCCGGAGGAATTTTCCGCCCCAGGCGTGCGCGACAAGGTTGATGCTCTCGGTTGTGCCGCGAGTGAAGACGATTTCGCCAGCGTCGGCGGCGCCGATGTATTCGGCCACACGGGAACGGGCACCTTCATACGCTTCGGTCGCGCGGGAACTCAATTCGTGAAGGCCGCGATGGACGTTGGCATTGTCGCGCTCGTAGTAATGGCGGAGCGCGTCGAGGACGCTTTTTGGTTTGTGGGTGGTGGCCGCGTTATCGAAGTAGATGAGCGGATGCCCGTGGACCTGCTGGTCGAGAATCGGAAAATCCTCGCGCAGGGCCTGCCAATCGATGGAGTTGTCGGCGGTCCGGTGCACGCGGGAATGTGCGGCAGGGTGCGGGGAATGGCGAGGGGGGAAAGTTCGAATGACGAATGACGAATGACGAATGACGAATGACGAATGACGAATGACGAATGACGAACGGAAAATGGGGAATGGAAGACAGGGAGTGACGCTCGCCTGCAGCGCCATACGCAGCATTGCGGACAGGAAGAGTGAAAATAAGGTTCTTGCTCGGTGAATCCCTGGCGGTCAGACTCGCCCCCACAAATGAAAACAAAGAAAATCGCTCAGTTCACGATCGTCGCAGTTGCTCTCGCTCTCGGGTTGCCGGCGCGCGCCGATACGATGGCGGTCCCCAGTAAGGAGAAGCCGGCCTTCACTTTTGAAGTGCCTTCCGACTGGAAACCAAAGGGCGACGCATCAGATGAATCTGTGGAAGCGACTGCGCCGGGCGACAAGGCTTATCTGAGCTCGTGGATTGTGAAGGCTTCGGATGAGAAGGCACTCACCACGGATCTCGAGGCGACTCTGAAAGATGCGCTGAAGAGCATCGACGGGGAACCCAAACAACATGAGCTCGACGTGAACGGAACTCATCATTTTGTGATCACCGGGAGCGGCGTGGATAAACGCGCGGGCAACAAGGTGAAATTCGTGGTGGGGATCTTCGACGCAGGCAGTGGCAATGCGGGAATCGTTTACGCCGACTATGATGCAGACGCTCCGGACAGCACGATGAATGTGCTCGATGGGATTTTGAAGTCGATCAAGGTGGTTAAGAAGTAAGAATTAAGAGTTAAGAATTAGGAAGTTCCCCCCCCGGAATGGAGCCGAAAGGTGATCTGCGCGAGCGGACGAAGAGTTTCGCGCTGCGCGTAGTGCGGATGTTCTCCACTCTTCCCAAAACTTCGGAGGCACAGGTTCTGGGGAAACAGGTGCTCCGTTCAGGCACTTCTATTGGCGCAAACTATCGGGAGGCGTTTCGCGGTCGAAGCAAAGCGGAATTTATTGCCAAGTGCGGGGATTGCCTGCGCGAGATCGAGGAGACGGCCTACTGGCTCGAGTTGCTCGTGGAGGCGAATATCGTTTCTGCAGGGAAGCTTGCGCCTCTCCGTCAGGAAATCGATGAGCTGACGGCGATCTTTGTGACGATTATCAAGAAAAGTAAGAATTGAGAATTAAGAAGTGATGGGAGCATTTCCTAATTCTTCCTTCTTAACTCTTACTTATCTCAGGTTGTAGACCTCGATGATGCCGAGGCCGGTGCCGCCGTTTTTGCCGGCGAGAATGGCGGTGAATGGGCCGGGAGCCAGGGTGGTGAAGATGGCGGACTCATTTGAGTTCGATGGGGCAAGGCCGTTGGCGGTCAGGAGCGCGGCGGAGGTTGGATCGTCGGCCCAGTTATCGTTCGTGATCAACGTGCCGCCGTTGGCGTCGTGCAACTCGAGGGTGGGATCCGCCAGCAAATTGCTGAGGCCGAACTGGCTCAGGGACGGTCCGAGACCACGCACGGCTACGCGGGTGTTGCCGGTCTGGGACGGGTTTCCGCCGAGGATGAATCCGCCGATCATGACGTTGTTCTGCGCGCCGACGACTCCGCGCGTGCTCAGGTTTGCCAGTTGCGTCTCGACGGCCTGGTCGAGGCTGTAGATTTCGAGGAGGCCGAGGCCGGTCGCCTGATTCCTGCCGGTCAGGATCGCGGTGTAAGCGCCGGGAGCCAGAGCGGCGATAATGACGGCCTCGCGGTCGTCGCCGGGTTGATAGGGAGTGCCTTGGATCTGGCTTTGCTGGGCGTCTTTCCAGTTATCGTTTTGGAAGAGCAAGGCGCCGTTAGCCGCGCGCAACTCCAGGACGGGATCGTTGAGCAAACCGGGGAGCCCGAAATTGCTCAGCGAAGGGCCGAGGCCGCGGACGAGAATCGATTTCGAGGTGTTCCCGGTGATAATGAAACCGCCGATCATGGCGTTGGCGCCGGTTCCTACTCCGAGACGCGTGGAAATGTTGAGTGGTTGCGCGGGGGTTGGAGATGGGCCCGGTGTTGGAAGGTTGATGAGGGTGATGGTGCCGGCGGCGCTGAAGGGATTGGACCATTTTCGTTCGGTGTAAACGGCATTGCCGGAGAGAGTCAGGAGAAACGCTTCGAGGTCGGCTTTGTCTTGCGGAGTGAGGTTCAACCTCTGCAAGCCTCCACCGGGCCGCTGCAACCGCGGATCGAGATTTGGGTTATCGGCAGGGATAGCGTCGTAATGATTAATCACCTGGGTGAGCGTGGTGAAGTTGCCGTTGTGCATGAAAGGGCCGTTCAACTGCCCGGAGGCGTTAGCCAGGTTCCGGAGCGAGGGGGAGCGGGTGTTGCTCAGATCGGAGCCGCCGCCGATCGCGGCGATGACGGCGTTGTTGCCGCTGTTCGGATCGATGTCGAACTCGGGCGGCCGGTGACATCCGGCGCAGCCGGCGCCGCCCTGGTTGGCCGGCCGGAGGAAAAGCTGTTTCCCATTATTTTCGCTCGCGGTGAAGTTTGGAAACGGCTGGGGATCGGGCACAACGGCTCGGCCGGCATCGTACTTGGAGTCGAACGATTGAATGCTGCGGACGAACTGGGCAATGGCGTTCTGGATCCGGGTTTCGTCGATCGCGGGGGAGCCGAAAACGAAATTGAAGAGCACCGGATATTCCGGAATGGCGTTGAGCTTCGAGACGAGATCCGAGAAAGCCGGATCGCCATTGGTCCCGCTGAATCCCATCTCGATCGCGTTCTGGATCGGCTGGGTGCTCTGATCTTCGAGAGTGTCAGCGCGTTCGTCCCAAAAGAAATGAAGCTCCGTGCCGAACCGGGCGTTGGGGAGGCGGGTGGAATGCCGCCCAGTGGTCCCGGCGACGCCGAGGCTAGCGATGGAGCTGTCACTGAAAGCGTGGGCCTGCTGGTGGCAGGAGCTGCAGCTCACGGTGTTGCTGCGGGAAAGCCGTTTATCGTAAAAGAGAACGCGGCCTAACGTCGCGCCGGCATTGGAGATCTGATTTACCGCCGGGTTGTTGTCCTTCTGGATGTAGGGGGGTTTTCCCTGGTTGGCGTAATTCTCGAGGTTGGCGAGATCGATGACGCCCTCCTGCGCGTGAAGCTGTGCCGCGACTTGCGAGGCAAGGAAGGCGGCCAGGGCGAGTGGAAGAGATCTCATGGTTGGAGACTCATGGGTAGAGAAACACCGGCACTGTCTAATAGTCGCGGTGGAAAAATGAAAGAACGTTTATTGTGGCCTAACGAGATTCCGCTCTTCACGGACATAAGCGGGCGAATGGCGGATGACACGAAGGCCGAATGGCGGAAACGGAAGCGAATCTTCAGGGCCGGAAGCCAATGCGAGGCTTAGGCGGCTTGGGCGGCGGAACGGGCGGATCAATAAGATCAATTACGCGTCGAACTACGTGAACGATGGCGGTTTCATGCGAGTCGAGTCGGCCGGTGAGTTGCTTTTCCAACGCGGTTAGTTTTTTCGTGAGTTCGCGTGTGCCTAGAAAGGTTTCGCGCATCTTCACGAACGCGCGAATGACGAAAACGCTCATCTGGACAGCGCGCTGGCTCCTGAGAATATTCGCTGCCATCAGCGCACCGTGCTCCGTGAACGCGTAGGGCAGGTATTTGATGTTCTGGCCGCGCTTCAAGGTCACAGATTGTGACCTTGAAATCTGAACTGCTTCGGCCTCTCCTCTGCTGAGCCGGAACATGAAGTCCGCGGGAAAACGCGCGAGATTGCGCCTCACCGTTTGGTTGAATGCTTTGGTCGAGGCGCCGTAAACGCGCGCCAAATCACGGTCGAGGATGACGTTTTGACCTCGGATTTCGCGAATTGCTGTCTCAATTCCTTGATCAGGCAGCGTTACCTTCTTGGAGGCATGTTTCGGGGAGGACGAAGCAGAACGTCCAACATCCCACGCTCGACGTCCAATGAAAGAAGGAAGGGAGAGCGAGAAATGCGGCAGGCGGTGCACCTGCCATGCAAAATGACAGGCGCTTGGCACAAGCGCCTCTACAACTGAAAGGGCGACGATGGTTACAGGCCGAGCATCGTGCCCCGGCAATCGGGGCTGCCACAGAAGCATTCATGTTGCTTCTTCGACTTCCGGGTAATCGGTTCGTCGATTTGCAACGCGTAATCGTAAGAGAGCTCTTCGCCAGGTTCGATTTTGCGCAGGGCGTAGATGAAGATGCGGCCATCTTCGTCAATCGATTCGCAATTGGGGTCGCAGCTGTGATTGATCCAGCGCGCTTCGTTGCCGCCGATCTCGGGATCGATGACGATGCCGTTGTCGAGCCCGAAATAGAAGGTGTGCGGATCGTTCTCGTCGTCGGTGACGTCTCTCTCGGGAACCCGCTTGCCGGTGTATTCGATGATGCGGGTGCCTTTGCGGATAGATTCACCCGCGTAAACGCCGCGACCATGCACCTTGGAGCGGCGGACTTTGACCGTGGGCGGAACTTTGCGAACGCGGGAAGGCATGGTGCGAATGTCGAATGAGGAAAGTCGAATGACGAATGGAGAAGGAGGGGCCGGCTCAGCAAACGACAAAGCCGCCACGAAACTGGCGTGGCGGCTTGCCGTTTGGGTTGAATTATTTTAGCTGATTCCGAGCGACTCGAGTGTGGGCTGATCGATGGAGGCGGTCGGTGGAAGACCCTGGGAGCTTTGATAGGCGGCCAGTGCTTCCTGAGTTAGCGGGCCGACCAGACCGTCCACTTCACCGCGATAATACCCCTGCTCTTGCAGAATGCTTTGGACGTCCGCCACGACCTGATCGAATGGCCGCGGGTGGCTGCCGACGTAAATCGGCCCGTCGTACGGGTAATACGCGGCTGAGGTATCGTAACCCCAGGCAGGATACCAATACCCACTGTTCCAATAATACCATCCGCCACCGATCAGCGTGATGTGACTGTGATGTGAGCTCCACCAACTCCGGTCGTGCCATTGGGGTTGATAGGTCCTAAAGGCGTTGTAGTGAGCGCCTGACCAATTCTGGGCGTTGCGGATACGGTAGTTTTGATTGAACTGCGCACTGGTCACCGCGGGGTTTACTCGGGCATGGAAATTCTGATGCCTCGGCTGGTAGTTTTGGACGGTCCTGTTCACCCTGACGTTATTCGACTGGACGGCGGGCGTGGTATTCTGTTGAACGACCGCGTGTTTATTGGGCTTAACCACGGGCACCTGATTGAGCTGCTGCTTTTGCACATTGTTATGGTGGACCCGGGCCTCGGTTTGCAGATTGGGGTTGTGGTGTTGCTTGGGCATCGCCTGCACCTGGGGATTCGACACCGGCTGGTGCTTGGACATGGATTGTTGTTTCGGCGCCATGTGCTGCTGCGGGGCCATGTGCTGTTTGGGTGCCACCTGCTGCTGGGGAGCGGGCTTCGATTTCTTATTCTTCGGGTTTTCCCCCTCCGCTTGCTTGGCTTGGGCGACGGCGGCGAGCGCAAAGGCCAAGCCGATGGATAGGACGACGATTTTTTTCATGCTGGTACCTTGGTTAACTTATAATTCTTCGTTCGGCGAAGTGGTTTTGGCTGCCGAGGCAGCCTGAATTTCAGGGGCAGGACGCAAAACGCCGGCCCGTGGGCCGGCGTTTCGGTAAGCTGACTTTTGCCTGAATTAGTTGCGGTAGCGATCGTCGTAACGATGGGTGTCTTCCCACTGATCATGTCTGTCATGATGGCGATCGTAATGCCGACGCTGCCCACGGACGTAATGGCCGTGAACCCATTCGTGATGGTGCCTGGACCAATGGCCCGGGACCCAAATCATTTCCCATTCCCCAGCCCAGTAGCGCGCGCCATGGCTGTAGTAGGGCCGGTCGCCTACTTCGATGCTGAAGCTTTGCGCTGGAACTGTCGCGGGGAAAATGACGCTTGTCGCCATGAGGGCGGCGAACAGTAGTTTTTTCGTGATCATGCTACTGAATCGGATGAGAGGCCTAAACTGCGTCCCTGCCCTGCAGAAAATCGTCATAAGTCGCTGGGGACAACAGGCGGAGGTCCGTTATGGAACTCGGTACGCTTCGACGAGCGCAACACCGGTGGCGCCGGCTTTGCCGCCGACGATGGCGGTGTAACTCCCGGGCGGGAGAAACGCGGCGACGAAGGCCGCTTCACGCTCGTCGGTGGGATAAAGTAAGGTTGCGGCCACGGCCTGGATATCTATGTCGGTCCAGTCATCGTTGAGGAAAATCAGGCCACCATTCCCGTCATGCAGCGCAAGAGTGGGATCGAGCAAAGGATTGGTTATGCCGGAGTTGGCAAGGCTCGGCCCGAGGGCGCGGAGAACCAGAAGGGGATTGTCGCCCTCTCCAATGATAATGCCGCCGATCATGACGTTATTGCCCGTGCCGACGAAACCGCGCGTGCTTAAGTTTGCCAGGACGGAACCGCTGTTGGGCTCAAGATCATAGACTTCGATCAAGGCATTGCCGGTTCCGCCATTCTGCCCGGTGAGTCTCGCTGTGTAGGGGCCGGCCGAAAGCGTGGTGACAATAGCGGATTCAAGGTCGTTCTGCGGAGGGATGCCAGTGGCGATGATTTCGGCGGGCTGCGAGTCTCTCCAGTTGTTATTCGTTCGCAGCGGTTTTCCCGAGGCGTCGAATAGGGTCAGGGTTGGGTCGGCCAGGGGAGTAGGGACACCGCTGGCCGCGAGCGATGGGCCAATGCCGCGAATCAGCACTCGCTTCGGCACGTCGCCCGTGACGACAAAGCCGGCAATGGGTGCGCGCTCGCCGGTATCGACGAAGAGTCGAGTGGAGATGTTTAGGGCCTTAGACACGGGAGCGGGCGGCAAGGTGATCGACTCGTAGGCGAGTTTCGCGATCTGATAATGACCGGCGGTCGTGGGATGAACGTCGTCCCAAAAGAGGTACTGATCGGGATCCACGTCGCCGTCCTGCGCGGAGCTGCTGGTGTTGGTGAATCCGAATCGAGGGGGAAGGGCGAACAGGCGGGTCGTGTTCAGCCAGACATCGGGGCGGTAAATTGCGGGCGTGACCCCTTCTGCGGCAAAGTCGGCAACAAGGGTATCGAGGCTTGCATTGAGCTCGTGCCGGTAGTTCGCGGAGGCGGTATTTTTCGAGATAACTGTCAGCGGATCGCTGAGGTATCGGGGAATGTTGCCGACAGGTGGAATGTTGGGCACCATGATGTATTGCGCGCCGGCATTGATCAGGCGGGTCACCAGCGCGGTGACCCGGGCAACCGTCGCGGTGACGTTCGCCGCGCTGTCATCATTGCGGATATCGTTGCCGCCTCCCCAGACGATGTAGAGCGCGGCTGGGTCAATCGCGTGGGAGGCGAGATAGTCGTCCATCTGCTTTCCAATGTCGTCGATCGTGATGGTGACATCACCGAATGGAGTGGAGACAGCGACTTCGTCGTGAGTGCCGTTGTTCGTGGTGGCGCCGCCAAAGGCGTAGTTGGTGCCGCCATTCAGGCTACTCTGGGTCGCGGGCGGGATGCCCAGGAAAGTTTGCGCGAGCTGTTCGTGCCAGACGCCCAAGTACATGTCGGTGGCCGGATCGGTTTCGTTGTCGTTCGTGAACCGGCCGTTGCTGTAGTTAAAGGTTTGGCTCGGATAATCGACGAGACCGTTGCTCGTCTGATTGGTGCGAACCCGAACATTCCCGGTGTCGGAGAGGCTGTCGCCGAAGAGGACGATTTGGGTGAAGGCGGGGGCTGGCTGCTGCGCGGAGGCGGAAAACGCGGCGCAGAACACGAGCGCCAGAGCGAAGGAATACTTAGCGAACAGGCGGACGGGAGACTTGGTGATTGAGCAGAGAGAGCGAATAGCGGTCATATTTACGTGATTGTGGACATTTCTGATTCGGCGCGGATGGCGTAAACGCGTGTGTCAGAATCAGAATGGCGACTGACGAAGGGCGAGTGACGAAGTAGACAAGAGCAATGAAAGCAATCCGTGTGGAAGAGTTTGGGGCGCCGGAGGTGATGAAATTGGGCGAGGTGCCCATGCCGGAACCGGGACCCGGACAAGTGCTGGTGCGGATACACGCGGCTGGCATTAATCCGGTCGAAACCTATATCCGCGCTGGCACCTACCCGAGAAAGCCGGCGCTGCCGTTTACTCCCGGCAATGATGGCGCGGGGGTGATCGAGCAGGTTGGTCTCGACGTGAAGCTGCGGAAGGGGGATCGGGTTTACACGGCGGGATCGATCACCGGGACGTACGCAGAGTATGCGCTCTGCCAGGCCTCGCAAGTGCATCTATTGCCGGCAAATGCTTCTTTTGCCCAGGGAGCGGCGGTTGGCACGCCGTACGCCACGGC
>QHMY01000010.1 GCA_003218305.1 Verrucomicrobiota bacterium
TGATGGTGATGCTCAATACCGACACCGGCAAGGTCGCCGCAACGGTTCCGATCTGTTCGGGCACGGATGGCTGCGCTTTTGATGAATCCAGCCAGCTTGCCTTTGCTTCGTGCGGTGACGGGGTAACGACCATCGCGAAAGTCGAAGCCCCCGAGAAACTCACGGTTGTGCAGACCTTGAAGACGGAGCCGCGCGCACGCACCATCGAGTTGGATCCGGCGACCCATCGGATCTATTTGCCGACCGCCCAATTCCAACCGGCGCCGAGTCCCTCCCCGGGCGCTTCGCCCGGCCGCCCGACGGTCGTGCCCAACACTTTTAAGCTTCTCGTCTATGCCCCGGCAGAATCGCCAAAGAGCTAGCGGACTCGTTCGCCGCCGCCTCGGAATCGGAATCGTCCTCGTCACCGCGTTTTTTTGCCTCTGGCGCGTGCCCAGCGTGCAGGCCCAGGGCGGACCGCCCATGATCACGGATGATCCCGGGACGCCGGGAAACCGGAAGTGGGAGATTAATCTGTCGATGGCGTTCGAGCATCGGCCTAACGAAACCTCGTATGATTCGCCGGGAATCGATTTGAACTACGGTGTCGGCGAACACATTCAGCTCACGCTCCAGGGCGGACCCGTGCTGCTGAAGCGCAGCGGTCACGGTTTGATCGGAGGGCTTGGCGCGACAGAAGCCGCAATGAAATGGCGATTTCTCGACGAGGAGAAGAGCGGCTTTGACGTGTCCATGTTTCCTCGCGTCATCTTCAACATCTCTCAGTCGTCGGTCCGACGCGGCCTGGCTGAAGAGGGCACCCATTTTCAGATTCCATTTCAGGTCGCGAAGAGTTTCGGCCGATTTCACCTCGACGCGGAGTTCGGTCCGCGCACCGGCACTGTCGGCCGAAGCGAATGGCTCTACGGAATCGTCGGAGGCTTGGAGCTGGCGAAAACAACGATGGTGATGGCGGAGCTGCAGGGCACCTCGCGAACAAACTTTACGGACGGCGCGCTCACCGTGAACGTCGGATTTCGCCAGAACCTCACAGACTCGTGTATTTTCATCACCTCGCTCGGTCACGAGCTGCGTGCGCCCGGGGGCGAATCGCTGGCCTTGATCGGTTACTGCGGTCTTCAGTTGCTCTACTGACCGGCGGCTTCCTTGGATTTCTTCAATGCGTTTTCGAAGCCGGCTTCTGCGGAAAAAGCAGAATCAACGCGACGATTACCACGAGGAGCGCGGCCGACGCAGTGTAGCGGCTTAGAGCCAGCCCTCCGTTTGCGAGCGGCTTATCGAGAAAGTCGCCGACGACGGCGCCGAACGGACGAGTCAAAATGAATGCCGCCCAAAACAAGATGACGCGTGAAATCCCCGTGAAGTAGCAGAGGAGAACACTCAACACCAGCAGACCGCCGAAGACGGCGCCCGCCCCGAGATAGCCCATCTCATTGGTATCGGCCACCCAATCGCCAAGGGCCGTCCCGAGGGTCTGGGAGAACATGATCGTCACCCAGTAAAACACCTCGACCTTCGGTGTACTGACCGTGTCGATGGAAACGCTCCCGGTCGACCAACGCCAGATCAAAAGCGACGCAATCACGAGGATCAGCAAAATCGTCGAACCGCCGGCATAGCCGATACCAAGCGATCTGGTGCAATAATCCGCCAGGGTGGTCCCGACCGTGGTCGTGGCGACGATGGTGAGCCAATAGAGAAGCGGGTGGAATTGCTTCGCCCTGATTTGCACCAGGGCAGTTCCGATCAGGTAGCCGCTGCCACTCGCCTCGTCCGTCGTTTCGCCCAGCCACGACATGGTGACGGCGTCGCCACCGGTTTCGCCGAGCGTGGTGGCCAGGATCTTGATGATCCAGAAGAGAATCGTTACCTGCGGAACCTTGCTAAGCGTGTTTGAGCTCGACATGAGCTTTCAAAATGGTCGGACCACCGCCCTACGCAAGCCGGGGGTTTTCGAGGGCTGCTGTTGCCGGCCTGTGCGTCCGGCTTCGCAACGCCGCCTCCCCGTGCCGGTAGAAGCGGAATCCAATAACGGTTCAGACCTGGTTTCATCTTTTCAGCGCGCTAGCTTTCCGATTCCCTTTTCTTCGATTCCGATGCGTTATCACAGTGTCATTCCGTGGCGGCGACATTTGTTTGTCGATTGTGGAGGCCACGACGGCTGCTCCGTCCGGCGCTTCCGGAAAGACTTCGATCCCGAGGGTCGTTTCGAGATCGTTACCTTCGAGCCCAACGCCGCATTTGCCGGCTGCTATTCAGCTCTACCAGGGCACCGCCTTATTCAGGCCGCGGTGTCCGACCGCGACGGAATCCAGGACTTCTTCCTCGACCGCGAGGACGGTGATGGCAGCACACTTTTCCGAAACAAACTCACTCGGGACACGGGTGGCTTCGGAACTCTGGACACGGCGAATCCCGCCCAGGTCCAAACGATGGATCTGTCCAGCTGGATTCGGAAGAACACGTCAGTATTCGATTACCTCATTCTGAAGCTGGACGTGGAAGGCGCGGAATACGACGTCCTGGAGAAAATGATCAGGGATCGAACGATTCGGCGTCTCGCCCATCTGTTCATCGAGTGGCATTGGGACAGAGTAGGCGTCCCCCACGACAGACACCTGAAGCTGCTCCGGACGCTGCAACGCCATCGCCTTCCGATTTTGGATTGGGACGCCCAAGGGTATTAGGTCTCTTTTTCAATCCGGAGGGCTCGGCGAGCACAACAACTTGCCTTCGACATTCGCCATTCATCATTCGTCATTTCTGACTAGCCCATTTCCTCCATGGCTTTTTGCATTTCCTCCGGGCTGGGGTCCCGCATATGGGTGCCGATCGACCACTGGTGGCCGCACGGATCTTCCACTTTCCCATAGCGATCGCCCCAAAACATATCGTCGATCGGCATCGTGACTTTGGCGCCCGCGCGAACGGCCTGCTCAAAGACGGCGTCCACGTTCTCGACGTAGAGATGGATGGTAACCGGTGAACCCTTGAGATGTTTTGGACCGAACGAGCCCCACTCCGGCATCTCCTCATTGAGCATGATAACCGAATCCCCGATGCGCAGGCTGGCGTGCATGATCTTGCCATCCGGGCCGGGCATTCGACTAAGTTCGATCGCGCCGAACGCGTTCTGGTAAAATTCGATCGCCTCGGACGCCCCGGCGCAAATGAGATGCGGCGTGACGGTGTGCATTCCTTCCGGGATTGGTTTGGTGGCTGGTTTCATGGATTCCGGATTTTAACACGGAGAGCGCAGAGGGCACAGAGAGGGATTGCTAAATCGACCGGCGGAGCGCCGGAGGAGCTCCCGGAAATTTTGCTGGCGCTGGCAAGGTTTCGGCGGAGATTTCGCCCATGAAAAGCGCATTCCTGGTCGTAGCCGGGGTTTTCGGCCTCTGCCTTTCCCTGCATGCAAGGACCCCGGAACAACTCCTGTTCGATGCCGGTCAGCCGGATGGTCCCCTGTCGCTCTCGCTGGAAAATCAGGACCGTTTCATGTTTGCGACCACGTTTGGCCCCGTTCAGACAACCTCGGATTTCCTGCCGACTTTCAGCCCGGCCGAGCCGCGAAGCGCTGTCGCTCCGGCCAGGCTCGACCCGAAGGACTCGCTCGACAACTACATGGAGTTTAAGCCTGCCAGTCGCATTTGGGTCAGCGGCGAAGTGGGTTTCCTGTACGGCAAATCCACCGGCAAGTACGGCCGCGAGGATTTCGCGGGCTACATCATCGGCACGGTGGGGAATGATAAATTCTCGATCACCGCCGGCTATCTCCGTCAGGAATCGAGCGGACAGATTCCCCGCTGGCGGCGGTAACGTCGCCTGATTGGTAGGGCGAGACTCAGTCGAGCCGCGCCCCTATACGACGTTGTCTGACGGCTCGACTGAGTCTCGCCCTACCGAAGAAACTCTGGGCCTCTACGGCGTCGGTGTTGGTGCGGGCGCGTTCGGTATCGCCGTGGCCTGCCAGCCGGCCGCCTGCCATTTGCCATCGCGTTTCAGAAAAGTGCCGGTGTTAAAATAATTCCTCACCTCTTTCTTTCCTTCCTTCTCTGTCGTCGCCACCAGGCGAAAAGCGACGATGGCAGTATCGCCGTATTGCTGGATGCGAATCTCTTCGGCGCTGTAAACCGCGGTTTCGTCGCCCGGTTTGGGAGGCTTTTCCTCGCGGAGCTCGCGCAGGATATCGGCCTTGCCCTTTCGGCGCCCGAGCGCGGAGGTATAGATCAGGTCGTCCGCCCAAAAACGTTCGTGCATGGCAATGTCGTTCCGGCCGGCTCCGGCCAGGAAATCTTTTAATAGCTTCGTGAGCTCGGCTCCATCAGGCGCGGATACAGCCCGAAGCCCGCACGCAAAAGACACCAGCAAAATGGCGGAGAGAAGGATTCGTTTCATAAGAGGTCACAATGGTTGAACAGAGGCGATAGATTCAAGAGCGTCATGGCTCATCCTCGACGGCGGACTGCGCCTTCTGCACCATAAACACGGCCGCCATCAAGACAATGGCAGCAACGATCTGATGCGGATGGAGGGTGGCGTGAAAAACACCCCAGGTGATGCAGACCGCGGCGAGCGTTTGCATCATCTCGAAGTAACCGGCGGTCGAAGCGCGCGTCAGCCGGAGTCCTTCGAAGTAGATCAGCAGCGGGATTCCGCCGGAAATCGACGCGAGCAGAACGAGCGCGACAATAGCTGTACCCCGGTGGGATTGCGCGGCCGCGGGCCATAACGATGCGCTATTGAGTTTGCCGTAGACGGCAAGGATGAGCGTCATACAAATCAGCCCAATCAAAATACGCAAACTCGCGGCCAGCCGGAGTGGCATTCCAATCATGACGCCGCGCCCCGCCACGGTGGACAGCCCCCAGAAGAGCGCGCACACCAGCGCGTAGCCGGTGCCGAGATTCAACCCGGCCTGCGCGAAAGAAACGCCAATGAGCGCCGGGTATTCCACTGAGAGAAAAATACCGGCGAGAATCGCGATGCCGGCGTAAAGAAAAAAGCGCGGCGTCAGCCGGTCGCCAAAAAGCAGAAACGCGCCCAGCGTAGAGATGACCGGCTGAATGTTCAGAATCACGTTAACGACCGTCGGGTTGCCGTTCTTCAACGCCAGGGTGAAGAAAATCGTGCCCACGGCGGAACCGGCGAACGCAGAAAAGGCCAGATAACCCCAGGTGGACCTGGAAATCTTCCGAAGTTCGCCGAGCTGCGGAAGGAGGATCGGCAAGAACATGAGCAAAATGAGGACATGCTCCCAAAACACGATCACCGACGCGTCGAACAGATCGTTGAGCGGAATTCGCCATGCGCTTTCCGTGCCCCAAAGCGCGGCCCCAATTCCAACAAGCCAGGGGCCGTAGCTGGCCCGGCTTGGTTTGATCCTCGTCACGCGAACGGTCTTATCGTTCGCGCGAGACGGCGTCAACGCAGGAAGGCGAACTCAGCGGACAGCGGTTCGCGATCCTCCCCGGATGGTTACAACTTTTGATAGGGGTGTTTCAGCCGCCGAAAATTTCCGCGTGCCTTTTTGCGGCGCAGAATGAATCATGGAAACCCATTGCTTGATTTCGAAGCGCCATGAACTTGCCACCGCCCACATCACCGCGCGCCGATCATAATGATCGTTGGAAATTTCTGCGCGATGTTCTCGTCTTTCAGCTCAAGATGTTGCTCGACAATCTGCGCGACTTCGCCCTGATGCCGATCTCGCTTATCGCGGCCTTGATAGATCTGATCATCCGGGGTGAACGAGAAGGCGCCCTTTTCTACAAGGTGCTCAGATGGGGATGGCACAGCGAACAGGTCATCGCCGTTTACAGTGCGATCGAGGATCACGAACCGAGCGATTTCAAAATCAGCCGGAACTACACGGTGGATGGCGTGATCGCGCGGTTGGAAGGCGTCCTGGTGCGCGAATATGAGAAGGGCGGAACCGCCGCCAGCATCAAGACCGCGATGGATCGCGCGATCGATCAGATCCACTCCGAGACGGGTCAGGCGCGCGATGCCGTTGCTCGCACCGCGGATAAATTGCGTGATAAATTCGACCGAGGAACGCGCGAGAACGAATAGGCGCCGGCAGGGCGCGGCGCGCTAGTTCAGGCTGTACGCTTCGATACGCCCGTTGCCGGGCGTGTTATGCGTGTCGCGCATGAGCGCGGTGTAAGGTCCGGGCGCGAGATCGCGCACAATGGCCGACTCCAGGTCGTACGACGGCGGGATGCCAGTCGCGATGATCTCCGCTTCCTGATTGTCACGCCAATCGTAGTTGGCCGCGACGAGTCCGCCGTTGCCATCATAGAGTTCCAGAAGTGGATCACCTAATGCGTTAGGTACACCCACATCTGTCAGAGCGGGACCGATCGCACGGAAAAGCACCCTCGGCGCGCTTCCGACCACGATCGCGCCGACGATCATCACGTCATCACCATTGCCGACGAAACCGCGGGTCGAGACGTTGGCGAGTTTGGACTCAGCCGTTTGATCCAGGTCGTACACCTCAAACAAGCCGACGCCCGTACTCCCATTGTTGCCTCCGACAATGACAGTGTAGGCCCCGGGCAAGATTATTCCCCAGAGCGCGGATTCCAATTCGTGGGTCGGCGCCAGTCCGCTCCCGATGATTTGCTGACGGGTGGCGGCGTCGCGCCAGTTGTCATTGGTGCCAAGGAGCTGGCCGGACGGACCGTGCACTTCGATGACCGGATCGGCCAGCGCTCCCGGCACCGCCAGCGAAGGCCCAATACCTCGAACAAGCTCGGTTTTCAGCTCCGTTCCAGTAATGATGAAACCGCCAATCATCGCGTTGTTACCAGTCTGGACTCGCAGGCGCGTGGAGATATTCGCGAGGAGAGTCGGCTGCGTCCCTTGATATTCGAAAGCGCCAATGTCCGGCGGACCGGTGCGCACAAAATAGCGTTGGTCCCGCGCGGACGCGGTCGTGCTTCCGCCGTTAATGGCAGGGCTACCGGGCAAAAGTGGTAGAGTTTGGGTTGTCCCACCGTAATAGCCCAGGGCGCCAAGCATCGGATCGAGCCTGGTGTCGTTGGTCGTCCCACCCTGTTGATCGTCTGCGGTAAATCCGGTGCAGCCATCCGAACGGCCGACCAGGTTGTGTCCCTGGCTGTCAACCGCGCCGTTCACATCAGGCCCGGTGGCAATGCCGACACCGGCGTTTCCACCTGTGACCGCATTCGGTGCAAAGATAGTGTCCCGCGTGGATGAGACGGAACCCACCGCACCATAGAGTCCGCCTCCAAAGGCGGCGCCCGAGGAAACCCCAGGATTTCCGATGGAATCACCTCCGACCGCCCTGTTGTTGGCCAGCGTATTGTGCACCATCGTAAGAGT
Source organism: Verrucomicrobiota bacterium (assembly GCA_003218305.1). GTDB lineage: Bacteria > Verrucomicrobiota > Verrucomicrobiia > Chthoniobacterales > UBA10450 > AV80. Next base: position 7,354 of record QHMY01000010.1, read on the forward strand.
GCCGAGGTTAGCGACGCCCCCGCCCTGTCCGGCCGCGCCGCCGGAGCTATTAATAGAGAGATAAGGAACATCGACCCCACAAGCGGTGTTGTCCGTAAGGGTGCAACTCGTCAGGGAAAGGGTTGCACCGCCCGCGTTGTAAGTCGCACCTCCCGAGCCCCTCCCACCAGGCCTGCTGAACGGAATGGAGAAGCCCCCAACACCAGCGGTACCGCCCAGAGCGGAGTTAGCGGTCAGCGTACATGCGACCAGGGAAAGCGTGCCTTGATTGGCGATAGCGCCCCCCTGGCCATCTCCGCCCGAGGTGGGAACAAATCCGTTCCCACCCCCGCCACCGTTGGCAGTGTTGTCCCTGAACGTGCACCGGGTAAACGTAAGCGTCCCCCAGTTCAAAACAGCGCCGCCCATTCCGGGCTGACCGTTGATACCGCCCACCTGATTCCCATCGGCTCCTTTGGCCAGGCCATTTACGAACGAGAGATCGGAAATTGCCACGGTGCCCGCTGTGATATTGAAGATGCGGCTCGCGTGATTGCCACTGAGGGCAATGTTCGCTCCGGACCGAACCGCGATGGTCAAATCCTTGTCGATGACGATTTCGCCACTCGTGAGCGTGATGGCGAAAACGCCGGTCGAAGGATCATAACCGGGGTCATTGGTGGGAATATTGAATTGAATCGCATCGCCCGCATTTGCTGTCGCCACCGTTCCGCGGAGTGAATCGGCGCCGGTGTCCTGTGAATTAGTAACGATCAGGATCGCTGATTGGGCAGGGACCGACGACATCGCGAGAATCATCGCCGAGAAAAAGATGACGGTGAGCCGACCAGCGGGAGACCTCATGGGGCCACGGTGTTTCATTGCGTCGGACGCTAGTTCAGACTGTAAGCTTCGATGCGCCCATTGCCGGGCGTGTTATGCGTGTCGCGCATGATCGCGGTGTAGGGGCCGGGCGCGAGATCTCGCACAATGGCCGACTCCAGGTCGTACGTCGGCGGTATGCCGGTCGCGACAATCTCCGCTTCCTGATCGTCACGCCAATCGTAATTGGCTGCGACGAGTCCGCCGTTGCCGTCATAGAGTTGCAGGAGTGGATCCCCTAATGCGTTAGGTACGCCCACATCTGTCAGGGCGGGACCGATTGCACGGAAAAGCACCCTAGGAGCGCTTCCGACCACGATCGCGCCGACGATCATCACGTCATCACCATTGCCGACGAAACCCCGGGTCGAGACGTTGGCGAGTTTGGACTCAGCCGTCTGATCCAGGTCGTACACTTCAAACAAGCCGATGCCCGTACTCCCGTTGTTGCCTCCGACAATGACCGTGTAGGCCCCGGGCAAGATTATTCCCCAGAGCGCCGACTCCAATTCGTGGGTCGGCGCCAGTCCGCTCCCGATGATTTGCTGTCGGGTGCCGGCGTCCCGCCAGTTGTCATTGGTGCCGAGGAGTTGGCCGGAAGGACCGTGCACTTCGATGACCGGATCGGCCAGCGCTCCCGGCACCTGCAGCGAAGGCCCAATCCCTCGAACAAGCTCGGTTTTCAGCTCGGTTCCAGTGATGATGAATCCGCCGATCATCGCGTTGTTACCGGTCTGGACCCGCAGGCGCGTGGAGATATTCGCGAGGAGAGTCGGCTGCGTTCCTTGAAATTCGACAGCGCCGATGTCCGGCGGACCAGTCCGGACGAAGTAGCGTTGATCGCGAGTGGCCTGAGCCGGGTCACCGCCGTTTATGGCAGGACTGGCCGGCAAAAGCGGAAGGGTTTGCGTTGTCCCGCCATAGTAGCCCAACGCGCCAAGCTTTGGATCGAGCCGGGTCGCGTTGGTGGTTCCACCCTGTTGATCGTCCGCGGTAAAGCCGGTACAGCCATCCGAACGGCCGAGCAGGTTGTGCCCCCCACTGTTGACCGCGGCGTTTACGTCAGGCCCAGTCTCAGCACCGGGACTGTTTTGTGGCCCGCCCGCGGCTCCGCCTATTACAACATTCGGCGCGAAAATGGAATCGCGCGTGGACGAGCTGGAACCTACCGCGCCGTAATAGCCCCCTCCCGAGGCCGCTCCACCGTCGAATGGCGGATAAAGGTAACCGGCGCCCAGGCGGGAATCACCTCCGAGCGCCGTGTTATTTGCCGACGTGCAGTGAATGATCGTCGCATTGCCCAGGTTCGCAATGCCGCCACCTTGTGCGGCTGCACCCTCAGTGGCGAAAGTAAGACTCGAATCCACGCCATCAGATCCTTCAACGCTGTTCGACGTTATGGTGCAATTGGTCAGCGAAAGGGTGGCGCTGTTTGCATTGTAAATCGCGCCCCCCGAGCCCTGTCCTCCGACTGCGCCCGAAGATAATCCTGATCCTGAGGCTGAGAGCCCGCCGGGGCCGCCCACCGCAGAATTGGCGGCCAGAGTACACGCGATCAGGGAAAGCGTTCCCTGATTGGCAATAGCGCCCCCCAGACCATCTCCACCTTTTTTCGGAGGACGCTGTGTTTGGCCAGAACCTCGGCCGCCGAGGGCGGCGTTGTCCATGAAAGTGCAACGCGTAAAGGCAAGCGTCCCCTGATTTAGCACCGCGCCTCCGATCCCCGGCGCGCCTTCGTTGGGATACTGCACATCCGCCCCTTGGGCTTTACCATTCACGAACGAGAGATTGAAAATGGCCACGGTGCCCGCCGTGATATTGAAGATGCGGCTCGCGTGATTGCCGCTAATGAAAATATTCGCTCCCGAACGGACCGCGATGGTCAAATCCTTGTCGATCACAATTTCGCCACTGTTGAGAGTGATGGTGAAAACACCGGTCGATATGTCATAGCCGGGATCGCTCCTGGGGATATTGAATTCAATGGCATCGCCCGCGCTTGCCGCCGCGACCGCCCCACGGAGTGAATCGGCGCCGGCGTCCTGGGTATTGGTAACAATGAGGATCGCTGATTGGGCAGGGACCGAAGCAAGCCCAAGGATTGCAGTTAAGAACAGGAAGGCGGCGAGCCGACGGGTGGGGAGCTTCATAGCTCAGCCTTACAGGGAAAAGACCCGCAAAACAAGGAAATTGGATTGGATTCACGCCATAACAGCGGCGCATCCCTGAATGTTGTGGCAACTTAATAACAATGCTCGCTGACCGCGCCCTGGCCATCCTGCACGAGTGGGTCCTATCGGACAGCTTGCGACGCCATTGCTACGCGGTCGCCGATTCGATGCGGCACTTCGCGCAGTTGCGCGGCGCCGACGCCGACTTGTGGGAGGCGGTGGGCCTTCTCCATGACATGGATTACGAGCGCCATCCGAACCAGGAACAAAATCCGACCGAAGGGCATCCTTTCGTTGGCGTAGCAGCCCTGCGCGAACAGGGTTGGAGCGAGGAGGTCTGCCGCGCGATCCTTTCCCATGCCGATTACGCCGGCGTGCCCCGCGAGACGCCGCTTGAGCGAACTCTCTACGCAGTGGATGAGTTGAGCGGATTCGCCATGGCGGTGGCGCGCGTGCGCCCGTCGAAGAGCATCCACGAAGTCGACGTGGCCTCGGTGAAAAAGAAGATGAAGGACAAGGCTTTCGCCCGCGCGGTGAACCGCGACGACATCGTGCGAGGAGCGGCGGAATTGGAGATGCCGCTGGAGGAAGTCATCACGGGTGTGATCGCGGCACTGCAAGCGGATGCCGAAAGACTGCAGCTGGCGGGGACTGCCGGGCCAACCCCGGCCGAATCCTGATTACCTCAGCATTGCCCGGTCATCCCGAGCAGAGCGAAGCGAAGTCGAGGGACCACGTTGCGAAACTTGACGGTAACAATCGGGGGTCCCTCGACTGCGCTCGGGATGACACGGCCCACGGAGCCGTGGCTACAATCAGCTAGCGGCGAGGTCCCCATCCGGCGACGGAACGATGGAGATAATCACAAACTTGCTCGTCGGCGTATTGGAGCGCTCGGCCACGCTGTTGATCGGCACCAGCGCATTGGCCTCGGGAAAATAGGTGGCTGTGCAACCACGCGGCAGAAGGTAAGGCGCCACTTGAAAATGGCGGGCCGATCTCTGCTCGCCCTCGAAATGGCTCGTTAGATCAACCAACTCGCCCTGCTGCAACCCGGCGGCCCTCATGTCCTCGACATTCATGAAGATGACGCGCCGGCCGTTGAAGATGCCGCGATAACGATCGTCCAGGCCGTAGATGTGGGTGTTGAACTGGTCGTGCGACCGGATCGTCATCATGATGTAGCGCCCGGTCTCCAGCTCGTTTCGCGGGATCGGATGAATGGTGAACTTCGCCTTGCCGACGTCCGTGTTGAACTTCCGATCGTCACGCGCGGCGTTCGGCAGGTAGAAGACGTCGTGCGCGATTCGTTCGTTGAAATTTTCGAACCCGGGAATGACGCGCGCGATGTGATCGCGAATCCGGCTGTAATCGGCGGCGAGCCCCTTCCAATCGACCGTGCTCCGATCGTCGAGCGTGGCCGTCGCCAGTCCCGCCACGATGGCGGGCTCGCTGAGAAGATGTTCGCTGGCCGGGGCGAGCACACCACGCGATGGATTGATGATCCCCATCGAATCCTCGACCGTGACGAACTGCTCGCCGCCGGCCTGGCGGTCGACTTCGGAGCGGCCGAGACAGGGAAGAATCAGCGCGATTTCTCCCGTGATCAGATGGGAACGATTGAGCTTGGTGGCAACGTGCGCCGTGAGCCGGCAACCGCGCAACGCCTTGGCGGTGTATTCAGTATCCGGCGTGGCCGCAAGGAAATTGCCGCCCATGGCAAGGAAGACGCGAATGTGGCCGCGATGCATTTCCTTGATCGTCTCGACCGAGTCGGTGCCGTGTTCCTTCGGCGGCGTGAAGTGAAATTCGTCGCCGATTTTCTTCATGAAGGTGTCGTTCATCCGCTCCCAGATCCCCATGGTGCGATCGCCTTGCACGTTGGAATGGCCGCGCACCGGGCAGGGACCGGCGCCGGGCCGGCCAATATTCCCGCGCAGCAGGAGGAAGTTCATAATTTCCTGGATGGTCGCGACGGCGTTCTTGTGCTGGGTCAGGCCCATGGCCCAGCAACAGATGATGCGCTTCGCCTTCATCGCGATGTCCGCCGCGGCGCTAATTTGTTCCCGCGAAACCCCGCTGCTGACCAGGATGTCGTCCCAGCTCGCCGCGCGGAGATCGGCGATGAACGCGTCGAAGCCAAAGGTGTGATCGCGGATGAAATCCTGATCGAACACCGTGCCCGGATTCCGTTCTTCCGCGGCCAGCAATTCCTTCATGATCCCCTTCAGCACGCCAACGTCGCCGTTGATCCGGACCGGCAGCCAGAGATCGCTTAGCTCCGTCCCTTTCCCGAGCAGGAAATCCCCCAGCCGCATCGGGTTCTTTAGGTCCTGCGGATTCTTGAAGCGGAAATTGCCGATCTCTGGCATCGGGTTGATCGAGACGATTTTCGCGCCGCCCGCCTTCGCGCGCTGCAAACTCGAAAGCATCCGCGGATGATTCGTGCCGGGGTTCTGGCCGATGATGAAAATCGCGTCGGTGTGTTCGAGATCGTGAAGGGTCACACAGCCTTTGCCGATCCCGATCATCTCGCTTAACGCTTCGCCGCTCGATTCGTGACACATATTCGAGCAATCCGGCAGGTTGTTCGTTCCGAATTGCCGGACGAAAAGCTGGTAAAGAAACGCGGCTTCGTTGCTTGTCCGGCCGCTGGTGTAGAACGCCGCGGCGTCCGGCGTAGGCAGCGCATTGAGTTCGGTGGCGATCAACTGGAACGCGTTATCCCACGTGATCGCTTCGTAATGCGTAGCGCCGGCACGCTTCACCACCGGATGCGTCAGTCGCCCCTGCTGGCCGAGCCAGAAATCGCTCTGCGCGCGGAGATCATCGAGCGAATGCTCGCGAAAGAAATCGGGCGTAACCCGTTTGGTCGTCGCCTCGTCCGCCACGGCTTTCGCCCCGTTCTCACAAAACTCCGCGACCTGGCGATGGTCATCCGGACTCGGCCAGGCACAGCTCTGGCAATCAAAGCCGTCCTTCTTGTTCATCTTCAACAGCGCTTTCACGCCGCGCATTAATCCCATCTCGCCCACGGCAAAACGCATCGTCTCAAGTACCGCCGGTAAACCTGCCGCGACTTTGGGTGGTTCGGCGATGCTGGCCGCATCGGTCTCAACCGGTTGCCGCGCGCCGGGCGTCGGATGAACCTGATCCAGATCGGCTTGGATCGCCGGCGGAGTCAGCGGCGTGCCCGACTGCGTGTCCGGTGGCTTCTGCGCGACGGTATCGTGCTGCGCCTCGTGTTTGGGTCCGTGTGTTGAATCCGATTCGGACATCATGCGTTACCTCGTGGTGACCTGGCCAAGGTAACGCAGGATCGCATTTGTGCAGCGGGCCGCGATGTGTAGTTTGCTTTCCCTTTTCCAGGAAAGTTACGCACCGCTAGCTCAATTGGCAGAGCAAGTGACTCTTAATCACTGGGTTGTTGGTTCGATTCCAACGCGGTGCACCCCTCCTCTTAAAATCGCACTCGTGCTTGTGCTCCTGCTCGTGATCGACCCCTGCCCCCAATGCTTTGCATAGCGATGCAGGCGGGGCGTCTCCGTCGCTTCGTCAAAACTTCTTGGTCAACGCGACGTAATAATAGCGGTTCCGAATGGTGTGCAGCGATGTGTCGTAGTTGTCGTTAAACGCCGCCAGGACCGTGGGCGGATTGCGATCGAAGGCGTTGTTCACGCCGACCGTGAGCGTCGTGCCCCAGAGCAGGCGTTGCCAGATCGACGCGGGTTCTAACGCCGCCTGCATTATGTTCTTGCCGTCTTTCGCGTCCTTCGAATAGGTGGATGCGGCTTCCGGCTTCACAAATTCGTAACTCAATTGCATGTCGAGGGTGATGTAGCTCGGCACATTGCGTCGCTCGGGGCGCGTCGGGAGACGGAAATCATCGAAGGCCGGGTCATCCCGGAAATCACCGATATAATTTCCGGTGGCGACGAAATCGAAATGCCGCCATTCCCATTCACCTCGGAGGAAACCCTTGTTCCAGGGAATCGCTCCGGGAGCGAGCGGGAGCGTACCGTTGTTGTAATTTCCCAGGAAGCTGTTGAACGGCCCAGTGCCTGGCTGCGCTTTCCACGTGAAGAAATGATTGTACCCACCCGAGAAGGTGAATTTACCCCAGTGCTCAGTCGGAAGCTCGTAGGCCGCTGTGGCCTCCACTCCTTGAACGAGGCGCTTGCCCGCATTGCCGAAACCCGAATCGATGCAATCGATAAGGCTCATCGGATCAGCGGGATTGATCCGAGTGACGCCGATTCCTGGACCGCCCCCGGGCAAAAGGCCAAGGCCGCAACCATCCGGGTCCAGGACATTTCGGTCGATCAATACCTGCGCAAAGGAATCTGGCTCGAGAATGACGTTCGTGGTGAACATCTGATAAGCGTCCATCGTAATGGTAAAGCCCGGGACAAACTTCGGGGTCCAGACAACGCCAACTGAATAGGAATCAGTCGTCTCGGGTTGGAGTGCCGGATTTCCGCCGTCCCAAATGCCGTTCGGCGGCGGAGGAGGATCGCCGCCGCCTATCCCAAAAAGGACCGGGAAGTTTTGGACGATGGGTCTGAACAGCTCAGTGAAAGTCGGCGGCCGAACCGACTGTCGCCACGAAGCGCGCAGCAGCAGGTCCGGGATGGGTTGGTATCGAAGTGAAACGCTCGGAGAGCCACCGAAGTTTTCCTCGGGATTCTCGTTCACGTAGCTGGCCGAGGTCTGTTGCGGAGAAAAGGGGCCCGAGAGCAAGTTGGTGTCGCTAAATTCCTCTCGACGCCATTGGAAATCCAGATCGAGCGAACGGATGAATGGGACGCCCATTGCATTCGTGACCAATGGGAATCCGACCTCAATGAACCAGGCGTCAACCTCCTCACGAAACTTGAAAGTCGCTAACTGGCTGAAACCCAGTTGATCCCCGGATACCTGAACGGGATCAGGAATCTGTTTTTGGTTGATCTCCCTCTTCTCAAAACCCGCTGCAAAATCGAGACCACCGTTCCATAAGTTCGGGAACAGGTGGCCGTTAACCTTGACATCAACGAGGCAGTCGCGCTCATAGAAGAGCGAGTGGCTAACATACGCGGCTCCGTTTGCCCGACCGAGGGGGTCGGTACTCGTCCAATCATTAGCCGCGATTCTGTTATCGTACGGCGCAGACCCAATGGGAACGCCGTTCTGGAAATTGGGCGTCGCAGAGTTGGTGTTGTTATAGATCGGAGCAGTTCCTGTGACCGGGGCATTAATGCCGATAAATGGATTGAAAATGCCGGATGGTAGCCGCGGAAGCGGGGCAACATTATTAACAAACCCGATCGGGGCGATCAGTGCTCTCAAATAAGAGCGTCTGGCGTCGCCGCTATCTTCGCGCTGGTAATTAAGGCGTTCATAGACAAACCCAGAATCATATGCAAAACGGCTGATGAATCCGTTGTCTTTGATGTCGAAGTCCCCATTAATTCCGACGACGTAACGATAATAGTCCTTGTCGAAGAATGACCTGCGATTGCCGAGCTCCTGCTGGAGACGATAGGAAATCGAACTCAGGTTATTACCAAAGGGGTTGAAGGAGGACGCTCTGGCTTCGTCCCGGCCGTTGGTTGCCGAACTCAACGCAAATGGCGAACTGGATATGGCATTATCCTGCTTCACCTTGGAATACATGATGTCTCCATAAAGCTGGAGGCCATCGCCAAAGATTTTGTACCGACCGGTGACAAAGTACATCGCTTTCTCCATTGCCGGAATGGCAGGGGTGAAGGCGCGGAAGTTAAAGCGCGACGGGTCAGTTCCAGCTGTGCCTGCTCCCTGTTCGAATCGCCGATAGCTGAACGGCGTGACTTGGTTATTCGACAGGTTGGTCAAGATGAGGGTTCCGGTGGGAACGCCTCCACCGCCAAGGCTCGAGCCGGCATTCAGAATGGTAACGCGGCCGCCGAAAGTGGGGCTGTTATTGTTGGTGCCGCCCAATCCCAAGCCGGTCAGATTGTTACTTCTGTCCCCTGAACTCGAGATCTCACGATCACGCGAGAACAGGCCCGCGCGCGAGTAGTATTCACCCGCCGCCGCGATGGAGACTTTCCCATCCAATCCTGTCACGCCACCACCTACGTAGACTTGGCGAACGTGCGCATCTGCGTCCGTCGTGTTCCCATAAAGGGCGTGAAGCTCCGCGCCTTCGTAGGGTCGTTCACCAGGGCCATTGAGCATGATTAAGTTCACCACGCCGCCCGTCGAATCGGAACCGTAGGCATTGCCGCCAAAGATTTCGGTGCGAGAAAGAGCAGCGATAGGGATGGCGTTGATGTCGGAGAAGGCAAAGGCGCGACGGCCGTTGATTAGCGTCAGGACATTGTTCGCGCCGAGCCCATAGAGATTAATGAACGCGCTGCCGTCGCCACCGTTCGAATCATTTTCCGTTTGAGTGGTTCCGACAAAGAATGGCAGCTGTCGGAGACCCTCGATCGGCGTATTAGCGCCATTCTTTTGCATGAATTCGGTCGTATAGACCACAACCGGCAGCGCTGATTCCGTCTCCGTGACGGGAATTGGGATCGCGCAGAGAATTCTCTCCTTCCAAGGCGGGGGCGTCAGAGCGTGAGCACTTAGGCGCACGATAAGAAAAACCGCGGCAACGACGGCAAGAACTGGACGAAGTGGAGGTAGATTCGGGAGCTGCAAGTCAGACCGCTGGTTTGGGAAGCGGCTACAGACTGTTTAAACTCAATCGACGTGACAAGACTTTTCGCGAAGCCCGCATGTTCCAGAAGCCATCTCAGAATGAGCGGGCAAACAGACCTGCGGAAGCCCCTCACCTCAATCCTCTCCCCTCGGGGAGAGGAGGACGCGTAGCGCCAGGTGAGGGGCCCTCAAGGCCTCGTTAGTCGACGTACTTCTGCGCGATCGGCATTCGTCTCCCGACGCCAAAGGCGCGGCTGGTGACCTTGATCCCGGGAGCTGCCTGCTCCCGTTTGTATTCGTTGGTGTCCACGCGCCGCTGCACCCACCGCACCGTTTTCTCATCAAAGCCATGGCCGACAATGTCGCGCGCACTCATGTTTTCCTCGACGTAGAGCCGCAGGATTTCATCGAGCACCTCATAGGGCGGCAAGGTGTCCTGATCGATCTGGCCCGGTCGTAATTCGGCGCTCGGTGGCTTTTCGATCGTCGAAATGGGAATGATTTCGTGTTGCCGACCTGCTCGCGATTTATCGGAGTTTATCCAGCGGGCCAGCGCGTAAACCATCGTCTTTGGCACGTCGCTGATCACGGCCAGACCGCCCGCCATGTCGCCATAAAGGGTGCAGTAGCCCACTGACAGTTCGCTTTTGTTTCCCGTGCTGAGGACGAGGTGGCCGAACTTGTTCGAGAGCCCCATCAGAATCATTCCCCGCAGGCGCGCCTGCATGTTTTCTTCCGTCGTGTCCTCGGGCAGACCGGCAAAGATTTCCGTGAACTGAGCCTTAAACGCCGTGAAAGCGTTCGCGATCGGAATTTGCAGGCATTTGATGCCGAGATTTCGGGCGAGCGCGAGCGCGTCGTCGATGCTGCCGCGGGATGAGTACGGGCTCGGCATGGATACGCCAACCACGTTATCCGGGCCGAGCGCGTCCACCGCGATCGCGGCGACGACGGCGGAATCGATGCCTCCGCTCAGGCCGAGTACGGCCGATTTGAAACCGCATTTCGTCAGATAATCCCGCAAGCCTAACGAGAGAGCGCCGAACAGGTCGACTATGTCGTCGTTGGCCGGCAGTGGAATTGCCTGCGACGTCCCGGTCTCAACAATCTCCTCGGCGGATTGGAATGCCGGTAACTGCGCAATCAATCCACCTTCGGCGTTGACCGCGATGGAGCCGCCATCGAAAACCAATTGGTCGTTCCCGCCGACTGCGTTGCAATAACAAATCGACCGGTGATAAGTGCGGGCCAGCGTGCTCACCATTTCGCGGCGGATGCCCGGCTTACCCAAACCGAAAGGCGACGCGCTCAGATTTAGAATCAGTTCCGCGCCCTGCTCCACCAGCGAGCGGACCGGCTCGACGTCGTAGAGCGGGCGGGGCAGGTACCGTTCGGTCCAGATATCTTCGCAAATGGTGACGCCGATCTTGCGGCCGCCAAATAGCAACGGGGTAACCCCCCCGGCCGGCTCGAAATAGCGGTCTTCGTCGAAGACATCGTAGGTTGGCAGGAGCGATTTGTGGGTCCTGGCGCTTGGGGCGTCCGATTGGAGCAGGGCAGCAGCGTTGTGAAACGGTTTGCCGCGCCCCTGGTTTCGGTCGACGAAACCGACCAGCAAACCGGCACCACGGATCCGCGCCTGCAATTTTTCCAGGATCTCGAGATTTTGCGGGACGAATTGCGATTTGAAGAGGAGATCCTGCGGCGGATAACCGGTTATGGCGAGTTCCGGGGTTACGATCAATTCCGCTCCGGCCGCCTCCAGCCGCTCGTAGGCGGCGGCAATCTTCTCGAAGTTGCCGTTCAGATCTCCGACGGTCGGATTGATTTGAGCGAAACCGATTTTCATGGGGTGCCTCGCAAACTAGGCGCGGCCCGTGAATCGGCAATCGTCTTTCGCCAGACTAAGGCTTGGCGGTCAGACTAATCGCAGGCGAGGTGTGTTTGTAACCCTTGTTCAGGGCATCGTCCGCGCCTTCGACAAACACTTTTCCCCACTGAATGAGGCAGGCCGCGAGAAAGCCGGCGACCATGCATAGAATGACTTTTTGGGTGAATGTCGCGCGCATTCATTTTAGGGAGCAGATGCGGTGCCAGTAGCGCCGGTCGAATGCTGCCAAAAACCGCCTTAGGAGAATGTCATAACCCTAACTCCCAGAGGAGATTCCTGTCCGTGTGGGTCAGGACGCGCGAGCCGGGGCTTTCGTCCGATACGCGGCGTGACGATAAGCCGCGCCCGCGACCCGCGCCGCAATCCCAGTCTGAGCGGGACGCCGTAAATCCGAACCCCTGCTGGATAACAACTGCGCAAAATCCACTTGGTCTTTCCGTTGATTGGTTAAGATTCTTTTCGATGAATTCCGACCGGGACGACAAGCGGGAAACGGCTGATCCGGACGAAGCCATGCGCCTGCTCGAGCTCGAACTCATGCAGCAGAGGGCGGCGCGGGGCAAGGCGGGCACGCCCTACCGTGGATTGAAGATTGTCAGCATCCTCTTTTTGTTCTTCATGGTGGCAGGCGCGCTTCTCGCGTTCTTTTATCTCTTTGCCGCCGGGGGACTGGATGACCTTCGCGCCCGCAACGCGGCTCAGCCCAGCGCCACCCCAAAGACAACCTCTTCCAGACCATGATCGCGGCACGACAATAGCTTTCGCTCGCATACGCTTGTGATGCCTCTCTCGGACCACCTCACCGAGCAGACAGAACTGCTCGACCTTGCCGACGACGCCATCATCCTAACGGATGCCGATGGCACGATCACCTCGTGGAATCAGGGGGCCTGCCGCATGTACGGCTGGGAAAAAAACGACGCGCTTGGGCAGGAGCTTCACGCGCTGCTGCGGACGGACCTTTCGGGGGAGGCCGGCCAGCTCGAGTCGAGCCTGCGGGAGCAATCGCATTGGCAAGGCGAACTGAAGCAGGTCCGCCGCAACGGAGAGCGGATCGTCGTCGCCAGCCGATGGACCACCGAGGCGGGGAACCCAGGCGCGCCCCGCTTGCAGATCAATAGCGACATCACCACGCGCACTCTGGAAACAGCCGCCTTGCGCGAATGCGAAGCACGTTACCGGCGCTTCGTGACCGAAGACTTCACAGGCACGCTCAGCATCCAGGTCGACGGCCGGATCATGACCTGCAACCCGGCGTTCGCGAACATTTTCGGGTTCGCGTCGATCGAAGAAGCGACGGGGACAAATTTCCTCGAGCTTCTCCGCAGCCGGAAAGAGGGCGTCGAACTGCTGGAGATTGTGCGGCAACACGGAATTGTCGAGCGCCACGAACTCGAGATGAGCCATCGCGATGGTGACCCGGTCCATGTCGTGGCCCGCCTGGTTGGGACATTTACCGACGGCACACTGACGGAATTGCAGGTCTATCTCTTTAACGACACCAAGCGAAAGCGCCTCGAGATGCAGCTCATCCAGGCGCAGAAAATGGAGGGACTCGGAACTCTCGCGGGCGGAATCGCGCACGATTTTAACAACATTCTCGCCATCATTCTGGGATACACGAATCGGCTCGAGACCCTCAACGCCCAACCCGAGACGCCGCCCGCCATCAAAATAATCAAGGATGCGGTCGAGCGCGGTGCGGCGCTTGTGCAACAGCTGCTCACCTCAGCCCGCCAGACCGAGGCCCGTTTTTCTTCGCTCGATCTCAACGCGCTCGTCTGTGAGCTCGAACAGATGCTGCAGGCGACCTTCCCGAAAACGATCAACTTCGAGTTGCTCTTGCAGCCCGACCTTCCGCCGATCACGGCGGACCGGAGTCAGATCCATCAGGTGTTGCTGAATCTTTGCGTCAACGCGCGCGACGCGATGAAAAACGGCGGAATCCTCACCCTGGAAACCTCGATCACCTCCGGGGAGGAACTGACCGAAGCGTTCACCGGCGCGGCCGCGCAGAACTACGCGCGCATCCGGGTCCGCGATACCGGCAGTGGCATGACCCGCCAGGTAAAATCACACATTTTCGAACCGTTTTTCACCACGAAAGAGCGCGGAAAAGGGACTGGGCTCGGGTTGTCGGTTGTTTATGGCGTGGTGAACAATCACCGCGGATTTGTCCAGGTGGACAGCGAACCGGACGCCGGCACAGTCTTCACGATCTATTTGCCCGTCGAACACTCCTTCGAAGAGTTCGACGGCGGGACCATGAAGAAAATCACCCGCAAACCAGACGCTCCCCGGACAATCCTTCTCGTCGAAGACGAGGAGATGCTGCGCGATCTGGGAGTGACAGTTTTGGAAGGCGAAGGCTACCGGGTAATCGCCGCGAAGGATGGCGTGGAAGCCGTCGAACTTTTCGAGACGCATCGAGACGAGATCGGCCTGGTAGTTTGCGACCTGGGGCTGCCGCGTCTGGGAGGGCGCGAAGCCTTTCTGAAAATGAAGGAAAACAAACCGGGCGTGCGGGCAATTGTCGCCAGCGGATATCTCGAACCGACCATCCGGTCCGAAATGCTAAAAGCCGGCGTGCTCGATACCATCCAAAAGCCGTACGACTTTAGCGAACTCCTCGCAAAAATCCGCTCCGCCATCGGCTCGGACCAAGAGGACGATCACCCGGAGTTGTTCTGACTTCTTTGAGTTCGACTTGGTAGGGCGACGCTCTGCGGAGCCGTTGTAATTGCGCGTCCGCGGCTCGACAGAGAACGCATCTGGAGGAGACGGCGAGCTTCCGCTACGGCTGAACGGTCATGCCGCCGGGTTTCGGTCCTTCGACCATCGCCTTGGTATTCTGGCGCTGCATCATGACGAAGGTGTTGTTGTCCCCGTGCTTCGACCAGGGACCCTGCGGCACTTCGCTGAATTCGACGAATTTCCAATCGGTCACATCGGTATCGTCCAAGCCGAGATAATCCCGGACCGCCGGGGAGACGTCCAGACCGGCACCCCGGTTTAGATTCGGTTTCGGCCGTTCGTTTCCGAAAACGTATTGCCAATGGTCGGTCCGGAAAGGGCCGGCATCCTCCCATTGGGCGTAGACGGTTTTGTTGCCTTTCTTAATCGCGATCCAGCGGCCTTTGCAGGTCGAAACTCCGGGACCCTGATACGCCTCCTTGAACCATGGCACCACGCGCGGGGCCTCGGGCCGATGGCCATTTCTGGATTTATCGTTGTAGGGAAGCGCCACATAAAAGGGATTCTGGCGTGGGGTGAAATTCGCCGGAATGAAATCATGACGCGACGAACGATCAGGATTGTCGAACCCGCCATAACTGCGGGTCCAGTTCGCGTCCCATGAACTCGATCGGTTTGGCACGGGATTGTTGGCGGTCGGCTTTTCTCCGATCCAGAAAACCGTCGTGACAATTTGCGTCTTCCAAGGGTAGCGTTCGCCCGGTTTGGCCAGAAGAGGAGGATCGGCTTTCGCCGAGGAGGCGTACGGATCGACATTCAGCAGGCTGCTTCCCTGCGCTTTACCTGACTTCTTACTGAGCTTGACCGCTCCGCCTGCCGGCGCGGCCACGGCGCTGTGGGTAAAGAGGCCGGCGACTGACGACAAGACTACCGCGAGAGTATGGGTAAAGGTTCCTGGTTTCATGCGAAGTGCGAGCCGTGGAAAGCGCGCAGGAAAGAAATTCTTCTAATTAAGAATCGGCCTGAGCGGCGCTCGCGGAGGTAATATGGCTCAATTTTGGTCGTTCCGCCAGCCGACCACGTGTTTTTTTGGCTGGCCCTCGACGTCGGGGAATTGGTTTCTTCCCTCGCTTCATCGTCAGCGCGGAATATCCTTCCATCGTGTCCCCCAAACTCCTGCGGCTCCTCTCAGTCACCCTATTCGCCGGGACTCTCCTGGCCGAGCCGAGCCCATCGCCTCTTCTTCCAGCCTCCCCTCCGGCCACGATCCCCGCCACCTTTTGGAACATCCAGTGGTTTCCCGGTCGGCGTCCCAATGCTTCGCGGGCAGACGAAAATCGACAGATTCGGGAGGTCCATCGCGACCTCACCCAGCTCGTGCCCGCCCCTGATGTCATCGGCTTGGAGGAAGTGCGCGATTTTCAGAACGCGTCCATCGCTATTCGGCCATTGAGCGGGTTCAAGATCGATGTCTGCTCGAATTTTCCACCACGCGAAGGTCAGCAGGAAGGCCAGCAAATCGCCATCGCCAGCCGGTTGCAACCGATCAGCGCTTGGGCGGAACCGTGGAAACCGGGCGGCGCGATCATACCTCCGCGCGGCTTCGCCTTTGCCGCTTATCAACTGTCGCCCGGGCAGATGCTGCTGGTTTACGCGCTGCATCTGAAGAGCAATCGCGGCGAAGTCCACGAGGACATGCGCATCCGGGAAGTGTCGATGCGCCAGCTTGTTGCGCACATGAGAGCAATGAAGGAGGCCTACGGCAAAATGGGTGCGCTCACCTGGATCGTCGGCGGCGATTTCAACACTGCGCCGGACGAGCCGCGCTTCGCCGGGGAAAAAACCATTCCTAGCTTACTGGCCGAAGGTTTCACGTGGGCCTGGCAGGGAATTCCGTTGTCGTCGCGGATCACGGTCCCGCCCAATCTGCGCTATCCCGCCGCCTCTTTTGACCAGATCTTTTTTCGCGGCGCGAAGCTCTCCCGCGTCTGGGTGGCAAACACGTCACCGCAATCGAGCGATCATCGCGCCGTGAATGCGGTGCTTAACGTCCGGTAGGGACGCCGCGCTGCGGCGTCCGAAAGACCTTCCCTTGTAGGGCGTCGGTGTCAGACGCCGGCTCTTTGGCAAAGGCGATTGGCGTTTCACAGAAACGCCCTACAAATATTTCCACAACTAATCCAAAAACTTCCCTGGATTCAAAATCCCTGCCGGATCGAGCGCATTCTTGATCGCGCGATGCGCCTCGCGGGCGACCTCGCTCGTCGCCTCCGGCCACCAGCGCTTCTTCGCCAGGCCGATTCCATGCTCGCCGGTGATCACCCCACCCCAGGCCAGCACCTGCTGAAACAATTCGTCCAACGTTTGCCCCACTTTTTTCTGGACCGCGGGATCTTCGTAATTCCCCACCATGATGTTGACGTGGATGTTCCCGTCCCCCGCATGACCGAAACAGGCAATGGGGAAACCGGAGCGTTTCTGAAGCAGTTCGGCGAACTCAATCAGCTCAACCAAATGCGACCGTGGCACGACCACGTCCTCATTCAACTTGGTCAGACCGGTGGCGCGGAGAGAATTACTGAAATCGCGGCGCAGCGCCCAAAGATTTTCGCAATCTGCCTCTGCCGTTGCAGTCACGAGCGAGTTTGGGTTCCGGCTCGAGATCAATTTCTCCAGTGCCGCCGCCTCGCTTCGGACCGTTTCCACCTGACCATCGACGTCGACCAGCAAATGCGCGCTTCCCGACGGCACGTGCGACACTCCCTTGTCACGCCTCGCCGCTTCCAGCGTGTATTGATCGGCAATCTCCAGCGTCGACGGGAGAAAACCCGCTTGAAAAATCGCCTGCACTGTCGCCGCCGTCTCTCTCATCGTCGCGAACGAGGCGGAAAGGGTTGCGCGCGCGGGCGGGAGCGGCAGCAATCGAAGCGTGATCTCCGTCACCACGCCGAGCATCCCTTCCGAGCCCACGAAGAGCCCGATCAAATTGAAGCCGGTCTTGTTCTTATGGACTCGCCCGCCGGTCCGCAGCACCTCGCCGCTGGCCAGCACCACCTCGAGGCCGATTACATAGTTGCGCGTCACCCCGTATTTCAAACAGCGCGGCCCGCCGGCATTGGTCGCGATGTTCCCGCCGATTGTGCAATCCTTCTGGCTCGCCGGATCCGGTGGATAAAAGAGCTTTTGTTCCCTCGCCTTCTCCTGAAGATCGGCGGTGATCACTCCCGGCTCCACCACGGCTACCGCATCGGCGAAATTGATCTCTTTGATCCGGTTCATTCGCATGAGCGAGAGCGCGATTCCTCCCCTCACCGGCACGCAGCTCCCCACATAGCCATACCCCGCGCCTCGCGCGGTGACCGGAATCTTTCTCTCCGACGCGAACCGGAGCAGCCGGCTTACCTGTTCCGTTGAAGTGGCAAAGACGACCACGTCGGGCGGATGATTCGCGATCCATTTGTCGCCGCCGTGCGCCTGCAATTCCGCCGCCTCATCCGAAACCGCCTCGTTTCCAAGCAGCGCGCGGAGTTCTTCAGCGAGATTCATTCTCTCCTCCAGCTCTTACTCATGATCCTGCTCCTGATCCTCCGTTTAAGCCCTGGATCAAAATTAGGATCAGGATCATGAGCAGGATTGAAGTCGTCTATCTTTCCGCAATCCGGTTTCCGAAATCCGAAATCGTCACATTCCCATGACCTGATACCCGCCATCGACATAAATCACCTGCCCGGTGATCGCCGCCGCGCCGTCGCTCGCCAGGAAAACTCCGGTCTCACCCAGCTCGGCCGGATCGCAGCTGCGTTTCAATGGCGCGTGTTCTTGGTAATGCTTCAGCATTGCCGTGAATCCGCTGATTCCGCGCGCCGCCAGCGTCTGAACCGGCCCCGCTGAAATGCAATTCACCCGAATTTTTTTCGGACCAAGATCGTAGGCCAGATAACGGGTCGACGCTTCCAGGCTGGCTTTGGCCACGCCCATCACGTTGTAGTGCGGCACCACCTTTTCCGCGCCGTAATAGGTCATCGCGACGATGCTCCCGCCGCCGGTCATCATCGGCGCCGCTTCCCGCGCCAGGGCCACGAGCGAATACGCGCTGATATCGTGCGCCACGCGGAACGCTTCGCGCGTCGTGCTGACAAAATCCCCTTCGAGCGCTTCCTTCGGCGCAAATGCGACCGAGTGCAGCATCAGGTCAACCCGATCGGTCTCTCCGCGAACTTTCGTGAAAAATTCGGAGATCTCCGCGTCGTTCGAAACATCGCAGGCAAACAGCGGCGTCAATTCGCCAAACTCCCCCACCAAGTCCTCAACGTTTTCCTTCAGCCGTTCGCCCTGATAATTAAAAATCAACCGCGCTCCCGCCGCGGCCCAGGCTTTCGCGATCGCCCATGCGATGCTGCGCTTGTTTGCCACCCCGAAAACAACTCCGACTTTCCCCGCCAAACTCTGGTTCGCCATAACCCGTCACCATAGCCGCCTTTTGCGTGTCGCAAAACCGTGGCCGCTGCAACAGAGAACGCTTCGGACAGCGAAGCGGCTACAACTGCAGCCGTCGCCCTGCGGGCGACGTAATAGCGAAGACATCGAGCCGGCGCCGCGATCCTACCGGATATTATTTCTGCTGCGTTGATTTCGCACGCAGGGCCTGGCGGCCAGCCAGGGCGTTGAGAATTTCGGGATCGCCCTGGACCCAGGCGTTGTCGATGGTGATGCGTTTGAAGCGCCATTTCTGGCCATCGCGCACCAGCTCACAATCGTAACGGTTCATCAGGAGCGCGTGCTCCGACCCGCGGCGCGACCCTTGCCGCGGCATGAAATGTTGAGACATGACAAACGCAGTAAGCGTGGCCGAATCGCCGCTGATCTCGATCTGGAGATTACTGGCAGTGTGACTGGTGTCGAGCGGCCCGATAAGCGGAAGAACGTTCGCCAGGATAGCGTCACGACCGGCGAGCACCGGGAACTTGATCCCGACTTTCGCACCAGCGGGCCGGAAATCGAAAACAGCCTCTTCCGTAAACGCCGAGGCCAGCGTATCCGGATCCCCGTGGTCGAGACCAAAGGCGTAGCGATGCAGTGCGTCCGCGATCTCATATCGGTCGCAGGCAAGTTGGGCCAGGTCGGTGCTCATGGCAGCAGTCTAAACGCTCAACTTCCAGCGTCGAATCCGAAGTGGGAGGATGCCCTGCCCGCGGAGCGGCGTCCGCCGGGCCTCGTCAATCCGGATCGGGATGCATCGCCCACGTGCCTTCGCGTCGCCTCGGCGTGCAAGCAGGACGACGGCTGCAGCAGCCAATTTCGCTGGGGCCGCCTAGCGGAAACTATAGATCTCGACCAAGCCGATTCCGGTGCAGGCGTTCTTGCCGGCCAGAATAGCGGTG
>QHMY01000011.1 GCA_003218305.1 Verrucomicrobiota bacterium
CCAACGCTCCTTCGCCTGCGCGATGGCGCGCAGGTTGTTCATGATCTGGGCCTCCTGTTTGTGCTCTTCATTGGAAACCACGCCTCCCAGCACAAGCGTCGTGACCACGGGAGCAACCAGCACCAGCGGAACGATGAGGACGGAAGCGACGATCAACAAAATCCCGGGCGATTTGCCGCCGCGGTTTAGAACGAGAATTCCCATGATGAGGGTGGCCAGAGCCACCGGCCAGACCAGAACCCAGGTGCCGCATCCCAGCACCGGCACCAGGGAAACGACAAAGGTAAGTCCGAGCAGAATCCAACTGGTCACAACCAGCGCTTTGTAGCTTTGCGGTGCCGTGGCTACGGATGCGGTCGCGATTCTGGGTGCCGGCGGCGCCGGAATTGTGCTGGAGGCGAAGGTGGGCGGGGAAGGGGGATTGGGCGGAACCAAAACCGGGGGCGGGCCCGGAATTGTCACTCCTGGAAGGGTGGAGAGCGGGGCCCAATTAGCCGCGCCTTCGAACCAGGCCAGATCCGTCGGCAGGAGAGATCCATCCGCCAGCCTTCGATTGACCTCTTCGATCGAATATTGCCCTACCTGTTGTCCGTTCCGAGCTACGTGAATTTGCATTGGTTGACTAAGGTCGCTCGATTCGTATCCGGCGCGACCTTTCTCCGCAATCCGAAAACGGCCCCCGTCGATTCTGCTCCGTCTGGTGGAGGATTACTTCGGTATTGGAGAAGCGACGAGTTTCTGAAAGCGTGGATCGTGTCGCAGCCGATCGAACAGAGGATCGAGCCGGAGCAACGCGGGAGTGAGCGGCGGTTCGGTCAGCGGGCCGAGATAGGGGATCGAGAGCAGTTTCTGCAACGCGGCGATGGCGCGATCGGCCTCGCCGCTCATCCTGCCTGAATGACTCTAACTGTAGGGCGGGGTCGGTGACCCCGCCGCAGCGTCTTCCTCCTGCTCATGATCCTGATCCTGCTCTTGATCTTCTGATCGGCGTGGTCGCTACAGGCGGTACGCCTTCTCTACAATTTGATCAAGAGCAGGATCAAGATCACGAGCAGAGCGTAAAGCTTACGGCGGCCCGAGGTCGTAGTCCTCCACGAGCCCAACGCCGACGCCGTTGTTCGTTCCCGACAGCAACGCGGTGTAGGCGCCGGGCGACAATGCTGCGACAATGCCGGATTCCAATTGATTGCTCGGCGCGAGACCCGCGTTGGTCAACGCGGCGGCTTGGGCCGGATCATCCTGCCAGTTATTATTCGACATGAGCAGCGCTCCGTTACCATCGCGCAGCTGCAGGTTGGGATCGGCCAGCGCGTTGCTTATGCCCAAGCCCGTGAGGCTCGGTCCGATTCCGCGCAACACCATCTGATCGCTGCCGCTGGCACCGCCCACGATGAACCCGGCGATTACGATGCCGCCACCGGTTTCAACGAAGGCGCGGGTGCTGATGTTTGCGAGCTTTGAAATTGGCACGTGGTCGAGATCATAGATTTCCACCAGCCCGATCCCGGTGGTCAGGCCCATGCCGCGGAGAATGATGGTGTAGCTGCCTGGATTCAGCGTTTGGACGATGGCCGCTTCAAGATCGTTAGTAGGGGGGATACCCGTCGCCTGAATTTCGGCTTCCTGGGTTTCCCGCCAGTCGTTGTTGGCCAGGATGCGGGTGCCATCGGGGCCGCGCAGATCGAGAGTGGGATTAGCTAGTGCGCCGGTAACTCCGAGAGGGGTCAGGGAAGGTCCGATGCCGCGGAAGAGCAGATTCTTGGGAGCGTTGCCGGTGATGATGAATCCGCCGATGCCGGCGTTGTCACCAGTCTGAACGTGCAGCCGGGTGGAAAGATTAAGGGCTTGGGTCGGCGGCGTGGGGCTCGGAGTTGCCGAGGGAGTTACGGTGGGCGTTGGAGGCGGGGTGGGGGTTAACGTTGGTGTGGGCGATGGGGTTGGCGAGGCGCCTGGGGTCGCGGTAGGTCCTATCGTTGGCGTAGGTGGATCGATGACCGCGACGAAAATAGTCCCGCTCGTTCCGATCATGGAAGGGTTGACCGTATCTCTCGCCGTGATCGTGTAATTTCCGGGGACGTCGAAGGTGACGCTGAAAGTGCCAACTCCGTTGGTCAATGTGCTGTCGGGTGGCAGGTGGGCGCCGCTGCTAGCGGTGCTGGTAAAGTGGACCGTGCCCGTGTAGCCCGTAAACACGTTATTGAATAATTTCGCCGTCACCGTGATGTCGAAAGGAACACCCGGGAGCACGACCACCGGAGCGCTCACCTCAAAGTGGGGCTCAGTTGGTGTCGTGCTGGGAGTAGCGCTCGGCGCGGGCGTCGTACTGGGCGTCGGGGCCGGCGTCGGGGTACCCGTCACCGGCACCATCGCGTAGGCGTGCGTCTCTCCATTGTGCACGCCAGTGCCGACGATGACGTTCGCGTCACTGATGCCGAGAGCGGACGAGGACGTGTTCATAGACAAGTCCCAGCCGGAACCCGGAGGCAAGAGGTCCGCCAGCCGGTAGGTCGTCGTCCCATCCCAGAGAAAAGGAATCGAAAACGCCGAGGAATCCTGACCGACGACCCAACCCGCTGTGTTCACTCCCCGCGCCGAGCCCTGGCTTGTGCCCGCGGCCAGGGGTATCGCAACCATTCCGGTCGCCTGCGACCAGATGAACGGCAGGCCTGAGCCCTGGTTCATCATGCTCGAACCAACGACGTGGCCGCCATTGCCTACGGCAAACGCGAGCGCTCCGTTTGCGCCCGGAAGTGCGCCGACTTCGAAAGCATTGGCGTTTCCCATGTCGTAAACAATCCCGACATTTCTGGCCGCGTTGTTGGGGTCGATCCCAAAGCCGACGATTCGGCCAGAATCGTTGATGCCGAACGCCGTGACAAAGAAACATCCGGTCGGTGTTGTCTGCGTGATCACTGTCGCGCTGCCGCCGCTGTAGATTACTCCTTGTTGAGTGCTTCCGGCATCGACCGAGCCGACGACTACGTTCGAAGAGTTTATGTCGTTCGCGTCGCCGAGTGTTTCCCCGCCGGGGAGGGGAAGCTGCGAGACCACGCCGCCCTGCCAAATCACCGGCAGCCGGCCCGCGCCGAATGAGGTGGTGGCTGCGGTGCCCACGACAGCGCCAGTGTCGTTAGCGGCGTTGGATACCGCGAAAGCGCGGCCGGCCAGATTCGGCAGGCCGATCAGGCCGCCGCCTTGAGTCCAGGTGAAGGCCTGGGCACCGCCGGTTCGAAACGAGCGGCCAACCACGATTCCTTGAGGCGAGACCCCAAACGCTTGCGAAGCGGTGTCGCCTACTTCAATCACGCCGATATCGAAGATCTGATATTGCGGTTGGGCGGTGGCGGTTGCCGCGACGACGGCCCACGCGATGAAAACGGAAATTCTTTGGAGCGATCGCATGCCGCAGTATGCGCGCGCGAATAACGGAAGGGAAGCGTTTCGTCGCCTACCTGCAGCGGCCTGCTCCACAATCTCGAAATTCGAATATCGAAATCCGAAACAAATTCAAATTACCAAAAGGGGAAATGATCTAAACGGAGATCAGTTTTAAGTTTCCCGATTTGAACATTCGATATTGTTTGAAACTCGTTCGCGACCCGCGCTCTCTCGGTGCTTTGCCTTCTATGTCGTTCATCCCATCAGCTCCATTCGAGCTTCGGATTTCGAGTTTCTACTTACGGTGCCCCGAGGTCGTAGGCCTCGATGAGGCCGACGCCGGAGCCGTTGCTCGCTCCCGTCAGCAACGCGGTGTAGGCGCCGGGCGCCAATGCCGCGACGATGCCAGATTCCAATTGGTTGCTCGGTGCCAGACCTGCGTTGGTCAACGCGGCGGCTTGAGCCGGGTCATCCTGCCAGTCGTTGTTCGTCATCAACAGCGCGCCGTTACCATCTCGTAGCTGCAGATTGGGATCAGCCAGCGCATTGTTTATTCCCAGGCCAGTAAGACTCGGTCCGATACCGCGCAACACCATCCGATCGCTACCGCTGGCGCCGCCTACGATGAAGCCCGCGATCACGATGCTATCGCCAGTTTCGACGAAGGCTCGGGTGCTGATATTGGCCAGCTTGGAACTAACTCCGGCGTTAAGATCGTACACTTCGACTAGCGCGACGCCCGAAGTATTATTCTTGCCACGAATCACGGCGGTATACGCGCCCGGACCCAGCGTCGCATCAATCGCCGCTTCCAGATTGTTTGCCGGTGGAATGCCAGTGGCGATGATCGCCGCCTCCTGGGCTGGATCGTCTCGCCAATTGTCGTTGGTGATCGTGGCGAACGCCCCCAAACCGTGCAGTTCTAGCACAGGATCGGCGAGCACATTGGGAATGCCGCCTTGGGCCAGCGAAGGTCCAATGGCCCGCAACAGGACATGTTTCGGAGCGCTTCCCGTAATGATGAATCCACCGATGCCAGCGTTGTCGCCAGTCTGAACGCGCAGTCGGGTGGAGAGATTGAGAGCCTGGGTCGGTGGCGTCGGGCTCGGAGTTGGAGTCGCTACAGGAGGGATTGTTGGGGAATTGCAAGGGACAACGTACACAAGTGAGATATTGTCGATACGCCAACCCGGACTGGCCCCGCTACAATCAGTGCCCAGACGGAACCGCAAAACCACAGCTTGGCCCACCGCTGAAAAAGGCAGGTAAGCGTTGACGCCCGTGTAACCGCCGGAGTTACCCGTCCAGGCGGCCCGGCCCGCGATCGGGCTATGGGTTCCGGATGAAATTGTTCCGTTGTACCCAGTGTTGCCACCGAAGTGACCGCCGGCGGCAACCAAATCGGTGAAAGGTCCACCGTTAATGGAAATCTCCAGCACCGCGCCGTCGAATCCGCTTTCCAGATCGTAGCTATGGGTGATCTCAAGGAATGCGGTGTTAGGAGCGGCGAAAAAGAATGCGGGTGAATATAAGCTGGAATCCGTCGCACAATTCGGCGCGTCATGGAACGCGCAATTGGGCGGAGACCACGGGTTTGTTGTGCTGGTCGTCCAGTTGATGCCGAATGGACAGGTTCCCGCGGGGATGCAATTCGCAGGACCAGGCGTGAAGGAAGAGGTCCAACCCGGCGGCAAGGCTGGCGCTGTCACTCCATCAAATCTTTCATTGAGGAATACGTAAGCGCATAGACCGGGTGTCATCGTCGGCGTTGGAACAGGAGGAGTGGGTGTGCCGGTTGCTGTGGCTGTCGGCGTCGCGGTTGCGGTCGGACTCGGGGCGACTGTCCCTGTTGGTGACGGACTTGGCGTAGGTGGGGGAAGAGTCGGACTTGGTGTTGGCGAGTGAGGAGTCGGACTTGGCGTGGGCGAGGGAGGAGTCAGGCTTGGTGTGGGTGAGGGAGGAGTCGGACTCGGGGTTGGTGAGGGAGGAGTCGGACTTGGGGTTGGCGGGGGGAGAGTCGGACTCGGCGTTGGGGTCGACGTGGATGGCAGGAGATAAGTTATAGTCGCAGCGGAGGCGGCGCCTCCTAGGAAAGGAAGGCCATATGCTTCCTCGATCGTTCGGAGAACATTGAAATGATTGTAGGTCGTGGCGAGATCCGCGTGGGCGAGCCATGGCGCGGCGGCCGCGGTGTAAATATGATTGCCGGGACTGCCCTCGTCGAAAGTAACGATGAGAAGGGTGTGGGCCCAGTCCGGGCTGGCGGTGACCAACGGCACGAACGCTTGCAGAAAAGCGTCACCCTGAGCGGTTGTCCCGTCGTGCATGTCGTTGGTCATATTCGGGACCACGAAGGCAAAGTTGACGGTCGGATCGAAATTCGCGAGCGGCTGTATATTAGCGCACTCCACCGGATTGAGCCGGACACTCTCAAACCCAATGGCAGGATTGTGTTTCCGCACATACTGCCCGGGCAGACCGGGACCGTCGATGCCACCAACGAATGAGGTGGTGTCGGAACAGCCTCCCGGAAAATTCTGAGCATAGACTCGCCACGATTTTCCGGCCGTGGTCAGCTGCTTGGCCAGACTGTCGGCCGCAGCTGGAAAGGTGTGATAACCGTCATCGGTCACCCCTTGATTGGAACCGGAAAATGCGTCCAGATAGTTTGGCTGGGAAGGGTGCGTAATCCCAAAAAAATTCGTCATGTTGACGTTCGCTGCGGCAAAGCTCGAAAAGAACGGAGCGGTGGCGGGGGTGATGGCCGTCGAATCTCGATTCTCGAACCAAATCCAAATGACGTGCTGAATCCCGTTCCCTGACCCCATCGGCGCTTCCGGAGGAACGTCAGGGGTGAGCCCCGTCAGTGGGCGGGCTTGGAATAGTCCAACAACCCCCGCGACGAAAAGTAGAGTCCTGGCAAACGCGCGAATGCCGCAGTATGCGCGTGCGAATAACGGAAGGAAAGCGTTTCGTCGGTCACTGTAGGGCGGGTCGGTGACCCCGCCGGGATAGGGGATCAACCGCGGATTACGCGGATGACTCGGATTGGGTTCGCCGCAGAGGACGCTGAGGGCAAGAACGGTTCGGCAGGCGGAGCGCCCGCTCTACAATTGGGACGACGACGCGAAAACCCAGCGGGGTCATCGACCCAGCCCTCCATTTCTAAATTGCTTGTCTTTTGAAAGGCTCGGCGAGCATCATGCCCAACATATGAAGTTAGCCTTTTCTCTCGTCGCGGCGGTTTCGCTCGCCTCCATCAGCCACGCCGCCGAAGTCGAATGGACGCCGGAAGCGAACATGGATCACCAGCTCTTCCCCTCGCTCCTCATCGCCACGGCCACGGCTCGCCCCATTGAAGAAGACGACGCGGAAGCGAAGGCGCCGGATCCCTATCTGCTCGGCGAACGGTTTGGTCTGGTCGGCGTTTCGATCAAACCGGAGGCGGCCAATACCAAGATAAAGATCACCCTGAAGGAGAACGATTTGATGGCGGCTTCCACCTGGAGCGGCGAACTCGCCGAAGCCGGGAAGGAATATTTTATTGCGCCGAAAGTGAACTATAAGTTCGAAAAGCTGCGCAAAGCCACCCAGCAGGTGCCGTTGAACGTCTCCTTCGCCGTCGAGCTTGACGGGAAATCCGCAGGCGAAAAGACCGAAACCTTGCAGGTCCGTTCCATCAATGATTGTCCCTTCGGCGTCTCGAACGATGAAGAAACTTTGAATGACGAAAGCTTCATCGCCGGTTCGGCCGAGATCGGATGGATGTTCGCTGCTTATGTGAACGAGAACCATCCAATGCTCGACAAGGTGTTGCAGGAAGCCCTTGGGACCAAGATCGTGAACGCCTTCCTGGGTTATCAGCGGGACGATCCGGCGGAAGTGGTTCGGCAGGTCTTCGCCATCTGGTCTGCGCTCCAGAAACGCGGAATCCAATATAGCTCCACCACGACCACGCCCGGCGGGTCGGAGGAAGTTTACAGCCAGTATGTCCGGTTCCTCGACCAATCAATCACCAACACGCAGGCAAACTGCGTCGATGGCAGCGTTCTCTTCGCTTCCATCCTGCGCAAGATTTCGATCCAGCCCTTCCTCGTCACCATTCCCGGCCACATGTATATGGGCTTCTACCTCACGCCCGACAAAAAGGATTTCGTCGGCCTCGAGACCACCGTTATCGGCGCTCAAAACGCCAGCGACGAAGAGAAAGACGAGGATCCCAAGGCGTTGACCACGTTACGCGGCAAACTCGACGAGAAAGCGCGTGGCAACAGGGACTGGAAGACTTTTGCCAAAGCAATCCAGATCGCCACCGACGACCTGGAGAAGAACAAAGAGAAGTTCGATGGAAACGATGCCAATTATCAAATGATCGATCTCGACGAAGCCCGCACCGAGGGAATCATGCCCATCCCGTACAACGCTCCGGATTCCTCAAGTCCTTCCGCTTCCTCTACTCCAAAATAATTGAAGGGCAGGCGTCTCGCCTATCATCTTCTGCGTCCTCGTCCTCGCTCGTGCTCGTGCTCGGAATTGTAGGGCAGACGTTCCGCCTGCGAGGCTAGATGGGTAGGGACCGCGCGCTGCGCCGTCCGCCGACTACTTCCGGAGCCGAAACCAAATCACGGCAGGCGATGCCCCTGCCCGACAGCAAAAGATCGATCACGAGCACGATTACGATGGCGAACGCCCGTAATTCTTCCCCGCGACCTCACACCTCCGAATCCCTAACGCAGTTGGCCCGCAAAGAATGTCGCGACTTTCGGCCGTACCGCGGCCATAGCCGCTTCGCTCAACACATGGCCTTCGCCTGGCACGAATTCCGTTTTCACGTGTCCGCCGCGCTGACGCAACACGCGCAGGAGCGGCTTCGCGTATTTCTCCAGCGGCACGCGTTTGTCTTCCAAGCCATGCACCATCAGGACCGGCGGCATTTTGCCGATGCGCTTCTGTTGTGAATTCCAGATCCCGCCGGCCTGTTCCGCCACCGCCCCCACCAGCGGATTGTCGGATGCTGCTGCGATCGCCAAAAATCCGCCGAGTGAATATCCGTAGAGACCGATCGAGTCTTTTCCCTCGCGGGTGTGCACCCATCGAATGCCCTCGCGCAAGGTCTCGAGCCATTCGGTGAAGTGCTTCTGCATGGTGGAATCGAGTGCGACGATCGTTCCCGTGCGGTTGTAGTAATGGAGGAGGTAAACCGTATCGCCCGCCTCGGCGAGCGTTTGTGCGACTCGCCGCATACTGGGCCCGTCGAATACCATCCCGCCGGCGCCGTACAACACGATGACCGTGCGATGCGAGCGCGTCCCCATCGGCGAATAACGATCCGCCCGGATTTTCCAGCCCCCGCTTTCGAAGAATAAATGAACCGGACGCACGGATGTTTCATTAACTCCCGCGGCCCGCAGAGGACTGCCAATGGCCAATGCCAGGAGTAACCAAACCCCAACCAGGGCTCGCCAAGTCGATCGATTCATCTCCGTCTCTTCTTCCTCGTGCTCGTCCTCGAATCGTAGGCGCGCTGCCCACGCTATACTGGGAGATCGATCACGAGCGGGAGCACGAGCACGATTACGATATCGGAAACGCGTCTCTTACACGTCACAGGTCACGCGTCACTCGCCCTTACTTCTTCACCGCGATTGACGCTGAATATTGCGTGTCGTCCCACATCAGCTTCAAAACGCCATCGGCCATCGTCTTCTCGACCGTGATCATGAATTGCTCCGCCGGCTTATCGAGTTTCCCCTGAATCAAGCCGATTCGAACCAAATCCTGGCTCTGGTCGTACTTCGTTCCCCATTGGCCGGTCTGCTTATTGACGATCAGCTTCGCGCTGCCGCCTTCCTCTGGCAGGAGGAACAAAGAGTAAGTGCCGGCTGCGACCGAAGTCCCACCGATCAAGACCTCTTTGTCGGTCGTGAAAAGCGTGGCTTCGTCAGCTCCCATTCGCCAAACCTGACCGTAAGGCACCAGGCCGCCCCAGATTTTGCGTTTCTCCCCGCTCTTCGGATCCTTCGTATACGGCCGGCCATAGACGATCGTGATCTTGGCGTCACCCACCGTGGCGTTTATCGTTTCATGCGGACTCACCCGCGTCTTTTCCTGAGCGACGAGAGGGGATGCGCAAAGAAGGAGGGCTGGAAGAATCAAGAGAGTTGATCGAAGCGATTTCATGCTGACAAACTCGCCCCGCTCGCGCCACCGTCCAGTCCTGCTTTTTAGCCGGGTGCATCGAGCGCCCCACAAGATCACAAAAGGACGAATCCGTTCGCGCGGGAACTCGACCGCTTTAAGCGGTCAAGTGCCGAAGGCGCGCGCAGCTCTCAATTAATCCCTCGGTCCTGACGCCTCTCCGCCGTTGGGGGTTACCTGAACTAAGCTGCCCCGCGAATTGAATTTGGCGTATCCCTCGTTCCCAAGTTGTACTTGGGAACGCACGCGTATGATTGGCCGTCACGGTCGCGGATCCAACACGTCACATGTCACTCGCTTGCCCGCCGTTGCGTTGGCGACGAAGGGTCACTTTCCCATCGGCGCCGGCTCCACAAAAACAGTCTGGGCGCCGTGTTTTTCGTAGGTAACGTTAACGGTGCGTCCTATCGCCCGGGTTCGGTGGACCGTGCCCGCCGGCACGACCATGCTTTGCCACTCCTTCAGCGTTGACTGGGCACCACTTTCAAACTCAATCTGAAGTTCACCCGCCACCACGAGGAAGAGCTCGTCAGAATCCGGGTGGTGATGCCACCGATACTCTCCTTCGAAGACCGAAAGCCGCATGCACTCGTTGTTGATATCGACGAGCACCTGATTCTTGTAGGAATCAGTGACAGCAGCTTGCTCGGAGCGAATGTCGACGACAGTCATGGCCGGATAGCGGGCACGCTGGGACGAATACTCTTGGGCCGTGGGAAATTCCGATTTCATGTCAGGTTTTAATTACCGCGAGATGCACGTCGCCGCCTAACGAAAATTCCCCAATGTCCCTCGAACGCTTCCACACCGCCCAGGCCAACCCCACGGCCGGCTACGACACCGCGCTCGCGGAGATTCGTCGGGGACGCAAAACCAGTCACTGGATCTGGTACATCGTTCCGCAGATCGAAGGCCTCGGCCGTTCCTCCACCGCCCGCGCCTACGCCATCCGCGATCTGTCGGAAGCCTGCGAGTATTTGCACGACCCGCTTCTCCGCACTCGCTACGAGGAAATTGCCGGCGCTGTCAGCGAGCAACTCGACGGTGGCCGCGCGCTCGAAGACCTGATGGGTGGCCGCACCGATGCTCTCAAGCTCGTCTCCAGTCTCACCCTCTTCCGCGCCGCCGCCCAAAGTCTGACTGGCGAAGACCCGAGCTTCGACTCCGTCGCGCAACGCTGCGATTCCATCCTTAAGCAAACTGCTGCTCAAGGGTATCCACCGTGTGCCCAAACGCTTGATCTGGTGGCGGATTAGTGGAGACGTTCCCAAGTCCAACTTGGGAACGAGGGGGCAAACTCCGAAAATCTGAACCGATACCTTGGACTGATCTTCCTGATCGATTGCGGGATGAGCAGGGGAGTTGGCGACAGCACAGGCGCGCTACTTCGGATTCGTCCCGACGCCGTCTATAGCATCCGCTTCGAGGGTGACGTCCGTAAGGAAGAACTGCTGATGGCGCAGATGGCGAAATAATTGGAAGGCCGAATTTTCGA
>QHMY01000272.1:0-405 GCA_003218305.1 Verrucomicrobiota bacterium
GTCTTAAAATCTGCGCTGCTGAAATCGATTTTATAGACCATGCCTTCGTAGCCGACGACGTAAATATTTCCCGCTTCGTCGGTGGCGAATGAGGAAATGAATTGTGGGGAGACGGCAATCTGGCGCACTGTTTTAAGCACGCGGTTTTCCTGCGTGAGTCCCCAGATGCGTTTGGAGGTGTAATCGCCACAAACGTAAACGCCGTATAAGGAGGACGTTTTGTCGCCGCGATACACATAACCGCCGGTGATCGAGTTGCCGAATTTGCGGCGGTAGGCGAACACAGGCGCGACGTAGTTCTCGCCGGCGCGGCGATACCGATTCGAGAACGGTTCGAAGCCTTCAAACACGTTCCAGCCGTGATTTTCCCCGCGGCGAACGATCGCCACTTCCTCGACGCGGTCC
>QHMY01000272.1:451-4696 GCA_003218305.1 Verrucomicrobiota bacterium
TGATGCGATCGAAGCTGAAGCGCCAGGGCTCGCGGAAACCGTACGCCCAGATTTCCGGGCGCACATCGCTCCGACCACGAAACGGATTATCGGCGGGGATGGCGTACTCGAGGCCAGGGTCGCGCTTGTCCACATTGATGCGAATGATCTTGCTGAGGAGCAATTGCATGTCCTGGCCGTGGCCTTGCGGGTCTTGTTGCGGACCGGTGTCGCCCATGCCTAGATAAAGATAACCGTCCGGGCCGAAGTCGATGTCACCGCCACTGTGGTCCTGCGTAGTGCTCACGATTTTCAGGAGGCGGCGCGACTGCTTGCCGGAATCGTGCTTCAAGTCCGGCGCC
The DNA here is from genome assembly GCA_003218305.1 of Verrucomicrobiota bacterium. Taxonomy (GTDB): domain Bacteria; phylum Verrucomicrobiota; class Verrucomicrobiia; order Chthoniobacterales; family UBA10450; genus AV80. The sequence continues at coordinate 793 of QHMY01000272.1, forward strand.
GCTTCGCGCTCGATCAGCACGGTGGCAATCTTTCCATCCTCGAACACCTGATGCTTGAGATAATATTTGCGGTTCTGGAGGAACTTCGGATGAAACGCGATGCTCAACAGGCCATTTGGACCGCGTTCATTGAACAACTCGGCTGTGATGTCGCCGAAGAGTGTCTTGGTATCTCCGCTCTCACGCTTTTCGAGCAGCCAAATTTTTCCCGTCTGATGCACCGCGAGGAACGTGTTCGTACTTCCCGGCAACTGCCCAAACCACACCAACCCGGAACGCACATCGCCAGGTTTGTGCACGAATGCATGCGGAAATCGGAGATCTTCGCTGAAGAACGGCACCAGGCGCACCGGATTCGCGAGTTCAGGAATCTCCGCGGGCGTTCCGCGATTCTTCGATTGCGCCGTTTGCGGCTCCTTCAGGCTCGCGACGTATTCCACCAGGTCGGTGAACTCGCGCGGCGAGATCGCGTTGTGCAAACCCTCGGGCATCAGCGAAATATTGCTGCCGCGCTGTTCTTTAATGTCCGCGGCATTGATATGGACCTTGCGGCCGTCCGCGAGCATCAATTCCGTCCATTCGTCGGTGGCTTGTTTAATGACCCCAGTGTGTTCCTCGCCGGATTTGGTTTCGATGATCGTGGTGCCGTACCCGACGGCGATATCGGCCGAAGGTTCGAGGATGGCGCGAACCAGTTCGCCGCGCGGAAATTTGTCGCCCGCCGTGAAGAGGTCGGGGCCGGCTTTGCTGGCGGTGCCGTCGATCGAGTGACAGCGTGCGCAAGCGCATTTGTTTTCGTCGAAGAACAATTCCTTGCCGCGGCTGAGATCGCCGTCGGCATTTGTCGCGCGCTCGCGGTATTCGCGCAAATCGGCGGCCCTCAGTTGTGAGAAGGAGCCAACCGCCAGAACCAAACGAACCAAATACTTCACTGGTTTTTGGACGCGTCCTGCGCAAAGAAAGTCAACGAGAATTTGCGATTTCTAGCGCAAAAATTTTGTCTCTGAAAAATTTTTTGGATTTCGTGTTTACACGCGGAGCGTCATTGCTAGTATCCGCGCCGAGCTAGTGAACATGGAAGTTCATTTGGCGTTCATAAATGGATTGCAGTTGACCCCTGCGGACGTATCCGGGGGAATTTTTGTCGGGAAAACAAATTTTAAGACATGGCTAAACAAAGTTCGAACGGGCAAAAGGGACCCAGCGCGAAGAGCGTGATGGAGATGGCGCGCAAGAATGGCGCCAAAATGGTGGACATTAAATTTGTCGACACTTTTGGGACATGGCAACATTTCAGTTGTCCGATCGGCGAAATCGGCGAGGAGGTTTTTGAGGAAGGGCTTGGGTTCGACGGCTCATCGATCCGCGGCTGGAAAAGCATCGAAGCCAGCGACATGCTGGCGATGCCCGATCCGGCGACGGCGTTCATGGACCCTTTCTGCCAGGTGCCCACGTTGAGCCTCACGTGCACGATCGCTGAGACCGGCACGCGCGAATCGTACGTCCGCGATCCGCGCGGGATTGCGCAACGCGCCGAGAAATACCTGATCAGCACAGCCATTGCCGACACGGCGTTCATGGGCCCGGAAGCGGAATTCTTCATCTTCGACAACGTCCAGTTCGATCACAAACCCAACGGCACCTTTTACACCGTGGACAGCGAAGAAGCGATTTGGAACAGCGGGCGCGATGAGATGCCGAATCTCGGCAACAAAGTTCGCCACAAGGAAGGTTATTTCCCGGTCGCGCCATTGGACACGCAGCAGGATATCCGCAGCGAGATGTGTTTGACCATGGAACAGCTGGGGGTACGCATCGAACGCCAGCACCATGAAGTCGCCACGGCGGGCCAGGCGGAAATCGATTATCGCTTCGATAGCCTCGTGCGTGCCGCCGACTCGATGATGGTTTACAAGTACGTGATCAAGAACGTCGCCCGGCGCCATGGCAAGACGGTGACCTTCATGCCCAAGCCGCTTTTCGGCGATAACGGCAGCGGCATGCACACGCACCAGTCGTTGTGGAAAAAGGGCAAGCCGCTGTTCGCCGGCAATGATTACGCCGGGCTCTCCCCGATGGCGCTCAATTACATTGGCGGCTTGCTCAAGCACGCCCGTGCTCTGTGCGCGATTTGCAACCCCACGACCAACAGCTACAAGCGCCTGGTGCCCGGTTACGAAGCGCCGGTGAACCTCGCTTACAGCTCGCGCAATCGTTCAGCCGCGATCCGCATTCCCACCTACAGCGAGAATCCGAAAGCCAAGCGCGTCGAGTATCGCCCGCCGGACCCGGCGGCCAACCCGTACCTCGCGTTTGCGGCGATGCTGATGGCCGGCCTGGACGGCATCCAGAACAAGATCGATCCCGGCGAACCGCTCGACAAAAATATTTACGAGTTGCCGCCGGAGGAACTAAAGCGCGTGCCGAATGTGGCGGGCAGTCTGGGCGAAGCGCTGGATTGTCTGGAAGCCGATCACGAGTTTCTCCTGAAGGGTGATGTCTTCACCAGCGACTTTTTGGAAATGTGGATCAGCCACAAGCGCAAGGAGCACGACGCGCTTCGGTTGCGTCCCCATCCATACGAATTCTATCTCTATTACGACGTGTAACGCGTTGAAATTACGCGGGTTGCGCGGTTGTGAATAACTCGTCGATAACTACTGACATCTTCTGCTAGGCAGGGGATAATGTTTGGAATAAAAATCACGCCCGCAATTCTGGCAGGTTGGATCGGAATTTGAGGTTCGGCGCTGACACGCCGAGTGATGTTCGAATGGATAATCTGACGTAAGTCATTGCGAGATAGGCACTTGTGAATGACTGCGTCGGGCCGGGAACTGTAACGGGCTCGGCAACGGTTTGTTTCGGAAATGCAGACGGAACGGCAGAAAATGGCTGAAATGAATGGCAAAACATACGGAAATCGGCCCCGAAATAAGCCAGTGAATAAATCTTCTAATTGCCAGCTATTTAAGGAGCTTAACGGATGAACACACACGCGGAGAAGGTTTGGAGCGCAGCGCAGACTCGGCTCCAGGGAATGCTCACCCAGGAAATATTCAACCTCTGGTTCGCGCCCATAAAAGCGGCTCAATTGGATGGCGATGTTTTGACGTTGGAGGTGCCGAATAATTATTTCGAATTGTGGCTCAAGGATAATTACCTGGGCCTGATGCAGGACGTGCTCAGCAAGGAAGCCGGCGATATGCTGAAGATTCGGTTCATGGCGAAGGAAGAAGNNNNGAGGTTACCGAAGAACATGAACCGGAGGCTCCCCGCGAGTTTCCACTAAACCCTCGCAACACCTTCGACACATTCGTGGTCGGCAACAACAACACGTTTGCGCATGCGGCGGCGATCTCCGTGGCACAAACGCCGGGCAAATCTTACAACCCACTGTTCGTTTACAGCGGCGTTGGCCTGGGCAAGACGCATCTTTTGCACGCAATCGGGCATCACGTATCTGCCACCCGCAAACGCACCAAGGTTGTCTATGTGTCCTCGGAAAAATTTACAAACGAGTTCATCGACGCCATCCAGAACAACCAACTCGTGCGTTTCCGCCGGCGTTACCGGCAGAGCGACGTCTTCCTGATCGACGATATCCAGTTCCTCGCCGGCAAAGAGCGCATCCAGGAGGAATTTTTTCACACGTTCAATACGCTCCACGAATCGCACAAACAGATCGTCATGACCTGCGACCGACCTGCGACCGAACTCAAGAACCTCGAGCAGCGTCTGGTCTCGCGCTTCGAATGGGGGCTGGTCACGGACATGCAGCCGCCGGACGTCGAGACGCGCCTGGCGATTTTGCGCAAGAAAGCGCAGATCATCGGCGTGGAATTGTCCGAGCCCGTCCTGATGCTGCTGGGGGAGCGCGTGCGCTCGAATATCCGGCGGCTTG
>QHMY01000042.1 GCA_003218305.1 Verrucomicrobiota bacterium
ACAAGTTCCCATGATGAAGCGGCAGATAGAACGGTCATTACCAAAACAACAATGAAAATAATCCCTGTCCAGTTGACCGAAAGTGGTAGCATATAGCCCCCTAGAAATTGACTAAGCCGAACGCGCGCACCAAAAACAGGATGAGGATGATGGCGACGATGACCACGATGACCGTCTTGACGGGTTGCGGCAGCGCCATCTGGCCGATGGCCCACAACACGATGTAGGCAATCAGCGCAACTACCAGAACGGTAATCAGCAGACTGATCATCGGTTAGCCTCCACGGGCGATGCTGCGTGTTTGCGGCGGCGTGCTATCACCACTGGCCCGCACCAACGGCTCGCCATCCTTCGCCGTAGGATTCGCAAGCGGCGTGGTCGTATTGTGCCCGACCAGTGCCACCACCCACGGCGCCAGAACGGTGATCAGCCCCATGATGGCGGCAGATTGCTCCGGCGTCAGATGCACGCCAAAGGCGAGTAGCACGGAGATGACCGCACCGACAATCGACGTAATGGCGGCAGTTGTAATCAGCGGCATGTTGCTCATCGGCTATCACACTCCTGACCCTTGATCTCAAAATGGCGCTCAACAAAGACGGTGCGCTGCGCCCCTTCCACGTTGCGGGCGGCAAAAGAGCGAATATATTTTCCCGCCGCCAGGTGCGGCACTTGCCACGGTAACTCCTGCAAAAAGGTCGCCGGATGCGGATGCTGCATGTCGGTGAAGGCCGTTTGTGTGCCGACTAGGTTGGCACCGGTTGCGTCGATAGTCGTCAGGTAATAGATGGCGATGATCTCATCGTTGATCGACACTTGGTTGTGTACCGGCACTAACTCACTCCCGCAAAAGACGCCCAACGGCTCCGGGTCAAGACTCTTGATGGCAATCGGCGGAGCGTCGAAATAGACGTTGCGGGCGGCGACAAACAGGATCATCGTCACCACGACCAGCAATTCCATCAGCACGCCCCACAAGGCCATCTCTAAAATGCGGCGTAGCGGTATGGCGGCAATCATTCGCTCTCTCCGACTTTATCCAGCCCATATTTGCGCCGTAGTCTACTCGCCCGTAGCCGGTCATAAAGCAAAGCGGCAAACCAGGCAAAGGCGGCTATCGTGACCAGCGCATTGATGACCAGCCCCGCCACCATCACGGCCTGCGGTGAAAACATCGTAAATTCGGGGATCGAGGCAATGCGTAACAGCAAAAGCAGCATGACCATCAATAACGTTGTCGCCCCAAACGCCAGATACAGGCGTCTATCCTCCATCCACAGCCCAATACAAAAGGCGATTGCCAGCCCGTTGATCAGCATAGCGGCGATGTTGGTGACAAGGCGTACCCACGACTGAAACTCAAGATTCATACGACATGCCCGCCGGTCAACACCCAAAGCCAGTAGACAATCAGCATGATAAAAATCAGGGTAGCGATAGCGCCTACCGCCAATACCGCATTAAAGAGTTTGTCGTTGGCAGCCTTTGCCGGTGTTGCCGAGCGGATGAGAATTGCCAACTCGTCAAACTTCTCCTCGGTGTAATTGCGGTTGAGCGTTTGCCCCTCGCTCAGTTGGCGAAACTGGCGATCCATCTCGGCAGCCTGGCGATCCATCTGCGCCCGCAAGAGAGGCAGGTTGGTTTCGATCACCGTGATGCGCTCGCGCAGCTTGGCGGTGTCCTCGTATGCCCCCCAGCGCTCGCTCATGCCGGCGCCTTCGGGTCTAAAAAACGATTCTGAGAGCCGGCTAGATAGATGTAATTCGTGTTATTGCCTGGCTTGCTCCGCTCATAGGCTTGGCGAAAGTCATCTGATTCGGCCAGCGCCGCTGCCATTAAAGAGCCTGTGCTGTAGGCGCTTAAATCATCCAGGTCGCGCACGGTACACACCACGTCGACTTGCCCTTCGTTTTGTAGCACTTGCGCTTGGATGAGTGATTGACAAGTGTTGAGATACACGTAAGAGAAACGCCCTCGAATGAGTGCCGCAAGCGCAGGGCCGTCTACCAAGCCGCTATTGAATTTCCAGCCTTCTGCACCCCCGTGCATCGCTAGCCAGAGCACATCTGCCTTTGTGCGCCGTATTTCACGCAAGAATTCGGTATAAGTGACATTGCCCAACATCGAACCAACAATTTGCAGACCACTGTTGAGAATGTCCTGCACCTCGTCTGGAACATGACCCAGGTTAGATTTAGGTGCTACGATGAAGACTCTCATGCCAGCATCACCTGTGGTATAATGAACTGGTAAAGCCCAATAAAAAGTACCGGCCAACGTGCGTCAACACGTCGCCGGATTAGACACAAGAAAGGTGAATTTCTTATGCAGCCTCAGTTTATCACCCTCTCCAAAAGTGCCAAAGATATTACCGGCCAACGATTCGGCAGATGGATTGCGCTTGGCCCTATCGGCAAAAACGCAAGACGGGAAATTATTTGGCTTTGCCAATGTGACTGTGGGAACATAGGTCACATTGCCGGCCATTCTTTGACATCGGGCAACTCTCAGTCGTGCGGCTGCCTGAACATAGACAAGATACGGCACGCCTCTACAACTCACGGCATGTCGCTCACGCCACTGTTCCAGACTTGGTATAAGATCATCGAACGATGCACTAATCCAAGCAACCGAAACTATCACCAATACGGCGCAAGAGGCATAACAATCTGTGACGAATGGCGGAATAGTTTTTTGGAATTTCATAAATATGCCAGTCAACTGGATCACTTTGGTGAAAAAGGTTATAGCATCGACAGAATCAACAATTCTCTTGGCTATCAACCTGAAAATATTCGCTATGCCACTCAGCATCAACAAAGCCGCAACAAACGAACTAACGTGATGATTACCCACAGCGGCGAAACAAAGTGCCTGAAAGATTGGGCCAGTTCCGTAAATATGAGCGTCGGAACACTCCAGAGACGAATCAAGTTAGGCTGGCCCACAGACAAGGTTCTTACTCAGCGACCACGCAAAATGAACACAACCAAATAACAAGAACAAAACAAAAAGCCACACTCAATGGAGTGTGGCTGTCGGTAAGACTTGGCCTATTTGGTTGTACAAGGCTGTCAACGCACGACGGTTATTGCTTTGTGCTTTCGCTCTACCTGTACCGGCTCATTGCGACGGATTGGCATCGAACGGACTACCCAACGGTTATCGCCGCAATCACATTCGATTTTACCAATTTCGCCCGCCAAGTACATGCGGACGAGTTCAGCACGGAATTGTTCGATCACACGCTCAAGTTCCGGCGGCGGTTGGGCCATGTGCCTCTGCTCCTATGGTAGCACTATTTCGTGTCTATGTCTAGAGGTGTATCAATGGCCTGCACCTCAGGCGCTTCCACGAGTGGCACAAAGCGCCCCGGATAGGCATCGATAGGACGCCATCCCTCCTCACCCACCTCGGCCACATAGCCGATAGAAACTTCGGGGCAACCTCCTCATTCGTCCTCTCCCGTCTCGGTTGGGCCAACCAGCAGCGCATCATCGTCACCAATGCCCATCTCCTGCTGAATGGCGTCCAACTTGGCCTCGATGCGCTCCATGTGCCTGTCGCGCGCCCAGGCATCGCCCAGAATGAAGACCAGCATAATTGCCAACACCGCAATGGTCAGGATGATAGTGTAGCCGTCGCTCATAGCTCGGTGATCTCCAGTTCGACGCGTGGGTTGGCCTTGTCGTCAGCGCGGTAGGCGTGTATCTCAGCGATTTGGCTGTCATTGTGATATGCCAAGCCCTGTATCGAATCGAGTAGGACTTTGATCCGGTTATCCAGGTCGCCGCGCTTGGCAGGGCGAAAGAAGGTCATCGACACACGCACCAATCCGCTGAATGGCTCAATGCCTTCATCGTCGCACAATGCCCACACGTTGCCACGATAGGCGTTGGCCTCATCGCTGCGGTGCGTGATGCCACGGTCATGGCGATAGTAGCGGTTGGCGCTCGGCGGAAATGGCAAGGTGATATTCACGGCAGCACCGCCCATTCCCGCTCATCCACCGGCGTCTGTAGCATCGCCAGGATGCGCTCGGCGTGGTGAGCGCCATCACAGGGCATGTAGCGGCTCCACATCGATGCCTTGCCCTGCTGCTCACGGCATGGGCGTACCTGGATGAGCGTGTCATCGGCGGGCGAAATGCGATACTCGAATTCGGGGAAGGCGCTCATCATCGTCTGTCCTCGTATCCTGGCTCATAACGGGTGCGGTCGTGACACAGACAATCGGGGTCGTTGCAGATGTGCAAAACATGGGCGGCATCGGTCAGCCGGCAATGATAGCCACAGGGCGCTTTCTCCTTGCACTGGCCCTCTGACGGCTTGCGCTCCGGCTTCCTGCGTGGTGGCTTGGGCGGCGATATCCAGCCGATGACTTGGGCGGCGCGATGGGTGTCGAGTCCGTTCATGGCGTCACCTCCAACACTTGCCAGCGTCCCTCAAACAGTCCGATAGGCCATTTGGTCGCCCGTCCCAGCATGGCAACGGCGAGTTCCTTTCTTCGCCCCACCTCTAGCTCTATTACTTCCACAGGCTCGTTGATGACCTCGACATAGCGCCCGCACTGGCGCATCCCATCGAAGTAGGCATAGCACGGGCGGTGTGGTGGCAGCTTGCTCCAGTCGGGTTGAATGTCGGTCATTTCTTCTTAGCTCCTTTGCTCATTCGATGATTCGTAATTTCGATCAGCCACCCGCCATTGACCGGGGTTTGGCGCAACGAGATGCCCATTTGCTCGGCGATGCCGACAACTTCTCTGACTTCATCGACTTTAATCAGCCGGTAAAAATAAGGCGCTAACGGCTCAGGCACTTCCGGCGATAAAAGCTCTATTAGCTGTTCCGAGCGCTTGACGATCTCCTCTTGCAGCACCGGCGTGCATAAATCCATGCGCCCCGTCACTTTGAGCTTGCCATTGTAGGCACGCAGATGGATGCCCATGCGGAGTAGGTTGGCGTAAAACACCCTTATAGGAAATCCAACATCAAGAGTCATACCAATTCCTTCCTGAATTAGTTTTCCGCCAACCTGCCAACCTTGCCAACCTTTTTCTCCTTCTTTTATTGGTATATATATACCCCCTATTCCCCCCTATTTACTATCTAATAATTTATATAGAACAAAAGGTTGGCAGGTTGGCAGAAAACGCCATTTTCCAGAGTAAATTTTGACGCCAACCTACCTTTTGAGGTTGGCGGTAGGTTGGCATCAACGCATGAGGTTGGCGTCAAATTCTCCGCGAGGTTGGCGTGAGGTTGGCGGCAAAAATTATTCTGAAACACGTGGCGTAAATCTCCTTGTTATGCCCCAATAACCGCGAATATCATCCTTCCGTCCCTTCGTCACTTTCAGCCGGCGCAGCGCCTTGCCTACGCCCATTTGCAATTGGCGTGTGGTCGGCTCGTGGACGCTCAGGGCCAAAAGATTCACAATCTGAGTCGTTGCCATAAACGGGCTATTGTCTGGCTCAGCTTCCGAAGTAACCGTAAAGAGATTCTCCAGCGCATCCAAGATCGGGTCTTCCGCCCCGTACCCCTCATTGATCTCATCACGATGCTCTTCTTCTTCTGGCGTCAACTTCCAAGCGTTTTTGTCTTGGTCGTATAGGTAGGCGGCTTGCGCCCAGAGTTGTATCGGGTCAATATTGCGTGTATAAGCCTCCCATTGGATACCCAGCAGTTCGGCGCTCAGAAAGCGTCTGTTGCCCGTGGCATCCATCAGGAACCCGGCATTGTCCAAGTTGATTGTGCCGACAAAGGAAGCGCGCGCCGGTCGGTGTACTTCGTTTTTGGCATACGGCACACGGTAACTGCATTCAGGGCGGGTCAGGAATGCCTTTAGCCCTTCGATGTCCGCCTTGCGTGTCGTGGCGCCCAGCTCAGCCACCTCCCAGATGAAGTTGCCAGCCAGCCAGCGCAGATGGTCGGTGTTGTCAGGGACGATGGGGCTGCTCACGAAGTAGTCAGAAAGTGGAGAACAAAGCCAGCGTGCAAATTCGCTTTTGCCGATGCCCTGATTGCCGGCCAGCACAAGCATCGGGTTTTGGATGCCGTCCAGCGCCTTGCCCACAGCGCCGATCAGCCACTTCCGCAGCCAGACAGACATGACACTCTTCAACGATCCGTCTGCCAACTGTATTGGCTCATTCTTGCAAACAAACCATCCGCCCAGCATCTCGATATAGTCTTTGCCGTCCCAGGTTAGGGAGTTGAGGAAATCACGCAGCGGGTCATAGCGGTTGGCCCACGCCTCGGCAAGTAGTACATCGAGGATAAGCGTCTTATTCTTGACGCCTTGCTCGAAGAGTTGAGCGACAATCGTCGCCTGCTCGCCATCATGCAAAGGCGAGCCATCGGCCAACTCGATACGGTCGCGCAGTTCATTCAGCTGAAAGGTGTAGCCCATGCGCCGCAGTTCAAGCTGGATCGTCTTGGACGGCCCGACCAGCGACTTGGCCTTTTTCTTTGGCGCCTCTTCATCCTCGGACTCTTCCTCTTCATCCTCCGGCGGCGTCTCTTCGTGGTTGCGCCCAAACCGCAAGCGTGGCGCCTCCGGCACAATCCGCGGCTGCCCCTTGCCGCTCGATAGCCCGCTGCGAATCGTTGCCCTGATCTCTTGCTCGGCCAGCCCGATGGCAAGCGCCACATTCTCCAACTTTTCGCCCACCTCGGACTCATCAAGCAAGCCCGACGCCACAAGCTGCCCCAATGAAAAAGCGCTCTTATTCAATTGTTCATTGCGCCCGCCCTCGCTACTCTTGGCGAGTGCATCCAGTTCCCTGTCCAGCGCCACCCGTGCGTATTTCTCTTTGCCGTTCGCTACGCTTACGCCGTTGCCGTTGCCATTGTGATAGCCATTCGTGTTAGGAGGCGGCGTGCGCTTGGGTTCGGGCTTTCTTAGCGCTTCCAGCACTCGATCCGGCAGCGGTTGCGGCACTGTCTCATCGGGGCGCTCCAGCCAGCGGTAGAAACTCATATAGCCAGGCTCTACGCCCTTTGAGCGTGCCTCCTGCTCGCTGTAGACCACGCACGACGGCTCCAGCAGGATATAGCCGTTGGCCCGCACATCGATGCCCGGCGGCAGGCTGCCGGGACTGTTGCTGACCTTGACGCCCAGCGGCGCCATATAGATTAGGTGCGTCCCGTTCGATGGCGTCGATTGCGAGGCGGTTAGATACTCGCTGCTCAAATCTGCCATCAACTCACGGCTGCGGTCATCGTAGTGGGATGGGTCGCCGTCCAACGCCACTACCTCGGACTTGTCGCACGCTAAGCCGATATTGGCGTCGGGCCATTTCTCCCACCACTCCTCGATCTGCGCCGGGTCGTTTGAGGCATCCTTGTAGCCGTGGGCGGTCAGCGGTTGCTTGCCGTTTGGCTCGCAGGGGAAGATAAACCAGTTGAATTTGATATACCACTGTGCGGCGGCTTTTAACTTCGTCTTTTTGGCGGGCATCGCATGACCTCAGGGAAAGGGGCGAACGGTATTCCGTTCGCCCCGAATATCAATCAAGCAAAGGGATTGCTATCGTCCTCATCCTCATCCTTCATAAACTGCACATCCGGCTTGCCCTTCGCCTTTTTGGGCGGAGCGCCGACGGCGACGCCCGCCATCGTCTTGCCGTTGTACTGCACATCGACCGGATAGAGGGCGATCTTTTTGCCGACCCACTCATCGGTATCCTCGCCCAAAAGCTCGACCAGCTTTTTGATGCGGGTCTTGTTGAGCGTCAGCTTTTGCTCAAGCTCCATAAACGACAGCACGGGCACGGTATCGCCGGATGGGAAGCTGACCTCCTCCGCCGTCTTGATCGTGACCACCTGGCGCTCGCCCTCTTCCAAATCTTCGCCCTTGAGGAAGGGATTCTTTGTGTACTTCTCGGTGTCAAATGCCATGGTTAAACCTCTTTCTTGAGTTGTAGTGGCGTGCCTTGAGTGGCTCTTGGCTTGCCTGTTGATGTGAGTGGATCACTCACCAAATCGCCTGCCGGTATCGACTCCGGGTGTCGATCAACACTGACTCCTGCTGTCACGGGCGATCCATCTACTTACGAGTTCTACACACCTTCCTTGCGGAAGTCCCACAAAGCATCTCGCGCCGCTCACGTCGATAGGCCGTCCCTTCTATGGTGGAACTTATTCAGCGGTCTGTGACCGAGGAACAGCCGCCCCTTCAGTTTCCGACTCACAGGCGCTCATTTAGCGCCAGGAGCGGCGGCGGGAGTTGCACCCGCTGAACGCTTGTCGTTTGCCGCTGGTATGGTTAGCCCTTGAACGATGTACCGGCGATGAGAATCGGCGCTTTGGCATCGTTGACTCGTGTAAACTTGATTTCGCGTCCTTCCACCCAGGCGTTAAAGCAATTCGCAATATAGCGAGCGCTATAGTACGGTGATGCGTTCTTACCTTTGCCGCCGCGCATGGATGTCTCAATCAGATGCGTATGTGCAACTTTGCGTGGGTCGACTAAATGCAGCCCGTCATCTTTGGCGATTCCAGTCCAAAAATCCTCTACCTTTTTATCGCCAAAGACCGATATCGATTCATCAATCGTGACAATACCCACGGCCATTGATGCTGCCCGGCGCAACAAGTTGCTTATCCGTCCGCTGGCTCCGGCAATCAACTCGACATAGATTGATGCGGCGATGGCGTACTCACGCATCAAGTCAATGCGATACTTGGTAACAAGAAATTTTTGTTGTGCGGTCGAAAGTCACCATTGATCAGAGCAACGGCGGCGCTCAGTTTGGAGTTGTCGAATAGTGATAATCCAAACTCCTCATCTAAGGCCAACGCCCGAATGTGATCGTTGATGTTGCGTTGGCGGCCTGTGTCGGTGAGTCCGTAGAGGTTTGCTACTTCGTTGGAGTCAGCGCAATCGAATTCCTTGATAGCAAACTCGATTGATGCACCTGATTCGATGACAGCAAGCAAGCGATGGCGTCCATTGACAAGATGGCCGTGCTTTTGGCCGTCGCCATTGGGTGAAAAGGCGATGGCAATCTCGGAACCAGGCAGCCATTCACCCTTTGTCATCGTGCTGGCGTAGGACTCGACATAGCTTTGATTTACTGAGCGCTGGCGCTCATAGGGATAGAGTTTTAGCAATTCCTCTGCGGCTGCTGGATTAATGGCTTTTGCGGCCATCTTTGTGAGTTTCATAGGGTTCTCCAATCGAAAGATTTGAATCTAGTCGCTTACAGATGGATGCCCATAAAACCGTGATAAACTGTATTTGCGAATAAGTTTCACGGAATGGGCAATGACTACGGTCGTTGTCCTTTGCTTTTGTTACACCTTTCGCCATGCTTGATCTGCCCCGCCACCGTCTAGGCACACGCCGCCAGGAGTTCTAGGTCTTTCCGGTTGATACCGTTTGGTAAATCACCCCCGACTTGTCTCGTGTGGAAGGGCATGGCGTCAATTCAGTTCCGCCCCGCTCAAGTCACCTGCCAGCCCCGTCAGCAGCGCATAGTCAACCATGTCTACGGCACGCCGGATGTCGCCGATCACCTGCTCCCTGTCTGCATCATCCTGCGGCCTTGCGGCAATGGCCCGCACCAGTTCATTGTTGCTCTTGAGCACGACTCGCGGCCCGCCGCACGAGGGGCAGCGGCGTGGATTCGTGCCCAGCGCTTCGCCCGTCCACTCGCAATCTAAACAGTATGCCCAGCGTGTTTGTGTCATTAGAGTGTGTCCTTTTGAAACATAAAGAAACGAAACACTTTCGTAAGTCTCCCCGCATGGGCCAACGGGTAAGCGTCAGCCCATGCTTCACACAGGAGGGTATCCGCTGCACCGCCTGTCTGAGCCGGAAAGACCAGGCGATGCGCCCTAAAGGAATTTCGAGGTGTATGCTCCACTTCTTTCACCCCGCCGGTTGCTATGGGTTCGCGGTGGAAGATTGTCATGGTTACAGCAGCGCCCACGTCACATAGCCGATGAGCAACACCAGCAAGAAGCCGAATAAGGCGCCGGCCATGAATTCAGGCGTTATGCTCATTGATTCCTCTGGGCGGGTTCTACGCCCATCCGTGCCTGGGCCAGCGATGCTTGTAGACGGCGCTCCAGTCGAGTGACGGTGATCGCCATGCGCGCCAGGATCAGTTCCAACTTGCCGATACGCAGCAACACCTCCGTCTCCTCTTCCAGCAGCGCTGCCATGCGATAGTCGAGCGGCGACGGCAAAGCGTTGATCCTCTCCCGCAGCGATTCACGGGCGTTCATCTCGTTTTCCAGCCAATCCAACATCCGATCCATGTCCTTTTGTAGCTCTATGGCATCCTGCACGCTATCCTCCATTGCTCGTTTCACCAGCGTTGATAACCGTGGTTTGTACGGCGTTTGAACCTTCTTGCGCTTAGAGGGTGCCGGGCGAACATCGGGCAGCGGCGCATTGTCTGTGAAATTGTCTGTAAAATTTGCGTTTCCAGTAGACATCAAACCCATCCCTTGCTAGACTAAATCGCAATCGCCATCCAGCGATTCACACCTACCACGATGCCCCGGACGCTGAGATGCGTTAACGGCGCATGGGATGGTGTTGTCAGTCTGGCGTTACCATCCCTCTGCCTGCCAAGCTCAGATGGTAACGCTTCAAAAACTACGTCGGTGTTAAAAGCCGATTGAACCGCTGCCCGCTCGATGCTGTGTTATGCGCCGAGCGGGTAGCTTATTTGTGCGCCGCTTACTCTGCCGGTGTGCCGGCGATCTCATATTCGCTAAAGCGATCGATGCCGTCTTGCAAGTCGGGCATGGCGGGCCACTGGGCGGAGAGTTCAGTCATATCAAACAAAGTCGGCGTGCTCTGCTTGACCTCAAGCTCGCGCAGATTCTTGAGCGCAATCGCAAAGTAGGATGGCTTGAGTTCGATGCCGATGCCCTTGCGCCCCAGCTTGACCGCTGAGTACACCTCGCTGGATACGCCCATGAAGGGCGTCAAGACGGTTTCGCCAGGGTTGGAGTAGAGTTTGATGCAGCGTTCGATAGTGCCCAGTTGGAGCGGGCATAGATGAAGCTCATCATCCGGGTCACGGGCAGCCTGATACTGGAGCGTGTCGCTCTCGCTGATGCCCGTCCAGATGCCGCCCGCCCAATCGATCCAGGTTTCATTGTCCATTTCGCCGTTGGCGACGGGCGTTACCGGCACGAGGTTATCGCCTGGCTTGTAAAAGAACAGCACCCGATCCAGGATGGCGGGACGGCTGGATGCGCTATCCTTGCGTACCTGCACGAAGAGCAGTGCTTTGCTGTGCGTGCGGATCGCTTGCGCCTGTGGATTCTTGGCAACGACGGCATAGCCGTGATAAATCCAGCCGTTCTCTTCATAGGCACGGATGACCTCGCCGGGGAAGTCCTTCATGCCGATGTAGCCGTCTCGACTTGCCATTGCCGGAATGTCGGCAGTATGGACGCAGGTCAAACGCCCTGGCTTGGTCACGCGCAGGATTTCACGGATGACAAATCCATAGTGACTAAAAAACTCCTCGCTGGTGCGGCTATTGCCCAAGTCGTGCTCGCTGGCCGAGTAGACATACAGGTTGGCAAACGGCGGCGAATAGACCGAGAGATCGATGCTGTTGTCAGCCAACTCAGCCAGCCGTTGGCACGAATCGCCCAGCAGCGCCGTCCAGTTATTGCCCTTGACCGTCGTCTCCTGATAGTCAAAAGCGCCCTCTTCATTGCTGTTCAATTCTTCCATTTCGTATTTGCTCACATGCCTGATCAGTTGTTCTGACATATCTTTTGCCACGGCCTCCTTGCTCATAATCGTATCGAATACCTCTTGCTCGGATTGCGACAGAACGACCCGGATGTTGACCGCATGATGCTGCCCAAAGCGATAACAGCGGCGGATCGCCTGATACCACTCTTCCCACGAATAGGAGAGGCCGACAAATACCTGGTTGTGGCAGTTCTGAAAATTCATGCCAAAGCCGGCAATCGATACTTTTGTCACCAGCACGCGATACTTGCCGTCCTGAAACGCTTCAATCGCCGCCGCTTTATCTTCCGGCGAATCGCTGCCGACCACCTCAATCGATCCTGGAATAAGCCCGGCCATCAGCGCTGATTCATCATTCAGCCCCGTCCACACGATCCACTGTTCATCGTTGGCGTTGACCAGATCGGCGGCTGCCCGGCAGCGCAGGTCAAGCGTCTCACGCCGTACCGCCCGCGCCCCGCTCAGACCATTCAAGCCGGTAAAGACCAACTGATCGGCGGGCGTATACTGGTAGTCAATCCATACAGGCTTGACATGCAGCGGCGGCAATTCATAGCCGGCGTCATCAAAGCCGATGTCAGACGGCTTGCGGATTGACATCGCCCACGATGCCATCCAGCGATAGAAGCGCTCCTCGGCGTGATGCTTTAGTCGCCACTCCTGGCCGTTGTCATTGCCCAACTTGCGGCGCAACTTATAGCCGCCCACCTCGCTGATCGTCTCTTTGTTGGCGTGCACAAAGAACATGGCGAGCATGTCAGACATCTTGGTGATGCCGAGGAACTCGCTGTGGTTGCCGATCTCGGCACGGTCGTTGGGTGCGGGTGTGGCGGTGCAGGCCAGCTTATAAGGTGTACTGATAAACATCTCGGTTAGCTTGCGGCGGGTCGAGCTATCCAGTGCCTTGAGGATCGATGACTCGTCGATGACCACGGCGCCAAACTGCGAAGCGTCAAAATGGTCAAGCATCTCATAGTTGGTGATCCAGAGTTTATGGTCGCCCATCACTTGTGCCTGACTCCGCACATAGCGCACATCGACATCGATCTTTTGTCCCTCGCGTACCGTTTGGCGGGCCACTGACAGCGGCGCAATGATCAGCGTCTTTTGCCCCATCAGCCGTGCCCACTCCAACTGGATGCGGGTCTTGCCCAGCCCAGTATCGGCCAGCACAGCACAGCGTCCCTTGCGACACGCCCAGACAACGATCTGGCGTTGGAAGGCAAAGAGGCCAGGGTGCACATCATCGATAGATATATCCTTGCCCGCCGAGCCAACGACGATGCGCTTGCTCCTCAGAAATGTTTCGTAGCTTGCTGGCTTGTCGATCACAATCCCCTCCCCAAACTCACATAGTGATGGACGACGATGGCGAGCGCCAGCAGCACGGCGATCACGCACAGCGACACGGCGACATAGCCCCAGTCGATTCGTTCGTGGCGGCTCATAGTTCCATTTCCTCCTGATAGTCGCCGTTGAGAGCGTCCTTTGCCTTGCGCTCGATAACCGCAATGTCGTCGCGCATCCGTGCCAACAAGGTCATCATGGCTGGGTCTTGGTTGCGTTCCGCCATTGCCATTGCCTTCTCCCATCGCTTCGATGCGGCCAAACAGCGTGCCGCTATGTCGTAGAGTGCCCATTGCGTCTTATTCGCCAAGCGCGTCTTTTGCATCGTTCATCTGCATTCGGTTGTAGCTGGCGTGCTGCCAGATGCCGCGAAACGAGACGGCGATAGATGAGACAAAGAACACGGCGACAATCTGCCACCACTCAACAGAACCAGAGGCGTCGGTCAGGAATAAGCCAAGCAGGAGATCGACGCCGCAACCGATGGCGGTCATAAACCAAGTCAATCGTTTGGAGATGAAGTCCCCAAGTTCGGTGAACTGCATAAAGGCGGCAATGATGCAGCCCCACATAAAAGCGAGTAGCAAAACAAAAGCGAGCATTCTTCCTCCCAAACGTGGTCTAAAAAGTACCCAAAAGAGCACAGACGAAAACGGAACTGCTATCCTCTCAACAAAATTGACAATATTTCGCGAGAGGAAAAAACGTCATGTATGGCAACCGCAACGCTTCGCGGCCAACATCCCAACACAATCCAATAGAAGGATTCCCCTATGTCGCCCAATGACCTCCTGGATCGCTTCATCATTTCCAAAGAGGCGGCAGCTTGTCTCCCCAACACGCTCAGTTGGTATCGGATGTGCATTTCTCGTTATTTGGAGTGGTGTGGCAGTGAAGGGCAGGAATACAAAAAGCCGGATACCATTGAGGTGTATCTAGCCAGCCTGCGTAAGCGCAAACTGGCATCCTCTACGGTATCCGGCTATTTCACGGCGTTGACCGCCTGGTTTACCTGGGCGTATCAGCGTGATTACATTTCAGACAATCCTCTGCGTCACATCCAAAAACCCAAGATGATTAAGCGCATCAAGAATCGAGTGCCCAAAAGCGACTTTGACCAACTGTATGCCTCAATCGCCGTCAACAAGTGGAGTGACCAGCGCGACCGCTGCATCTTGCTCGTCATGTTCTACAGCGGTTTGCGTGTGACCGAAACTATCTCACTACTGCCCACCGATGTTGACCTAGACGACCAGATGATTTTTGTCCGGCGTGGCAAAGGTGATAAGCCGCGCCCCGTCCCCTGCCACCCCTCGCTTGCTATCGAATTGCCTATCTACTATGAGATGCGTCCGGCCTTTTGCTCAGAGACACTTTTTGTCGCCAACGATGGGCATGGGCGGGTGCGTGGGCCACTGAGCGCCGCCGGTGTACGAATGATCTTCATGCGCCGCTTTGCCAATGCCGGGCTGCCTTACCGCAATCCCCACGCCTTTCGTCATGCCTTTGCAATGGAGTTTCTCAATGGCGGAATGGAGATAAGCGCAGTGGCGGCGGCGCTGGGTCATGCGTCGGTTAAGACGACTGAAAGCGAGTATGCTCACTGGCTGACGGCTGGGCTAAAACGGGAATACACCGAGGCGTTGAAACGAGTGTCGCCTGAGGCGACTGTGCCAAAGGGATGACTAGGAGTCAAAGCGTAAACGCATAGACTCTTAATCATTGGGTTCAGGGTTCAAATCCCTGGGGAGTCACTCCTCCGAATACCGTATCTATGTGGTTGTCAAGGTGCGGCGCATCGTAGCCGGTTAGCTGCCAGGCGTGGCGGCTGTGATGCGAGTAAGGGTAAAGCGCTTCGGTACTTGTGCCGGGGCGTTTTGCTTTGCCCCGACTGCATCTATCTAGCGATAGACAACCTTCAACGGCTCGCCGGGGCGACCAAGAAAGGCTCTGGAAATCCCTCTGCCACAATAAGATCGAATGGATGGCAACGCAAGACCTCGCATAACTTCTCCAGGTCTGATAGCGTCGTCGATTGCTCCCGCTTTAGCCGAAGTACACTGTTGTAATGCTTTCCCGTTGCGGCGGCCAGCGATTCATTGTCGAATCCTCGCATATCCATAATTGTTTCTAGCCGCCTCTTATCAATCCGAATATCGGTCATTACGTATCACCTCCTGTCTGCCACCATCCTAACACAAAAAAGTTGTGGTGTCAACAAGAAAGTTGTTGCACACTTTTTTTAGTCTTAGCTAAATGTTCGTGGTGTTTCTACACAACAAAGTTGTTGACACCACAACAAAAGTGTGATAAAATGTATTTACAAGCAAAACGAACCAAAAGAGGACATGAGCCGGTGAAGCATAAGAACCTAACGGCAAATGCTGAAACCCAAATTTGGTTCACAACCATCAAACGCACCACCACAGGAGACGACACGATGATCAGCCGATACGCACTTAGTCTGTTTGCACCTAGCACACTGGCCGCCATGATTTACGACATGTGCGATATGCCGGTCGCCAACGCCGAGTTGATCAAGATCACGATGGAACAACTCGATCATAGCGTTGGCGAGATGATGGCACTTGATTTCCTAGTTGATGCAGGCGTTACGCCTGAAATGCTCGAAATGGCAAAGGTCTAATCAGTAAAACAAAAACGAGCCGCCCAGCGCAGCAACGCCAAGCGGCCCACAACCAACCCAACAAGGAGCAGTATACACCATGTACAAGCGCACCGACAGTAAATATCGCAGCCGCAACCAGTACCGCCAGGACAAGGCCAGCGCCAAGTCTGCTGGTTGGACAGACGCAGAGATTGAGCGCATCCGCGAAGTCAACGCCGCCTTCGCCGCCTACTTCGCCGCCAAGCGCGAGGCAGTAGCGAATGGCACAGAGTTGCCGCAGCTGGAAACCTACACCGCCAAGTTTAGCGTGAATTGGAGCGCAGCATGAACACCTTACGAATCTTGTGTGTTGGCAAAATCACCGAGGGCGACATTGATTGGAGTGTCGCCCCACTCCCGCAGACAGACCAGAACATGCTCGTCAGCCGCTACATGAACAGCATCAACGCACTTGGCACGCATGACGAACTTATTTGGGACGGCTTCCATGCAGCGATAGAGGGGCAGCCGCTTTGCGCCATGCCGACCGAGGCGCAAGAACTAGGATGGTGGCGCGCACAGTGGAGCGGCGCAAAGTTGGAACGACTGAGCGAACAACAAGAAGCCATGTTAGACGAAGAATGGATGAGAGGTGGAATGTGAACGCAACAGCTTTGGCACTACGCGACGACACAATGTTCCTGCCAGTTATGGATATGGAAGTGGCAATCGCCCGTCGCAATCACGTAGTGGACTTCACCAAGCGTATCATGGTTGAGGGTGTGGACTTTGGCAAGATACCCGGCGCAGGTGACAAACCGACGCTGCTCAAGCCGGGTGCAGAGAAGTTGGCGACGTTCTTCGGCCTGACGCCCATGTTTATCCCCGTCTCCGTTGTCGAGGACTGGACGGGCGACGACCACAAGGGCGAGGCGTTCTTTTACTATCGCTACCGTTGCGAGCTGCACCGCAATGGCAATCTAGTCGCCTCAAGCGAAGGTAGTTGCAACACATGGGAGAGCAAGTACCGCTACCGCAAAGGCGAGCGCGTCTGTCCCAAGTGCGGGCAAGCCAACATCATCAAGGGCAAAGACGACTATGGCGGCGGGTGGCTATGCTTCAAGAAAAAGGGCGGGTGTGGCGCAACGTTCAAGGATGGTGACACCGCCATTGAGTCACAATCAGTCGGGCGCGTGCAGAATCCCGACGTTGCCGACCAAGTAAACACCGTGCAGAAGATGGCGCAAAAGCGCGCGCTAATTGCCGCTACCTTGCTTGCCGTCAACGCCTCTGAGTTTTACACTCAGGACATTGAGGATATGGTCATAGATGGCGAATGGACACCCGTTGTCGAACCAAAGCAATTGACGCAGGGCAGGACGCAGCAGCCGCCGCAGGACAACCCCTTTGAGGACGTTGACTTTGCACCTGAACCGAAAGCGCAAAAGGTAATGGCGAGCGCATACGATTTGGTTAAGTGGGCGTCTGACTTGCACCGCAACAGCGATGGCCCCTGTACACCAAAGCAGTATCAGTACCTTACTGGATTGGTGGATGCGCTCACTGATGGCAATCACGGCTACGTCTTTGCGCTCATCTGCGAAAGTGAAATCAGCAAAGATAACATGGTCGGTCGCAAGCTAGCCAGCGAACTCCTTGTTATGCTGCCCGAACAGATTGTCGTGAAAGATGCAGAAGGCAAGGCCGTCAAGGATGGCAATGGCAAGAGCGTGATGACACCCAATCCTGCCTACCGCAAGGACATTTGCGAAATCATCGCAAGTGTCGTAAAGCAACCAGTTACCGCCTAAGCCACAGCACAGCAGCCCGCCCATCGGCGTAAAGGTGGGCAGAAGGAACTATCGTGGACGCATTAGCGAAGGCAATTGAACTTTGGGAAAGTTACAACTTGTCCGGCGAAGATAGTCACGTTGGCATGATGCGCGAATTACACGCGTGCGCCGCCATTGCCCAAGCCGAAGCAGCCACCAGGCAAGCGGCGGCAATGGGACGAATTGTCTACCTGCTAGAAAAAGTGGTTGACATTGACGGCGAGACTATCAGAGTCAGCACATACGCTCAATAGCCACTACAGCACAGCAGCCCGCGTGCGATGCGGGCATAGCCCATGACGGGCAGAGAGGATGGTAGGAGATGGTTCCGTATAACCATAAAGCGACCAAGCTCTTTCAGGAGGCGATACAGTTGCGGGACAGCCTTCTGCAACTGTACTTCGATACATGCGAGCATTTTGGCCCGACTAAGTACAACTCTTTTCGCGTTGCCAAAGCGGTGCAAAGTGCATTTGAGCGTGTAGCAAGACGGCGGGACAAGATTCTAAGGGGGCTAATATGACCGACACAACCGCACCGCAGGCGCTAGAGCCGTCAGACGCTTGCTACACAGACGAGTATAGGGCGGGGATGCTGGATGAGCGTGAATGTCAAGAGGCATTGTATGTGCGCTTTGTGAAGCCGCAAACAGACGCACTCACCGCACGCATAGCCGAGTTGGAGCAGCAGCTTGCCGAGCGTGGCGAGTGGGAGCCGTTACCCTATGGTATTCATAAGGTTAGAACGCAAGAAGGACGCACAACAATTGAAGTGCGCGCGGATATGCTCATCCTCGAAACTAGGCAGAGCATCGTGACGGCAGTTCTACCCGACGACGTTCGCATGTGTCGCCAACGCCCCACGCCCTGATAGCCCACGCCCCACGCATAGAGCCGCTCCCCATCTGCGAGAGCGGCTTTTCTTTTACCTAAACACAATATAGCTGATCACCCGTGACGCCCCGCGCCGGTTCTCAAAGTAAATCTTGCCATCCGTGCCCACGCTCACCGTAAACTTGGTATCTGTCCCCGTCGTGCCGGCCAGTGCGCCTGTCGTGGCGTTGGTGTTGGAGAGCGCCGAGATCGCCGTGCAGTTGGGCGTCGCCGTGCCCCGAAAGCCAAACAGCCCGCCCACCGTCGCCTCGGATGCCGTTGTGCAGTAGAAGGCAAAGAAGCCGACCGCCGCCGCCCCAGGGTCATAGGTCGCCACGTTATCATCGGCAATCGTAAAGCCGCCGGTCAAAAAGGCGTCCGCCACTACTCTCTCCGCCGTCTGTTGACTCCCCGCCCAGGTATTCGATGCGCTCAGCGAGCCGTAGATCGTGTCAAAATAGGTCTGCAAATACGCTTTGAAGTTTGTCCCCGTCACGCCCTTAAAGACATTTGACGCCTCACTATCCACCAATACCACGCTATCGGCGTTGACCGGCGTGGTTTTGGCGGTCAGCGATGCGATGTTGGTGCTATCCAGCGTCTTGTTGGTCAGCGTCGTCGCCAAACTATCATAGTACGTTTTGATGGCGGCTTTGAGGTTGGCCCACGTCAATTTCTTGAGCACGTTGCTCGCCGCACTGTCGATCAGCCCCAACTCATCGGCATCGACAGGCGTTGTCTTGCCGGTGGCAGCGTGGATGTACTGGGCGAGCACGGTCGTGATGTCATTGTCTGCCGGGTCAGCGGTCGAGCCGGTGATATTCGACTTGACGGTATTCGCCGCCATGTTCGCTGCTTTAGCGTTGGTCACGGCGTCGTTGGCGATGGTCGTGGCGTTGCCGTTGGCCGAGGCCGTCACGTCGCCGGTCAAGGCAGCCCGCTGCAAATTGCCGCTGCCATCCATCGACAATGACGCACCGAGCAGGATATTCTCCGGGTCGCCGCTGGATGCCGTATCACGCCCCACTAAGCTGTCCGTGGCGATATTCTGCATCTTGGCAAAGGTCACGGCGTCGTTGGCTATTGTGGTAGCGTTACTACCTGTAAAAGCCGTCACGTCCCCGGTTAGCGCCGCTCGCCGCAAGAATTGAGCGCCATTCATTTCGAGCGTAGCGTTAAGCTGGATTACTTCCGGGTCGCCCGTTCCAGCCGTGTCTCTGCCCAGCAGCGTGCCGGTGGCGATATTTTGCAGCTTGGCAAAGGTCACGGCATCATCGGCAAGTCCCGCCGTTGCCACCGTGCCAAAGCTGATGGCGCTGCCACTCTCACGCAGGACTGCCCCACTCGCCGCACTCGCCGCAATATCCGCCGGGTCGCCGCTGGTGTTGGCCGAGCGCCCGATCACCGACAAGGCGCCGCTGTCGCGCAGTTTGGTATCGCTCACGGCGTTGGCGGCGATGGTCGTGGCGCCGTCGGCAACGCTGGTCACGTCGCCGCTGTGGTTGGGATGCACGTAGAGATTGTAGAGCGTGTCAAAATACGTCTTGAGCGTCGCCTTGACATTCGCCCAGGTTAACTTTTTGAGCACATTTGACGCTGCCGTATCCACCAAGCCAAGCTCATCGGCGTCTATCGGCGTGGTTTTGCCGGTGGCGCCGTGTATCTCGGCGGCAATGTCGGCGGCATCACCATCCGCCCCTGGCACGCCCTGCGGCCCCTGGATCGTGCCGACATTCTCCCATGACGCCCCATTCCACACGTAGAGATCGCCGTCCACCATATAGGCGTCGCCTGGCGAGCCGGTTGGGTGCGCCGCTTCCAAGTCTTCCACCGTGGCATACGAGCCGAGGATCGTAACGCTTGTGCCATCCGCACCATCCGCACCTGGATCACCTTGCGGCCCGGTATCGCCTTGCGGCCCGACCAGCGACGCCAGCCAAGCTATCTCATCGCCCACAAAGCCCTCACCGACCGCTATCTCATAGGCGCTGTCGCCATCGGCGCCGGTCGTGCCGCTGATCGAAAACACCAATCGCATCGGCGTATTGTTGGGGATCGTGCCACTAAAGGCCAGCGCATCGACGTTAAAGTTAGACGATACGCTAAAATCCTGAAAGCCGGTGACTTTGAAGACCGCCCAGATGCTGGGGTCTGATTCGTGCTGAAAATAGAGCGTAGCCCGCCAGTCATCCGATCCGTATTGAGCGATGGCCTGCACCAAGTCCGTGATGTCATCGGCGTTGGCGTCCACATAGGAGATGCCGACGGTCGTTGCCGAGGCAAAGGCGGTATTATTGGTCGCCCACTTGCCGGATGCGACTTCGCCCGCCACCGTGCTGGTGGTCGTATAGAGCAGCGCCACACCAACGGTAACGCCATCATCGCCGGCGGCGCCGGTTGCGCCTGTAGCACCCGTTGAACCAGTAGCCCCGGTTGTCCCTGTAGCGCCTTGAATGCCCTGGATGCCCTGAATACCCTGTGCACCCGTAGCGCCCGTGCTACCCGTAGCTCCCGTTGGGCCAGTTGGCCCGGTGTCACCGACCAGCGATGCTAACCACGCCGCCTCGTCGCCCTCAAAGCCGTTGGTGACGGCGATCTCATAGGCGCTGTCGCCATCCACGCCAGCCACGCCCGGCTCACCCTGCGGCCCGTCATCGCCCTTATCGCCCTTATCGCCTTTGGCGCCGGTCGCACCTGTCGCGCCGGTTGCCCCGGTTGCGCCAGTTGGCCCGGTGTCACCTTGCGGCCCTTGTGCGCCCGATGCCACGACAAACTCCAGCCCATCCTCGGCATCATTGACCGCGACGAAATAGCCGCCGTAGCCATCGTAGCTATCCGGCGTATCGTCCAGCGCCAAAAAGTCGCCTGCCCCTGGCTCGCCAGGTACAACGATGGGATCGCCGGATGCGGTAATCGTGCCGACCAGCGCCGAGGAGTTGGCAAGCGTCCCGCTGAGTGTCACCGGGTTATCAAGCGGCATTATTCCTCCACTTCCTCGCTGTAAATATAGCCGCGCCGCAGTTCAATCGTGCCTTGATAGACGGTATGCACCAGCGCCTCGGCGTCAATTACCTCCAACTCTTGTACATACGTCCCTGGTGGCAGGTCAACCGTATCGGCGGGCAGAATGGTCACTGTGACAATATTGACGGTGATCTCCACGCCAAAGCCTTGACGTTTGGAGACAAGCTGCTCGCCCGCCAGGTTGAAGATGCCGTAAGCCGATGCCTGGGCATTGGATATATCGGCATCCTCACCATTGCTATCCGCCACGGCGATATTGAGTACCAGGCTATCGCCTGTATAAAGCACTACGTCAGCCATATCGCCCCCTTAAATATTATTGGTACTCGTCACAGTCGTACCGGTTAAATTAACACCTTTTTGGGTGGCATTGCCGATAGCAACAATCGACGAAATACCGGAGCCACGGATGTTAAATGTTTCGGGTGTGTCATCGCAGACGTTGCCAACGATGGCGAATTTAGGCGTATTAATACTAATTTGAATATTAGCCCCGCTGCCACTATTACCTACATCGACAATAACATTCCCAATCATAGCGACATATTTACCCGGTGCTCCTGGCCCAGAATTATTGCCTTGAAAAATACCTTCTGTCCAACAGTCAACAATAACATTGCCAGTAACACTGCCGTAGTTACAACTATGGTCGAGCTTAATACCTTGTCCCGCTGTAACATGGCTAATTAAATTATTCATTAGTACGAAATTACTACTGGGAAATACAACAATACCTTGCGTAACAACATTGCTGACACGATTGCCAACAACAAAAATATTTGTACCCTGTAAGCTGATACCGATATTACCGCCATCAATTTGATTATTAGTAACTTCCATATCAATAGCGCCGGAGCGGAGGTTAATCACCGTCCCATTGTGACCTTTAATCGTATTACCGCGAATCGTGATATGCCCGTCGCTCGCCACGGTGTCGATGGCGCTCGTACTTAGGGGCGTAATATTATAGAAAAAGGTATTGCGCTCAAAAGCCGTATAGGGGCCGGCGATTTCAAAGGTGGCATCGGCAAAGGCTGAACTACTACAATTGATGATCACATTATCGCAAAAAATATTGTGCGGGGAAGTATCTTCAATTTTGCCCGCCGCCTGCTTGAGATTCTCCAGATGGTTCATTTCGGCAATGCAATAAGCTGCCCCGTTGCCGGCTAATGAATCATACATAATGCCACGGAAGCCGAGTGCCACATAGCAATGGGTAATTTTGCTGCGGCGCGCTGTCTCGACAAAGCGGATGGCGGAGTAAAAGCCGACCTGAATATCGCAGCCCTCAATCACCGCATCCGGCCCTTTGATGTTGATGCCGTCAAACCATGCTGTCTTTTGCGCTGTGCCGACTGTCGCTGAGTTAGTAATCGTAGAGGGTACGGTAAAAGTATTCGCATTAACAACAGTAATGCCTCGAATCTGGCGGTCGAGTGTGGTATTAGCGCCAATTGTTCCTGTCCCATAGTTATACACATCATCACCGCTGCTAAAACCGTGACTTGGCGCGGTGACGGTCATCGTCCCGCTCGCCGCTACGATATTAGTAATGGCTGCTGTCATCAATGAGCCACGAATGATCACGCTGCGTACTTTCATGCGTACCGTCAGGCTGGATGACTGGATTGCCGCCTCTGCCGATACCGCCGATAGATTTTGGATTTGCAAGTTCTCAACACAGGCATCCGTGCAGCCGCTCAGGTCAATGGCGCTCTTGCCATCGCTGCCGCGAAAGTCAATGATCGACTTTGCCCCTGCCCCGCGCAAGGTCACATAGTCATATAGACCCAAGCAGGCAGTTGCCAGTGCCGGCGTCGTGATCTTGTACGTGCCTCTTGGCAAGAAGACGATACCGCCCCCGGCTGCCCCTGCCGCATTGAGCGCCGCTTGGATGGCGGTCGTGTCATCGGTCGAGCCATTGCCCACCGCACCATAGGCACGCACGTTGTAAATGTCAGACGCCGCATAGCCGACTGATACGGCAAGCGTGGATGGCGGCGTACCGCTCTTGTAATTTAGCCCCGTGCGCGCAGCGATGACCTCGGCGTCGGAGTCGCCATCGCTGAGAATCAGCGCCTCCAGCGCATCAGCGTTGGCGCCGATGGCGGCGTCAAGGTCGCCAAAGCGAGTATTGAGCGTGTCGGGCGAGTTGCTTTCACCGACTGTGATCGGCTCATGAAACAATGTGCTCATCTATCTTCTCCTTAGCCGTAAACGACAACACTCTGGATGGTGGAGCGTATGCCTAATTTCGCCCGGATCATCGCCGTCTTGCCTGTCCCCGCTGCCGTTTTCCTTCGCACCTGGACGATGTTGTACTCCTGATATGGCCTTCGCAATCCATCGGGGTTTTGGATCACACTCGTTACATCCAACTCGTAAAAGCCGCCCGCCACAGGGATGCCCGTATCCAGGCTGAGCCATCCGCCGCCGTTGACGCTGTACTCAAGGTCAGAGATGACATAGCTGGTGAGCGCCGCCGCCCGCACCACGCCTGCCGACTCAACCAGCGCCGGTAAGGGATGGGTGTGCTGTGGGCTGGCATGGGCGTGCGGTATATTGTGCGTGTGCGGCATGGCATGGGTGTGGCTGATGTCGTGGGTATGGGCGATGGTATGCGTATGGGCGATGGTATGCGTGTGCAGAATCGTGTGCGTGTGAATCATCGAGTGCTGGTGCGGGTTGGCAGTATGCCCGTGCGTATGCGCCAGCGTGTGTTGGTGAAGTGCCGTGATGGTGTGCTGGTGGTTGATGCTATGGGCATGAAGCGCCACGGAATGGGTATGCTCCATATCATGCACATGCGCCGCTATCGTATGGAAGTGTGTCCCTGGATTAGCTGATAATGCGCCATCTGTAACCGTGCCGACGCCCAGTGCAGCGGTATCGGTAAAGGCATCCGGCAAAGGCGAGCTGGTGGTCAGCGGCGTGGCAGTCTGATTGCCGGAATTGCCGGTAAATACATCGGTGTCACCAGGAGCGATCAGTCCCGTGTTGGGCGTTGATGGCCCGTCCGTCGCCCCAGGCGTTACGGTGGCGGTCAGGTTGGGCACGGCGGCGCCGCTGTCGGTGGCTGATGACCCGCCACTACTCGCAGCGCTGGACGCCCCACTGTTGGCTGCCGAGGATGCGCCGCTGGTGGTGGCGCTGCTGATGGCGGTAGACGCCGTGTTGACGCCCTGGCTGGCCGTGGTGTCGCTGCCGCCCGTGCTACTTGCCAAGTTGAGCGCCGTATTTGCCCCTGTCACATAGCTCTTGGTATAGCTCAGCACCCGCTCGACCTTGCAGCGAAAGAGCACCTGGCGGATGGTGACGACCTCAGTAGAGAGAAAAAAAGGCATCTCCGCTATGTGGTCAGTCTGGTCATCGCCCACCAACTCCCTGAAATTCTCCCAGTAGACGTTGGCATCGATCTGCGGATGGCCGATCAGAATTTCGCCCTCATCGACCGAGGCCACCAGCGTATGCGTGTCGCGCAGTTTCCATTGATTGATTGTCGCGACAGTTAGTTTATAAGCAATAGCGCCGTCGCTGTTGATACTGCGGCGGATGCCGAGCACCACGAGGTCGCGATCCAGATCGTAGCGGTCATCCTGGTAGATGACACGTATCGTCATGCCTACCTGCACCGTCGGCGGCAGGGCGATCACATCAAGGTCATAGAGCAAGTTATCGTCGATGCTGTCATTGCGTGCCAGGTATCCCAGCGCCACATCAAACAGATAATTTTTAGCGGTCAATACGTCGGCATCGGTGTTTGCGAGTGGCCTGATGTCCTTAAACGACACATGGCGCTTGATCACCTTGCCCACGTAATCATAGGCCGCCCACGAGCGGATGCTGTTGCTGGCCGGATTGTAGGTATAGGCGAGGTCGCCATCTACATAAATATCGGGGCCGCGGAGGTTGCCGACCATATCCAGCCGTGTATCGCCAAAGCCGCTGCCATAGGCGACAATATCGGTCATCATGCTTTTGGCATCGCGGCTTTCGGTCAGGCGCTGGATATAGCAAACATAGCGATTCTCTTCAGCGCCGATGGAGTCGCCCACGCCCTGGATGGCCCGCACGCCGCTGTCCACCAGCGTATCCTGTAGCCACTCCAGCGAGTAGTACTGATTGCCGGCGTCGCCTTGCCGGTAACGTAGCCGGAATGATTCGTTGACGCTCTCGGCAATCCTGGTCAGCACCGACAAGGCCGATTCGCCGGCCACGCTGATATAGACGGGCGTCACCGTCGTTTCAACGCCGCCAAAGGTTGACCATTGCGTGGCCGGGTTTTGCGTGTTATAGGCCAGCAGCGTCAACTGGGGGGCGATGCTGATGGCATCCGGCCCCAAGTTAAAATAGGTAAAGTCGATGCTCGTCTCATCCAGCGTTGCCAGCGTGTCGCGCCCGCTCAGTACCAGCGTGCGCTGCCCATCGTTGTCTACCTCTTCATGCGCCGCTTCGGTCAGAGCATAGAAAATCAGGTCATCGTCATAGTAAAAGCGCAAAATATGACGCTTGATCTGCACATAGCCGAGCATCGGGTCGTTGGCCGGAAAGCGTGCCTCCCACGTCCCCGCTTGGCTGAGTAAGGTGTCGCAGGTCAAGCCGAGACACGACATGATTGGCCCTGGCCCAATCGCCGTGCCCACGCGGTCGATGATGTCTACCGTGATGCGATTGCCACCCTCGATAAAAGTATCAGGCATGGTGATCGGTAAACTCCACGGTCATCGTTGCCCCCAGCGGCACGACGCTGCTGGGCGAAAAGGCCACAGACACATAGTTGTCGCCCGGCGCTAAGACAAACCAACGCTTGCGGTCGGAGAGCGTTACGAGGTCGTAAATGTTATAGAGCGCCGTCATCGTGCCGCCGGATAATTGCCCGTAGGCTGGAAAGTCGCCGGGCACAAGAAAATAGAATTTGTTGGCAGCCGTCGTGCCAAACTCGGTGTACTCGGTGATGGCGGGAAAGTAAGTGCCGTCATAGGCGCCGCTGCCCTCGATGCGGAATGGACGCCCGCCCGTCAACTCGTAGTAAAAATGCGACTCCATGCCGTGCGGCTGGTCGGTGATGACCCAGACCCTGTTTTGCTCACGGTAGATGCCGGCAATCGTGCGCGCCGCCGCTTGCGCCATGTAGATGGTGCGTGCCCCGCTGTCGATCTCGACCCACGGGCGGTTGACGCTTGCCGAGCGATCCAGGAAGATTGTCTGTCCCGTCGTGCGGTTGATCACCGTCAAATCTTGAAATGGCCCGCTGATGTCAAAGCGCAATTTAACAGCGGTGGCGTCGATGCTGCCCTCATGCCGCACAACAAAATCGGCCAACGGCGTCGTCATCTCAAAGGTCAGCGACCCAACGCCATAGTAGGCGCTGCCGTCGCCAAAGTCCCATGAGCCATCGCCCCACGTCCAATCCGCTTGGGTTGCGCCGCGCCAGTTCTGGGCAGCGGTGATCCAGGTAAAGGCAAAGGGCATCCAGCCATGTTTGACTTCGACGCCACGCGGGGTTGACACGTCTTGCAGGCGTGCCCATTGCCAGCGCAGAGCGCCATCATCGAACAATACGGCTAACTTGGCGCGCCGTCCCAGCATCGCCCGCCATGCGTCCAGTTGCTCACGGAGCTCCTGCGGCGTGCCCAAAAAGATGCCCGACTTGGAGATGGGGCGTATCCCCTGCGGGCTGATATGCGACTGATAATTATCGTAATATCCCCCGCCCGGTAGCTGGAGGAAGGAAGTCAGAGCGCCGCCTGTGCCTAAATCCTGTCCGTCTCCCGGATGCAAATAGGGCGGTACGATTAAATTGCCAAACTGCTGGATCACATAAGGCATTGGCTAAATTGGCTCGACCACGAAATACCGCACACGGTCAAAATTAAAACTGTAAAAGCCCTTCGTCGTGTGGATAAGAAGCTCATTTTCTTTTTTGCTGCTGCCCACGCCGATGATCTCAATCGGGGCTCGCCATGCGCCCCACGCCGTCCGCTCGGCTAAATAGACCAAATAGAGTAGCTCTTGCGTGTGATCGTGCGTATGCTCATCACTCATGTCAGTTTGCTCCCCAAAAGCGCCTGCTTTAGACCATCCGATGCGCCCTGCCGTGCGCCGCCAAAGTCGCCGGATGCGCCGATGGTCTGTGAGATATAAAAGATGTTGGTCGTCTGGGCGGTGTTGAGTGCGCCGGATGCAGCAAGCGATGGCGTGCCAGGCGTAAAGCCCGGGAAGGATGCGAACGGGCTTTGTGGCAAGCTATCTTGCGGCCCCTTGCCGCCTTTGGGCAGAGATGGCGCGGTGTTTGGGTCATCGAAAATGTTGGGCGCCATCTCATGCAGTTTGTCTTGCAGCCAATCGCCTGCCGCCTTGCCCTTCGTCTCAAACCAGGAGGTAACGCCTTGCCACCACTTATCAATCGTGTCAAAGCCCTCGCTAAAGGCACGGTCAAGCCAATCGACAAACGGCTGCTCCAGTTTGAGAATGGCGGTCTTCCAATCCCCGGTTGCCAGTGCATCAATGGCGGGCAGGAGCGTATCGACGATCCACGAATAGAAGCCAAAGCTGGATGGGTCTTCGTTAGGGTCAATCGAGTCTCGCAAGCCTTCGATAGCACCCTTGAAGCCGTCCCAGGCATCTTGCCACTTGCCTTGTCGCAACAGATTAAGCTCGTTGATGATGAAGTTGACGCCAGGAAT
Organism: Verrucomicrobiota bacterium; assembly: GCA_003218305.1. GTDB lineage: Bacteria > Verrucomicrobiota > Verrucomicrobiia > Chthoniobacterales > UBA10450 > AV80. The sequence goes on from QHMY01000042.1 coordinate 28,105, forward strand.
AAAGCCCTTGAGCCAAAAATTATCGCCAAATGGGTCGCTGCCCGTCTCCAGTTCAGGCACATTCTTGCCCAGCACCAGATTGATAAATCCCTCGATGATCGGTTGCGCCTTCTCGATCACCTCTTTGATTGTGCCGATGGCATCGGCAAACGACTGGAATGCCGGGTTGAGTTTGACCTCGCCGCTGTTGGCCTTGCCGGAAAGCGTATCAAGCGCCTCTTTGACCAGTTGCCCCAGCCGCTGAAATTCGGGGAATGTCTCTTTGGCGGCATCTCCCGCCTCTTGTACGCCTTTGGTCAGCCCATCGCCTGTCCCTTGCTCGTCCTTGAGCTTGTTTTGCAAGCCCACAATGCGGGTCAGGATGTTGTAATACTCAGCCGATCCTTCGACGGTGTTGGCAAGCTCTCTTTGCAGCAAGGCAAGCTGCCCCGCGGTGTCGGTCGATGCTAGTTGAAAGCCGAGTTGAGCCTGGTGGATGCGCTCCAGTTGGGCGAGGCGATCCTTATCGGCTGCTTCAGCCTCCCGTTGCGCCTGCTCCAGTTCCCGCAGCGCCTTTTGTTGCGCCGCTAACGCTTCGTTGGCGAGACGGGTGCGGAGGTCGATCTCCTCGCCAATCAGCGAGTTGGTCTTGACCTGTTGATCAAGAGCCGCTTGTGCAGCATCCAGTTTGGCCTGGTGCGCCGCTTCTTCTTTCTTGGCGGATGCTATCTTGTCCTCTGCCGCACCAACTGCGGTGTCACGTTCTTTTTCGATGGCGGATGCTTGTTTCTCCAACTCGATTTGCTGGATTTCCAAGCGCGCCAGTTGCTTCTCGTCCACCGTCGCCGTCGGGTCGGTCAGCGTCTTGCCAAGCTCCTGCAAACGCTCCTGGTCACGTATCTCCTGCTGCTTGCGGCGTACAGCATCAAGTTGGGCGTTGATCGGGTTGAGCGCATCGGCGTACTTCTGCGTAACTTTGTTGAGGTCATTTTGCGCCGCCTCTACGCCTTTGGCCGCTTGCGCCAGGTTGAAATACTCGCGCACCAAGTCGCTAATCTTGTCGCCGGCTGGCCCCGACTCACGGGCGATGCGGGCAAAGGTGTCCGCACTGACTAAGCCGAGTTTATTAAACTCGTTGATGGCGTCACCGATGGCGCGCTGACTGCCAAAGATGCGTTTCACTAGGTCGGTTTCGCCCACCTGCCCCGACGCCACGAAAGAACGAAGTATCTGCTCAATCACGCCGCCCAGCTGCTTGAGCGAGGCAAAGTCAGCCGTGCCCCAACTGTCGAGATAGACTTGCGCCGCTTCTTTGCCCCACTTGTCAAGGTCAGGCAAAATGCGCGGCGGCGAGCCTGGCTTGAGCCAGTAGGTGAAGAGTTGGCGTATCTGCACCAGCACGGGCAGGATCGCCTCGATGCCATCCGCCAAGCCGTCGGCAAATGAGCGCAGAATGTTAATGGCGTAAGGCTTGACGAGGATGATCAGGTCGGAAAGCCCCTGCGTAAAGGCGAGTTGGATCGGCTCAAAGGCGCTGCCCAACGTGGCGCTCAAGTTGGTCAGTTGGGCATCGAGAATGCGCTGTGAGTTGGCTAGCTGCTCTGATGTGCGGCCAAAGTCGCCCTGCGTCAGTGCTGTCTGGTCGAGAATGAGTTGGTAGCGCGCCAAGACCTTTGCTTGGTCATCGACAGCGTTGGTCGTTTCGGCCAAGCCGAGCTTGACCGCCTCTTGTGCCACGATCTGCTCATTGAGCAGCACGCCAACCGTACGGAGCGGCTCAGACTCGCCGACAAGCCCCGCCCGCAGTTTGGTCAGTGCCTCATCGACGCCGATGTTATTGATCGAGGCGATGTCGCTGGCAAGTCCTACCAACGCCTTTGACATATCCGCCGATGCGTCGGTGGAGAGTCCCATCGAACGAAAGAGCAGCCCAAAACTACTCGCTGCCTCCAGCGCCTGCTGTTGACTTTGGCCGAGTGCGGTGGCGCTATCCTTTGACCAATCGAGAATATCCTGGGCAGACTCGCCAAAGGCCACGCCTACCTTGCTGATGCTCTCGGTTAAGTCGCTTGCATCTTTGACGCTATCCTGAATGACGCCCACGGCGCCACGCAAGCCCTGCGTGATGCTTTGAAACAACTGCTGGCCGACGCCTTGTAAGATGCCGGTGGCGATGCTGTTGGCCCAACTGCCGATGGCCGAGCGCGCAGAGGCAAGCCCAGCCTCTAACGGCTGAGTATCCGCACTGACAGTTACATGCGCCCTGCCTATCTCAGTCGATCCAGCCATCTCTTACCTTCGCCCGTTCAGAATATCTTCAATCGTTGCATCGGTTGATGGCCCGATGCGTCTTGGTGCGGCTTGCGTTGGCTGCCCCTGGCCCTGTTTCTTGCCGCCCTGGATCGCCTCGGCATAGAGATTGAGCATCTGTACCGCCTGGTTATGTTGCAGCCACAATTGACGGCGGATGTAGCTATCTACTAGGTCTTCGTAGTACGGCGCCGTGGTACCGAGGGCAGCGGCGTCCCATTCGCCCCATTCGCTAAGGGCGAGTTCGTAGAGATCGCTGTCCCTGGTAAGCCACCCGGCCTCAAGACCAGTAACGCCATATCGAGAGGGTAGGCAAGGGATACCGCCACCCCCAGCGCGGCCAGTGCCTCATCATCGTAGGCTTCGCGTTCGATGCGCTCTCGGTCTGCTTCCAAAGCCGGCGAATACTTAAATAAGGCATCCAGCAGCAAATCCATGCTGCCCAAGAGCAAGTCTTTGACGACGGTCACGATCTTGGCAATGTCGCCGGCGGAATCGACCTGCAACGACTGAAAGCCGCCCAGCAGCGAAGCAAGCTCGGTCACTGGCTGCCCTAGTTTTTCACGCCACTCCCGATTGGGGCGCATCGCCAATTGGTCGATACGGTACTCTTTGCCGCCCAGCACAACGGTTTTGCTACGCATAACGTCCCTTTAGGCTTACGATGATGTGGTCTGAACCGCCGTGATGCGCTGGAAGATGAAGAGCTTCTCATCATCGGCTTGGGCGTCATCGCTCAGCACTTTGGCGCTGATCGGGACGCCGGTCGCCGCGCCCTTATCAAAGTTCATATTGCCGCCCAGCGAGATTTGTACCCGATGGAAGAAGAATCGCACCGGCACCAGCGTGCCACTGGCGAGCGGCGTCTTGCCCTCAAAGCCCAGCGTGTAAACGGTGCGCTGTGTGCGTCCACCGGCCTTGAGTTCCTTGTAGCCCGCTTGCGCTGCGCCGGCGGGTGTCGTGGTGATGTTGCCGCCAAAGACCAGTTGCAAATTCTCGGCGGTCAGTTCCGCCAACGTGGTTTGCAGCGTCAACTCCTCGGCGGTGATGGCGCTAAGGATCGGCGTCGATAGCTGTTGCACATCGACGTTAAATTCTGTGGTATTGACGTTGAGCGTCAATGGCGCCAGCGTCAGCCCCATATAGTCCCATGCCCCTGCCCAATCCTCGCCAGCCGAGACGGTCGTCTCATCGGGCGGATTTGTGTCTTCCGGCGCGATGTAGATAAATGCGCCGCTGACTAAAACGTCTGACTGTGCCATTGTTTATGCTCCTCTGAGCGCGTTTTGGATGCGCTCGAATGCCGCCGGGCCAACGCCATCGACGGCGTAGATTGCGTCTTGGCTTGCCTTGCGGAGATCGTCTAAAGTGCGATAGCCCGCCGCCGTTAGGCTACGGGTCAGTTTGTCGTCAAATACACCGTCAAAGGGCAGCGCAGGTGTAGGCGCCGCTTCTTCTACCTTGTCATCCACCACGCCACGGATGCGGTGCAGCAGCCCCATCTCCTGAGCGTGCTCCAACGGCATTTCCGCCAGGCCGGGGCCATAGGCGATGGGCGTAGATTGCTTGCTCTCCCGGTAGAATTGCCGGTTGACCAGCGCCACAACTACATTCGGCATAGCACCTCCTTATGCCCACATCAGGGTCGAAAAGAAACAAAGGACGTAGACATAATCTGTCTGCGGCTCAACCAGCGTTTGCCCGGCAATCTCCAAAAGCGCCGAGGCGATACCCGCCCCTTGCTTGTCGTCTAAAGCCGTGACCAGCGCCCGGTACAACGTCTGGGCATCGCCCTCTGATGCGCCATAGCACTTAAACTGCCATGAGCTATCCAGGAGGGTGCGTGCATAGTCAAGCGTGCCACCACGCATCCGGTACACAAGCGCCTTACCCTGCGATGGCTTGTAGCCCACGGGCGGCGTTACATGCTCTTTCCAGATGCGGGCGCCGGTCAGTGCCGTCAGGCTGCTCTGGGCGGCCAGAAAGGTGTGCAGCACGGTTGGCGCGTCAATCATTTGGTCGCCGCTACCTTTTGCACGGCGTTGTAGATAAAGCTGGTGCGCTCCTCGACCCAGATGGCATAGTCGGCTGCCCACGCTGCCACGGCACCGACTCTGGGCGGCGGGACGGCGCTATCGACGCTCCTCCGCTTCTCGGTGCGCCCGGTGTGGCGACTCAGGTATTCGCCATCCTTCCAGCGTTCGTCAAAGGTATTTAGCCCCGACGAGCTATTGACGTAGGCAGAGGCCGACAAGAATCCTGTATCGATGGGCGGGTCACTGGCGGCGATGATCCTGAGCGCCAACTTGTCGATCTCCTCAATCGCCAAGCCATCGACCTTGACCATCAGCGCCTGTGGATTCCATTCGACTTTGTAGGTTGCGGCCATCGTTACACGCGCTCTCTGTGGGCTTGCTCAGGCTTGCCCAGGCCGATTTGCTGCACCCTGGAGGCGATCACGTTGTACCAGCGGATGTTGTAATGGGCGGCGAAGATGCTGGCGATAAAACTGAAATCGCCAGCATAGTCGGCGCTAAAATACTTGGCGTGCGCTTGCCACACTTCCCGCCGTACCACGTAGGCGCTGCATCCGATGTCGCCTTGTACGGGACGCTTGCCCCATGACTTGTTGGGCAGAATGCCGCGCGGCCCATGATCCATCTTGACCATGATCACGTCTGGGTTGTGCGCCTCGGTAATGTCCAGCAGGTCGTTATAGAAGGTTGGGCGAATGCACAGGTCGTCATCGTCCAGTATCCAGATATATAGCCCCTCTAGATTGGGCGCGTAGGCTGCCATGTTGGTGTAGCTCCATCCAATGCCGCGCCCCACATCGTCGGGCAAGAAGGTGTGCCGCAGCCAAGCCCCCTTGAGCATTTCGATGCTGGCGCGGTTGTGGCGTAGCAGATGCGGTCTGCGATAGCACCTTGTCAGCACCTCAAGAAACGGCGGCAACTTGCGCCCCCTTGCTCATATTGGTGATGGTGGCGTAGCCCAAGCGATTCAACGTCTCGGCGCGGTCGATGGGCATACTGTAATAGCTGCCCTTCTTCATCGGCTTTTCGATACCGTGAAAGCCGGTTGGCGCATCCCTGAGCGCCAACACACGCCCGATGATGCTATCGGTCACAAAAGGCCAGAGCACCGTGCCATCTTCCTTGATATGCCCGCACAGCACATCGAAACGGGCGATCTGTTCGACGCCGCGCGAGATACAGTCGCCGGCAAAACCGACATCGCCGGCATCGTCCTTGTCTTTGCTGCGAATCGAGATGCGCTCCAGCACCGCACGGCGGATCAGCGTGCAGCCCCAACCGACGCCGCCCACTTTGCCCCATCCCTGGCGGCGATATTCTGCGACCTCATTCGGGTACATGCTGAGTGTGCAGCCCGTCGCTCGCTTGTCTTTGTAGCGCCAGGCGTTGAGCGTGGGCGTACCATGCCGCAGCAGATAGACGCCATAGACGACTTGCCCGTGCGACGCATAGAGCTTTTGGATGGCGTCGGGCGGCAAGATCATGTCATCCTCGACGGTTAACATGGCGTCATGTTTACTCGCCAGGAATAGCTCGCGCGCCCGCTGGTACTGGGCGATGACATTGCGGATTTTGTCGCCAGGGTAGGGGTTGTGATAGCCCACTTCCCAGACGTACTCAATATCGGTCTGTTGCGCTTCGATGCTCGCCTTTGTCTCTGGGCGGAGTTGATCGCCGATGGTCGGTGTGAAGACGAAGATGCTCATTCTGTCACCAGTCTGAGCTTGGCAACCATCGTCATATAATCCACCGTCGGCCCCGCCACGATCTCATAGGTCAGCGGACTCAGTATCGCCAGCCCGTGAATGTGCGTCACCTGCACCCGATCATCGGGCAGCAGCACGCTATCCCGTGGCAGATAGAGCGTGGCGTCCACCTGCGGAACTGCCGTGCCCGCCATTGCGTCAAAGTCTGGACGCCCATCGAACAGGCAGGCCAGGCTTGCGCCGGCTGGATAGGTCGGCTTGCCATAGCCCTGATCGGATGGTGCGGTGTAGACCAGCCGCTTACAGGTATCCATATACATCGGCTTAACATTGCCGATGACTTGGTTGTACTGGCTGGTCGTTACGTAGGTGCCGCTCATAGCGTGGTCGGCTCCGGCTGAATCCAGTCCAGGTTAAGATAACCCATACTCATGCCCTCGCCAGTCACGCTGTAGCCGAGTTGGGAACAGCGGGTAGCGGCGTCATCCATCATCGTCTTGACGTGCATCCGCTGGTCGGTGAAGTTGACCGAGTTACCGCCCAGCGATAGGTTGGTGCGGTCGCCCAACTGCCGCCAGATGCGGCGGGCGGCGTAGTATTCGGCCAACGTCTCCGCCGCCTCTTCTTGGCTATCTTCCAGCGTCGCCGTCGCCAAGTTCGCACGCGCCACACCGAGCTTACGCAAAGCCGCATCCACATCTTCCTTGAAGCCAACCAGCGGGTCACTGTTCTGACCGATGGCGGCGCCCAAGTTGCTGAACTGCGAGTTTAGATAAGCGGCGATGTGGCCGCGGGTGAGGGTCATGGGTCGCCCCTTAGTTATTACTGGTCGAACGCTGAATCCAGTTTGTACCGTCACTCACCAGGATCAGCGTGTCATATTGCCCAAGCGCGATGTTGCCCGACAATTTGAGCGTGCCGGTATCGGTGAAGGTGATGGTCGTATTGGCGACGTTGGTCAGTAGCAGGGTCTTACCCGCCGCACCAACGGTGATGGTCGCCGTTCCCACCGAGCCGGTCGAACTAATCGGCTGATAGGCGCCGAGCGGCGTCAGCGTGCTGTTGGCGGTCACGGTCAGCATCGATGCTGGGGTCAGCGTCACATCACCGCCAAATACGGTGTCGTCTGTCACGGCGAGGTCATCACCTACCGTCACATCATCGGATGTCGTCACCGCGCCGGTAAAAGCAGACGTGGTGCGTACGGTCAATTTACGGACAATCAGCCACGGTGCATTTTCATGCGGGATGACTTGCGCCGAGATGGGCGTCACCAAAGCCAACAGGAGAAGCACCAACGCAAGCGATACTTTGCCGCGCCATTTACGCATCATTTTTGCCTCCCTTGCCCTTCGGCTTGGCAGTCTCATCCATCACGGTTTTGCTGCCATCCTGCACAATCTCGACCGTCTCGACTGTGACCGGCCCAACGGCGTCGGCGGGCGTTGACGGCTCTTGGGCGGTGTTAGCCGTCAATGCCGCTACCTGCTCCTCCAACGCCGCTACCTGCTCCTCCAACGCCGCGATGCGCTTGTTGGCGGCCTTATTCGCTTCGTCAACCTTGTCTGCGACACGCTCCAGGGTCATGATCAATGCCATTTCAGCATCGCCCCTGGCAGTGGCGTGAAGGTCAACGGGTTTATGTCCCAACGTGCGGGACAGACGTTGTAATGCGTCTGCCCGCCGTGTTGCTTTTGCCCCTGCACTAGCCATGATGTCCTCCTTTAGACGGGCAACGGCGCATCATAGCCGGTGGGGATGGCGTAGCTGGCGTTGCCGATGCGGGTGACGCAAGCGGCGACACGGTTGGAGACGCCAAAGCCGGCCCAGCGCAAGAGTCGCTGCCCCATGTGGTTGCCGTCTACGTCAAAGCCCTCAGTGAAGAGCCCTTGCAAAGCGGGCGTAGCCAGTTCGCGCATCTTCATGAACGGCCCGGCGCCAAGCGCCACGGTGATCATGATGTCATCCGGCAGGCGCCCCCACTCGACAATCCAGTTGTTAGAGCTTTGCGTCTTGCCCAGGATTTCGTCGCCAGGGCCGAGAATCGAAGCCGGCGCGCTCGGCAAGTTATTGCCGTCCATGTAGTTGATGTCGGGGTCGTCTACCTCGATAAACTCAGCCAACGCCGTAGCGGTCGCCACCAGCGCAGTTGGAATATAGGAAACGAATGGCCCGGTGTTGGTGGGATGCTCGATCAACTCAGCGCGCGCCGTCGAGAATGGGTTGGCATTGTCGGCAATCGCCGCGGCTTGCGCCAAGTAGTGATTGTCGGCTGATTGGCTGCCGCCACGCCGCATGTAGGTCACGCTGTCGTTGTTGGCGAGCGGCAAGACTGAGATGCTACCCAAGCCTTTGGCGCTGCTGCCATCGCCATACTTGTCGATAAAGGTCAAGGTCACGTTGTCGAAGAGTGCGGCGAGCATGTGACGAATGCGCCAGTCGGCGTCTTTCTGGAAGGCGTCATCTGTGATGCGATCCGCCTCAGCAACGGTCAGAAACTCACGAGTGATGCGGTTTGTCCCCCACGCAGTACCAGCGCCATAGACGGGGTAGCCTACGGTATAGTTACCACTTGGCACGACGGGCAACGGGTTGCCGTCTGGGGTCAGTGGCTGCAATGTGCCGCCACCCGGCAGTTCGATATACTCCTGCACCATCGTGGTACGCATCACCCAACTCGCCATCATCGAGTCGACGACACGGTTATACTCGTCAACCGACGCCTGTACAGCTTGATAGACCCGGTCCACGCCAACGACGTTGATGCGAGTGCCGTACAAATCCTCAAGGCCGATGAAGCCATAGTTCAGTACATTGTTAGCCATGATTCATCGCTCCTTATAGGTCAACTAACAAAAGTTTATCGGCGGTCGTGTTGCCCCATGCGGCAATCACACGCCCGACGATGACCGACTGCGATCCTGCGGTATTGGCGAGTGTTCCGTCCGTATCCGACAGGTAGATCGGCACGCCATAACTGTAAGAACTCAGCGCGTCGCCGATGTCCAGCACGCCTTTTTTCATCGGCGTAATGGTTTCACCCGCCACAGCCGAGTTCACGGCGATACCGCGAATCTGATTCTCCGTGGTATCGCTACCATTGCCCGGCGTGTATTTGCCGGTTGTGGCATCTTCACGTACCGGGACGCCGGCGGCCACAGTTTCATTCACCGGGCCATCCGGCATCATTTCCCAAATGGCGACGATGCGAACATCAGCCGCCGTAATTGCTAGGTTTGTCATGTGCTACTCTCTCCCCGCGCTTAGCGGTATCGATGCGCCGCTGCCTTTTGCCAAGCGGCGCGCTTGTCCTCTTGTGCCTTCGTTGCACCCGCCATGCCGACCGCTTTCGGCCTTGTGCCGTTGCCGGGAACGATGGCAGTCGTGCCCATCATCTCCTGCGCCAACGGGCGAAAGCGTTTCGCCCACTCCAGCATTTCGTTGACCGGCATCTCAGCCGTCGGGAATAGACCCTTGACCTTCTCCGGCCACTGGTCGATCTCCGCCTTGAGTTGCTCAGCCACCACCGGCGCCAACTTGTCATACTCGTCTGCTTTAGCCTTGTAGCCGTCAATGGTTTTGCCGCGCTCTTCCGCCAACTGCTGCCATTGCGCCTGCTCGACCATCTGCTTCTCTTTGGCCTTTTGCGCCTCAGAAGATGCAGCTTCCTTCTCCGCCCGAAGTGCCTTGAGTTCTTTGTTGATCTCATCGAAGCGCGACTTGGGTATCATCTGATCGGCTGGAGTCTCGGTTGTCTGCGCCCCCGCGGGCGGTGTCGCCGTGGTCTGTGATGCCGCTGTCGCTGTCGTCTCGGTGGTTGGCACTGTTTCTTCTGACATTGCTGTCTGTCCTTTCGCCCTTACGAGTTTTGCGCCGATACGCGGCGTGGGCTGGAAATGAAAAAAGGCGACAGCCAGACCGAAGTCTGATTGTCGCCTTGTGGTTTCCCTTTGGGCTGATATTCTATTCGTGCTGCTTACGTGCTTGCTTGCCTGTCATCAACACGGGATAGCCAAGCAATCTGCGAAGTTGATGGATACGAGCCAACAAAAGATTATGTTCGCTCTCCAACTCCGTGCGGCTCACCACAACTACGCTAGGTGGCCCTGCATCCATAGTAGCACGATTCGCCTCTGGTATCAATAGGGCGGATGTTGCGTATTCCGTGCGTTGTTCGCTCATGTTGTTAACGCCTTCCACGCCTTCATATCAAAGTAGACTTCGCGGCGACACTTGCACAATCCGCGCCCCTTACAGACAGTGCCTGGGAATGGCCCTTGCTTTGGAAGATATGGACTTCCATGTGCAGCATCAAGGCAAGGTCCACAGGTCGTTGGCGAGTCAACGGAGATATAACGGCAAACGTAGCCGTCGCCGCGATTCTCCACTGTCTCATTGGCTTTGAACCATTGCGCCCAACCCACGCCCCCATATTGCCTAATTCTCGCCTGTAAATATGGTTCGCTAAAGTCAGCACCTATCGCGCGCTGTACGCTGATCTCACCTGCGAATCTGTGCAAGTACGCCTGTTGTTTCACGGCCAATCCGCTTGCCTCGCTTACCTCATCAATCGTCAACGGTCTGCCCAATCCTGCGGTCGTCATTCTTGCGATAAAAGCCCGTTGCTCAAATATCATTTTCTTGTGCCAGAATGCTACGTCGCCACCTTCGGCTAATGCGTGGGTGTAACCCGCAACAGCGTTGTCATAATTCTGTCTAAAGTGTTCCCGCAGCCGCTCGCGCAAAAACTGTTTGACTTCGGGCGGCGTCTCCTTGCTCACCGGCTTGGTCGCCGCCGCCAAGAAGGGCGCCGCCTGTTTGGGCGTCAGTCGCACCGCCACGTCTGACATGGCGACCGCCAACTCCTGCGTCGTCAAGCGCACCGGCAAGTCGCTCGGTGGCACGGGCAGGTCAGACGTGGCGATCTCGCCCAAGTCAAAGCTCACCACGATGTCAGCCGCTTGTGCCGCCGTCAGCCGCCCATTGTTGACGAGCAGACGGAGCAGAGCGCCCAGTTCCTGCCTATCCATTCGTTACGGGTTGCGGGCGTGGCGTGGGCTGCTGGTTGCGGGCCAACGCTGCCGATAGCTCGTCTATCGTGGTGGGCGTCTGC
>QHMY01000273.1 GCA_003218305.1 Verrucomicrobiota bacterium
CGACCTTGCGCGCGCCCTGGGCAAGGTGCCGAAGCAGGGTAGCCACTACGAGAACGATAAATACGTTATCTCGTCGGCCGTCGGCCATGTCGCCGAGCTCCTCATGCCCGAGGACATCGACAAGAAAAAATACGGGTTCTGGCGTCTGGAGACTCTTCCAATTATCCCCGAGAAGTTCGAGCTCAAGCCGATCGATAAATCGAAGGACGTCTTCGGAAACCTGAAGAAACTGATCGCCCGAAAAGACATTAGCGAAGTCATCAACGCCTGCGACGCCGGTCGCGAGGGCGAGCTCATTTTCAACAACCTTTGCTTGCTGGCCAAGAACAAACACCCCGTCAAACGCCTCTGGTTGCAATCCATGACCACGCAGGCCATTCGGGACGCCTTCGAGCATCTGCGCGACGAGAGTGAAATGCGCGGCCTCGCGGACGCCGCCCGTTCCCGGAGCGAAAGCGACTGGCTCATCGGCATCAACGGCACTCGCGCGATCACCAAACGCATGTTTGGTTCGCGCGCCGGCAACGTCGCCTCCGTCGGGCGCGTGCAAACGCCGACGCTCGCCATCGTTTACGAACGCGAGCTGGAGATCCGCAATTTTAAGCCGCGCAATTACTGGCGCGTCGTCGCGAAATTCGGAATTACCCAGGGCCAATACGAAGGAACCTATCAGCGGCCGGATTTCAAAAAGGGCACCGACGAGCACGATCGCGCCGATCGCATCTGGGACGAGGCCGCGGCGGAGAAGGTGGTGGCAGCGTGTCAGGGGAACCCGCTCGCTGATGTCACCGAGGAGAAAAAAGCCAGCTCCCAGATCGCCCCGCGCCTTTACGATCTCACCACTTTGCAGCGCGAAGCGAACGGACGCTTCGGTTTCTCAGCCAAGCGCACTCTCCAGATTGCGCAGGCTCTCTACGAGAAGCACAAAATGTTGACCTATCCGCGAACGGATTCCCGCGCCTTGCCGGAAGATTATTTGCCGACCGCGCGCCAGACGCTCTCGAATCTTTCCGGCGGTCTCGAGTCACACGCGCAAAAGGCCCTGGCGAACGATTGGGTGCGACCGAACAAGCGCATCTTCAACAACGCCCAAATCAGCGATCACTTCGCCATTATCCCGACCACGTCGGAAGTGAAGAAACTCGATGACGCGGAAGCGAAAATTTACGACATGGTGGCGCGGCGTTTCGTGGCCGTCTTTTTCCCGTCAGCCGAGTTCGATATCACGACGCGTTTCAGCCAGATCGCCGGGCATAAATTCAAGACCGAAGGAAAAGTCCTGACCGCGCCCGGCTGGCTCGAAGTGTATGGGCGCGCGATTATCGAAGAAGATTCGAAGGATGGAAAGGCACTCCCGGCGCTGAAGCCCGAAGATAACGCGAAGGCGAAGACGCTCGAGGCCAACCTGCTCGCGGAAACTACGAAACCACCGCCGCGTTACACGGAAGCGACCTTGCTCTCCGCGATGGAAACAGCCGGTAAACTGGTCGACGACGAAGAGCTGGCCGATGCGATGAAGGAACGCGGGCTCGGCCGATGGGCTTATCTACCAGAAATACATGGACCGGAACCAGCGCGAGCTGGTGCCAAGCGCGAAAGCCGAGCAGTTGATTCAGTTCCTCCAGGCCGTGAAGGCCTCTGACCTGACGAGTCCAGCCATGACCGGGGAGTGGGAACATCAGTTGCGCGAGATGACTCGCGGGAAGTTTTCGCGCGAGAAATTCATGGCCGGAATCGTCGAGGAGACGAAAGGCATCGTCGAGCGGGTGAAGAATTTCGAGGAAGATGATTCCATCGCGCGCGTGACGGAGATCATTTCGCCCACGGATCAGAAGCCGTTGCGCGAGACTCTGCGCGGTTACAAATCGCAGGACGGCGAGTTCATGCTCTACAAGGTGATCGGTGGCCGGCGCATGGAAGAGTCGGAGATTCGCGAGCTGGTCGAGAAAGGCGAGCTCGGGCCGCTCGACGGATTTATCTCGGCGAAAACGCGGGCGAACTTCGCCGCCAAACTCAAGCTCGTGCGCGACGAGAAGACGCAGAAATGGAAGGCCGAATACGATTTCGGCAACGACGTCGATCTTGGCACGGTCGAATCTTTTTGGACCGATCCTGCGACGGGCGCCGAATTATGCGAGGTCGGTTCGAATTACGTTTTGCGCGAGAAGGAAAACGGTGAGTGGAAACAGAGTTTCCGGGTTCCGCGGCTGATGTGCAAAAAGGAAGTCACCCGCGAACAGGCTGTGCGGTTGATCGAACAGGGTAAGACCGATTTGATCCAGGGGTTCACCTCCAAGAAGGGCCGGCCGTTCGACGCCTACCTCGTCCGGAACGACGCCCGCATCCGCTGGGAATTTCCCCCACGCGCTCCGAAGAAAGACAAGGACGGCAAACCCGTGGAGCGCAAAGCGCGCGCAAAAGTCGATCTCTCGAAAGCTGAGGTGCTCGGAGAAAGCAAAGCGCACAAAGGGGGCGAGTTGGTCGAGATGGAAGATGCCTACTACGTCCGCAAGCCCGACCAGGACAACCGCCAGGTTTTCAAACTCACCAAGAAACTCTGCGAACACGAGATCACGCCGGACGAAGTCAAAGAGCTCCTCGCCGAAGGTCGCTCGCCATTGATCGAGAATTTCGTTTCCAAACGCGGCAACACTTTTGCCGCCCACCTCGTCCTCTCCGCTAAGAAAGACAAAGCCGAGTTCGAATTCCCGCCCCGCTGATTCTGTAGGGCGGGGGCGCCGACCCCGCCGGTGTAGAGGCGCTTGTGCCAAGCGCCTGTTGTCTTGATCCGAGGAAGAGGATGTTACCGCGGATTACGCGGATGTATCGGATGGGTTAGGGACATCGACTTGGCATCCGTGAGAGCCGCGCAATCCGCGGTTCAATGGGTTTGTTTGGCGCGAGCGAAGAAAGCATTGACGCCACAACTAATGGTGTGTTACTTACTCCGCCGACACTATGCGTTGTCCTAAGTGCGGCTTTCGTGACGACAAAGTCATCGACTCCCGCCAATCTCGTGATAGTTCCAGCATCCGCCGCCGCCGCGTCTGTTTGCAGTGCGCCTATCGCTTCACGACTTACGAGCAAATCGAGCGCTCCGACCTGCGCGTCGTCAAGCGCGATCGCACCCATGAACCGTTCGATCGCCGCAAACTCGTGAACAGCCTGGCCAAAGCCTGCGAGAAACGCTCGATCAGCCTGGTCACGCTCGAGACCGCCGTGGACGAAATCGTGCATGAACTGGAGACAAGTGGCCGGGAAGTCGCTTCGTCGGCGATCGGAGCGAAGGTGCTGGAGAAATTACGCGTGATCGATGAGGTGGCGTATTTGCGCTACGCGTCGGTTCATCGGCGCTTTGAGGAAGCGGGTCAGTTTGTCGACGCCATTCAGGCGCTCGGCCGGCGGGTCAAGCCGAACGCGCTCCAACCGGAGTTGTTCGCGCCGGAGGCGGCTGGAAAACTGCCCTCGGCCGCAGGTGCGCCGGAGACCGCAGTCGAAACTCATGGTCGCGTTTAAAGAAGAATTTCCTTACCTGCGGTGTGACTCGGGGCAGCTCTTCGAGTTCGATCAGGCATGGCTGCGAGCGGCGATCACCCGCGCGGCGAACGATGCCGGCTACCCGAAATGGTGGCTGACGGATCACGTCACGGAAAGCATCGCGTTTTATTTGCGGCTGCGAAACGACGAGTCGGTGGTGCCGTTCGATCAACTTTCCCAGACCGTGCGCTACGTGCTGAAGGTGATCGGTTACAAGGAGATCGTCCCGTATTTCGAGCCGGCGCCTCCGCCGGTTTCGTTCTCGCTTCTTCAGATCGCGCAGGAAGCGGGCGCGGGATACGAGCTGGCCTTTTTCGACGGCTTGGAGAAGCGAATCAGCGCGCTGGTGACGGCTCGGGCCGATAGCCTGCATCTCTGCGACCTGCAGGCCTGCGTCAAACATCTCCGCGGGGCGAAGACCTGGACGCGGCCCTGCGACACCTTGCGCGAGGAAGTCATCTGTTTCGTGCGCGAGAGGCTGGCTTCGAGCGCGGAACTGGAACACCTGCGCTGCTTCATCCGCTGAGGATCGAGGCCGGCCGGAAACGATCGTGACCATTTTCGAAAAAATCGTCCGGCGCGAAATTCCGGCCGACATCGTGTGGGAGGATGACGCTGTGCTGGCTTTTCGCGATGTGAGTCCGCAGGCCCCGGTGCATGTCCTGATCGTGCCGAAGCGCGCGATCGCCAGACTGGCTGATGCGACTCCGGCCGATGAAGCGTTGCTTGGAAAACTCCTCCTGGCTTCGCGGACGGTGGCCGAGAAGCTGGATTTGCTGAAGTCCGGGTATCGCGTGGTGATTAACAGTGGCCCGGACGCGGGTGAAAGCGTTCCGCATCTGCACGTGCACGTCCTCGGGAAGCGGGCGCTCGCCTGGCCGCCGGGCTAGTTGCAGCCGGGATCGGCGATCCCTGGATTCAACGCCGCTATCTCGGAGCAGGAGAGGGAGTAGAAGATGGGGCCGGCCGGTGGTGGCTGGATTGAACCCGATGTTTCGTCTTGGAAGGGACGGGATGCGGCGTGGCGTTTACGGATGCAGGCGCCGGTGAACGAACGGGAGCGGGCGAAGGAGCGCGAAGACTGGGCACGGGAGTGGGTGAGCGAACGGGGCCGGGCGTCCGGGAAAGGGTGGGAGCGGGCGAGCGAACCGGTACGGGAGCCGGGGCTGGAGCGGTGGAGCGAACGCTGCTGGAGTGAACCGGAGGAGGCGTCCCGCGAACCATAGGATTGGGAGCCCGAACCGGAACGGGATTGGTCGTAGTAACCGTAGATTGTACGGTAGTGGGACGAACGAGATTCGGCGCCGGAGAACGAACCGGGGCCGGTGAAGGAGAACGATAAGGGTAGGTCCCAGGCGCCCGGGATTGAGTCGGAGCCGTCGAGCGCAGGGGGACAGGGTTGGGCGTCGAGAGAACTGCGACCGGCCGAACTTGGGACGGCGGCGCGGTAGATCGAACGAGAGTGGTCGCAGGCGGAGCGACCGGGACAGCGCCGGGGGCCGTCTCCGGAGCTGACACAGTCCGCATTACTCTTTCCTGC
>QHMY01000043.1 GCA_003218305.1 Verrucomicrobiota bacterium
TCCGCTCGGATGCCTGGCCTGCGTTGAGTTGGCTCAAGAGGGTGGGGGCGCTTTCGACTTTCTGCTCGGGTTCATTCGAAACTCCTTCGCCAGATAACGCCGAGCGCAGGGCGCCTTCAACCAGTTGCGCGCAATGAATCTTTACTGGCGGCAACGCGCCTAGCGGCGCAGCCAGCTCTTCGCCTGACATGGCCTGCGCTTCCGCGATCGTTTTCCCGGCGAGCATTTCCGTCGCCACGCTGGCCACCGCGATCGCCGTCTGGCAGCCAAACGTCTGGAACGTCGCGCGATCGATTACTTTGCGGCCGCCTTCTTCCTTGAACTTCACCCACATCCTCAGCATGTCGCCGCAATCGGCGCTGCCGACCGTGCCGACAGCGTCGGCATCCTTCATTTCGCCGAGATTTCGAGGATTTTTTACCGCTTCCTCGATTCGATTTTGAAGATCGTCGCTCATATAAGGCGGTCATCCCGAGCGAAGTCGAGGGATCCCGTGTTGGGTCGAGCGACGTTTCTCGGGGTTCTTCGACTCCGCTGCGCTTCGCTCAGAATAACAGAGTTCACGGCTGTTCGAGGTGGTATCGGGGCAGTTTCGGGTCGACTTCTGCGCTCCAGGCATCGATCCCGCCCTTCAAACTCTTCACGTTTTCGAAACCGTGTCCTTGAAAATAGGCCGCGGCGTCCATGCTGCGCGCGCCCTGGTGGTCGTAAATAACGAGAAGATCGGTCTTGGATTCACTGGCCAGGATCTCCTGCATCAATTCTTGCGTGAACAGATGCGACCCGGGCAGCTTCACCGCCTCCCATTCCTCCCGCGTGCGCACGTCGAGAAGGTAAACTTTTTCGCCGCGAACGATTCGATCTGAGAGTTCGAGCGGCTCGATCTGCATCGCGACGTCCGCTTCGTGGCTGGTGATGATGTGTTCCACTACTTCGTCCACATTCAGGTTCTCATTACGAGCGCAAACACCCGCGAGGGTCTCGTCCTGCCCAAACCCGCAGCTGCTGCAACCGCCGATGTGATATTTGCGGAAGAGCGCTCGTTGGGCGCCAGGGAACTGCACGAGCAGGTCCCGCATGGTGATGTTTGGGTCGATTGATGGCGCAAGAGTCACGCACCACATTAAGGCGCGACCTCTGGATCGCAAATGTAGTGGCGCTTCTGTGAAGCGCCTGGGTTGGGCCACGCTTGCCCTGGGGCGCTTCACAGAAGCGCCACTACAAAGAAGCGCCACAACATCGAAAAGTCTGAGAATGGTCTTCCCGGTTGTCTGAACGCCTTGTTATCATTCGGCCGGCATGTCCCCCCGACATCGACCTCCCCGGCTCGCGACCATTTTTTATGATCCGCCGCTCTATTTTGTTACGGTCTGCGTGAGGCGGCGTCTTCGCGTTTTGGCGACAGACGCGGTTCATTCTGCCTTTCGGGATTTCGCAGTCCGCGGGCTCGAGAAGAAGCACATCGCTATAGGGCGTTACGTGATCATGCCCGACCACCTGCACCTGTTCGTATCGGGACCGCACGAGTTTCGCCTGGAACAGTGGGAGCGAATGCTGAAGCTGGTCTTGGGAAGAGCGACGCGAATGGGCCGGGCGCTTCGCAGAAGCGCCCCTACAAGGGCCCCCAGAGCAGCCGCTGTATCAAAGATGTGGGAGCGTGGTTTCTTTGATCACGTTATCCGGAATGCCGAGAGCTACGCTCAGAAGTGGGAGTATGTGCGTCAAAATCCGGTTCGAGCTGGATTGGTTGAGCGGGCCGAGGATTGGCCCTTCCAAGGAGAGATCGTAGAGATTTACCGCGACTAATAGCTGGAGCGCTCGATGGCGCTTCGATGTAGTGGTCGCTTTTGTGAAGCGCCTGGGTTGCGCGACGACCGCCCAACGGCGCTTCACAGAAGCGCCACTACAAAGAAGCGCCTGGGTTGCGCGACGACCGCCGAACGGCGCTTCAGAGAAGCGCCACTACGAGCGAGTACAAGAAGCCTCTAAAGCTTCGCGGGATCGCCCAGCAACTCGGCTATCCGCTTCAGCAAGCGGCCGGCACCGCCGCCATCGAGGCTCCGATGATCGAAGCTCAAGGTCATCTGGGCTTCGGTTCTCGGCACGAACGCGCCTTTGCCCTCATCCCACGACGGCACCTTCTTTCCAACCCCGAGCCCGAGCAGCAGAGTCTGATCAGGCAGGGGAATCGGCGTGCCCCAATCCAGTCCGAAGCTGCCGAAGTTGGAAACAGAGGCGATTCCGCCCGAAGTCATTTCACCGGTGAGCCGGCGGCGCCGCGCGAGATCGACCAGCTCCGCATAACGGCTGGTCAGGTCGCCGAGCGAAGTCTTATCTGCATTCCGAATTACGGGAACCATGATGCCGTCCTGCGCTTCCACCGCGACCCCGACGTCGATCGCCTCGGAGCGAATCGCGCGTCCCCCAATCAGGCGCGCGGCTGCGTTTGGTTGCTCCGCCAAGGCGAGTGCGAGGGCGCGCAGGACGTAAAGCGCGGGTCCCGGCTTGGGGTCACGTTTCGCGCGGTCCTGCAAAACAGGATCGAGGCAAACCGAAAGGCCAACCGTCGCGAGAGGTCGCGTCCAACTCCGGCGCATGGCGTCAGCCACGCCAGTCCGGATTGCGCTCGGTTTTTCCGCCGAATGGCCTTCGATTTGGCCGAGAAATTTCTCGAGGTCCTTGATCGTGACCCGGCCGGCGTTACCACTGCCGGCGACCCCCGCCAGATCGGCCTGGGTTAATTGCAGATCGGCCATGCGCGCGCGAACGCGCGGAGAAAGATAGCCCGCCCCCTTCGTGTCGGCGGGGACGGGAAGCACGCCCGTCTGATCGACCTGAAAATGCGAACCGGCGGCCACCGGCGGCAGGCCGGCCTCGTCGACTTGGAAATGCGAGCCACTGCCGGCCTGGGTCTTCACCGCTTTCGCGGATTCCTCCTCGCGGCCGGGCACTTCCTTCGCCACCTCACCGGTCGGCGGCTGCGGCGCGCGCTTCTGGAACCGCGCGGCATCGGCTTCGCTCGCCTCGATATAACCGAGCACGGCTCCGACCGCGTAAGTCCCTTTCACCTCCGCGTCGATCTTCGCGATCTCACCCGGGCACGGGGTCGTCACACCCATGACGGCCTTGTCGGTCTCGACCTCGATGATCTCCTGATCGGCGGAAACTTTGTCGCCCGGCTGGACCTTGATCGCGACGATCGTCGCTTCAGCCATCGATTCGCCGAGCTGCGGCATGGTGATTGGAACTTGTGGCATAAATTAATCAGCAGGTCATTCCGAGCAGAGCGAAGCGGAGTCGAGGAACCCGTGGCGCGGCGATCGATAATACTGCAGGGCCGTTCGTGACACGACGGGGTCCCTCGACTTCGCTTCGCTGCGCTCGGGATGACGGTAGTTCATTCGCTAAGAACCTGGCGAACCTTGGCCGCGATCGTCTTCGCGTTCGGCCGATGCTCGCTCCAAAGATTCGGGTGATATGGGATCGGAGTGTCCTTGGCGTTGATCCGGGCCGGCGCCGCGTCGAGCAGATGGAATCCTTCCGTCGCAACGCGCGCGATCACTTCCGCGGTCACGCCGCCCCAGGGAAACGCTTCGCCGACGCAAAGCAGTCGTCCCGTGCGAGCGACCGAAGCGAGCACGGTATCGGTGTCGAGCGGCTTGACCGAGCGCAGATCGACCACTTCGATTTCGACGCCGTCGGCGCTGAACTGTTGCGCCACGGCGAGCGCCTCATGGACCATCGCGCTGTTGGTGACGATGCTGAGATCGCGGCCCGGCCGGACGATTCGTGCCTTTCCGATCGGTAATTTCTCCGTCGGAAGCGCGTCGGCCTTGAGATGGTAATAGAGATATTTGTGTTCGCAGTAGATGACCGGGTCATCGATTGCGACTGCGTCGATTAACATCGTGTAGGCGTCTTCGACCGTCGCAGGGGTCAGGACGACCAGCCCGGGATAATGCGAGTAAATGCCCTCCATGCTCTGGCTGTGGAACGGGCCGCTGCCTTTCGTTCCGCCTGATGGCAGGCGCACGGTGATAGGGCAGGGGGTTTGGGTCCGCCAATACTGGGTGCCGGCGTTGTTGAGAATCTGGTTGAGGGCAATGCTGGAGAAATCCGCGAACTGCATTTCCACGATCGGCCGCATTCCTTCCATGGCCGCTCCGATGGCCGTGCCCACCATGGCGTCTTCGCTGATGGGCGTGTTCAGAACGCGCCCCGGAAATTGCTCCGCCAGCCCTTTCGTGGCTTTGAACGCGCCGCCGAATTTCCCGGCAATATCCTGCCCGTAAATGAAGACGCGGTCGTCCTCGCGCAAGAGTTTTGCCTGCGCTTCGCGAATTGCTTCGAGGTAGGTGACGCTCATGGGCGGAAAAGGACGAATGAGGAGAAAATGACGAATGGTGAATGACGAAAGACGAACGAGGGCCAGCTACGCTGCGTGCTTTGATTCCGACATTCCTGTTTCGTCATTTGTTTCGGCCTTCGGCATTCGAGCTTCGTCATTCCGCGAGCGCCGGCTGATCGACGAGGCTGCGCGTGGCCACCGCGCACCAATCTTCTTCGCTGCCGACCGGTGTGTCTTCCTGCTGTGCGGTCGCGACGGCCTCATCCACTTCGGCTGCGAGCTCGGCTCGCATTTGCTGCAAAGCTTCGCGATCCATGAGCTCCTGTTCGAGAATCAATTGTTCGGCGAGTTGCAATGAATCCTGCGCGAACGGCTCGCGTCGGATGTCGTCGCTCACGTAGCTCGCGTCGTCGTGCTCCCCGTGACCGGCCAGGCGCAAAGTCGAGGCGACAACGAGCTGAGGCGGACGACCGGCCCGGGCCCGCTGGACCGCGGCGCCGATGACTTCGAGGCACTGCGCCAGGTCAGTGCCGTCGACGGAGCTGCCTTCGTAACCGTAGCCTTTCGCGCGATCGACCAGGTCCGCGCAGGCGAACTGGCGGTCGTTCGGCGTGGAATAGGCGTAGTGATTGTTGGTCGCGACCATGACCAGCGGCACACGCTCGACCGCAGCGATGTTCATCCCTTCGTGGGTGGCCCCCGTCTGCATGCCGCCTTCACCGATGGTTGTAAGCCCTACGAAACCTTTCTCGCCCTTCATCCGTTTCGCGAGCAATTTGCCGACAACGACCGAGACCATCGCGCCGAGATGGCTGATCATGGCGAGCTGCCCCGTTTTCGGGCAACCGCGGTGAATGTTCCCATCGCGCCCGCGCATCGGACCTGAGCGCGAACCAAGATAGGTGCGCGCCACGTCGACCAGCGGTTCGCCGAAGGCAGACCGTCCGGCCTGGTCGCGGATGAGGGGAGCGAAGACGTCGCCTTCCTGCAAAAAAATGCCGCAGGCCACGCTCACCGCTTCCTGGCCTCGACCGATGTAAACGCCGCCAGTGATCAGGCCGCCCCGGTAAAGACTCGCGAGCTTCTCTTCGAAAATCCGTGTCTGGAGCATGATCCGGAACGCCTCGAGGTATTTCTCGTGCGGCCCATTTTTCGAAGTGGAAGCGCCGCGTTCGGCGGTTTGGAGCATCTACGATTTAGCCATTGAGCCGAAAGCGGCGCAAAGTGTTTTTTGCAGCTGGCGTATTGTAGTGGCGCTTCTGTGAAGCGCCTTTCTGTGGTCGTCGTGCAACGCCGGCGCTTCGCAGAAGCGCCACTACAAGGGGCGACGGCGCTCCGCTACCGGGTCGCTACGACATCGCGACGGGGCTCGTCCGATTCGCCGGCAATCGCAAACTCCGCCTGGCGCGGCTTTTGTTCCCGCGCCTTCGAGCCGTTGCCATTGCCGTTCGACGAAGTGCGAATGAGTTTCCCGTCGGCACCGCGGTCCGCGGAAAGCTTCATCCCGACCAGTTTGCTCACGCCGCGTTCTTCCATGGTGACGCCGTAGAGGATGTCGGCCTTCGCGATGGTGCGCTTGTTGTGGGTGATGATGATGAACTGGCTTTGCGTAACGAAGCGGTCCAGGACGCGGATGAACCGGTTGATGTTGCTCTCGTCCAGCGGCGCGTCCATTTCGTCGAGGATGCAGAACGGGCTCGGTCGCACCATGTAGATCGCGAAGAGCAGCGCGACTGCGGTCATGGTCCGCTCGCCGCCGGAAAGCAGGGACACGGTCTGCAATTGTTTTCCGGGCGGCCTCGCGCTGATTTCGATCCCACAGTTGAGCGGATCGTTTTCATCCTGAAGCGTTAGATCGGCCCGTCCTCCGTCGAACAGTTCGCGGAACATCTCGCGGAAATTGATTTGCACCTGCGCAAAAGTCTCGGCGAACAATTTTTGGGTGGTGCTGTTGATCCGGGTGATGACGTCGAGTACCTCGCGGCGCGCCGCGATCAAATCGTTGTTTTGCGTTTCCAGGAAACCGTAACGCTCTTCGAGTTCATCGTATTCGCTAACTGCCTCGAGGTTAACCGGGCCCATATTGTCGAGCTGGCGGGTGAGGTCCGCGATGATTTGCTCCAGATTCCTGGTGTCTCCCTCGGGCGAGGGAGGGGCGAGCTCCCGCGAGCCCTCGGCGGGAAGCGATTCTTCCGACCCAGTTGGCGCCGCGGGAGCTCCGTTCTCCGCGCTGCCGCGTCGTTTCGTGAGGACGCTCAGCGTTTTTTGAAAGGCGAAAGCGTCTGTGGTGAAGCTGCGCAGGTCGACCTGGTAACGGCGCATCACATGCTCCGCCAGATTCTCGATCCGCAATTGGAGCTGTGTTTGGCGAACCTCCTGTTTGCCGCGGAGATCCCGTAAATCGTTCAACGAATCGCGCAGCGCGCGCACTTGAGTTTCCCGGTCAGTGACCGTTGCCAGCCTGGTGCTTCGTTCTTCCGCCAGCGCGGAAACGGTCTCGCCCGCCGCTTCCATCTCGGCGGTCTGGCGCAAAATCTTCGCTTCGGCTTCCTCGGATTCTTTCGCCTGCGCGGCCAGCCGATTCTGGTAGGTCGCGATGTCTCCGCGGCGCGCTGCCACAAGATCGGCGAGCTCCGTTTCGCGGGCGGCCATCGGCTGGCGATGATTCACCAGGCTCTCGTGCCGTTGCCGCTCCGTTGCCACTGCGAGCCGCAACTCATTCAATTTCTCCGCCGCGTCTTCTTCCTGCGCCCTCGCATTTTCCCGCGCTTGTTCGGCGAGACTCTTTCGCTCCAATTCCTTTTCGAAGGTCGTCCGTTGCGACCGCAGCTCCGCTTCCAGTTGGGCGATCCCTTCGTCAGCGCTTCGAACCTGCTGTTCGAGCGTGCCTTTTTCAGCCTCAAGGCTCGCCAGCTTCTGCTCCGCGTCTTGGACTGCCCGTTCCGAGGAGAGAACCTGAACACTGGCCTGGGAATGATTTTGTTGAGCCGCCTCGTGGCTCAGCCGGGCCTCTTCCACTGCCTCCATTCCGGCGTCGAGGCGCTTTTGAATACTGTCGCGCTGGTCGATCAGGGTCTGCCGTTCCATGTCGAGCGTCTCGCGCTCCCGCGACAGATCGGTCAAAATGGCCTTGCGCCCGAGAAGCGAATCGCTCGCGGTGCTGGTGCTGCCACCGAAAATGATTCCCTCCGCGGAAACAAACTCGCCGCCAAGCGTGGCATATTGAAAATGACCGCCCTGTTTCTTTAACTCGAGGGCCGTGGCGAGATCGGCGACAATCGCCACGTCGCGCAAAACGTTCCGAACAATTGGCTGCAACGCCTCGGGGGCGTCGACTTTTTCGATCGCCCAACTCAGCGCGCCCTTCGGCAGTTTTGAGGGCTTGTGATCGGGAAGGTCTGGTGACCACTCAGAAATCGCGAGGGCAGCCTGCCCCGCCTTGTCCTGCTGGAGCGTCTGGAAAATTTCTGCGGCCATCTCGGCCTTATTCAACACTACCGCGTGCATGGCGCGTCCGAAGGCCGCCTCGAGCGCGGGAACAAACTCGCGATCGACATTCAAGTTCGCCACGAGAGCGCCGCCCAGCGCTGGCCGGATCCGGTCGGGATCGTTCAATCCCTTCAAGACCGCTTGCGAGCCTGTCTCCAGTCCTTCGCCTTCTTCGGTCATCTGGCGCAGGACTTCCAGGCGCGCCTGTTTCTCCGCGATCACCCGATCGACTCCTGCAATCTCTTTTTCCGCCTGGGCGAGGTCCGACTGGTGCTGCCGCTGCTGTTCTTCCGACTCCTGCAAGGTCTGTCGCAGCTTTTCCGCCGTCTGACGGTCGTTTTCCATCGCCGCCCGGGTGCGGGCGAACTCGGCGCGGACTTCCTCTACGCGGCCTTTCTCTTCGTCAATCACGCGGCTCAGCTCGGAGATTCGCGCCGCCGTGGCGTCGCGTCGCGCGGTTACGCCGCTCAAATCATTCTGAAAGGCGGTGATTTTGGCTTCAAATTTTGAAAGCGAGAGATGGAGCGCCTGCAATTCCTCTTCGCGGTGCGCCCGCTCGGTCCGTCCCGCCCGCAAGGTCTCGGTGAGCTGTTCGACTTCGTTTTCCTTCGTCTTGAGAAGCTGATTGGTCCTGGCAATGAGCGCATCGGCTTCCTGTAATTGCGACGCCTGCTCGGTCCGTTTAGCCTCGGCGGCGGCGATGTCGCTTTCATAGCGTTCGATCAATTCGCCGAGCTCCTGCGCTCTCTGCCGGTTGAAATCGATCCGGTTGCGCAGGGCTGCTGTTTCGCTTTGGAGCCGCTGCACCTCCGCCCGGGCGTCGCCGATGCGACCGTCGAGTTCCCCCAGGTCTCCGCGCTTGGCGGAGAGTTCGTTTTCGCTCTCCTCGATTTTGGCGTGAGCCTGCGCCGCCGCTTTTTCAAGACGCGATACCTCCGCGCGACCCTGTTCCGCTTCGGCTTCGAGCGCATTCAGCTGTTGATGCGAATGATGCGTGTCGAGCACTTGGAGGTCTGCCAGCAAAGTCTGGTAGCGGCGTGCCTTTCCCGCCTGCCGCTGGAGCGAACCGATCTGGCGTTTGACTTCCTTAATGATGTCGCCAATGCGCAGAAGATTCGCCTCGGTCGCCTCCAATTTGCGGAGCGCCTCGCGTTTTTGCGTTTTGTATTTGGTGATGCCGGCGGCTTCTTCAAAGACCGCGCGCCGATCTTCCGGCCGCGAGCTGAGAATCAGATCGATCTTGCCCTGCTCCATGATGGAGTAGGCGGTCCGGCCCACGCCGGTGTCAGCGAACAAACTTTGAATGTCGCGCAGCCGGCAGACGGTTTTGTTTAGCAGGTATTCGGAATTCCCGTCGCGATAAACGCGCCGAGTTACGCGAACGTCGTGCCAGTCCACGCCGAGTTCGCTTTCGCAGTTGGTGAAGGTCAATGAAACCTCGCCGAATCCGACGGCCTTGCGCGTCTCGGTTCCGTTGAAAATAACGTCCGCCATTTCGCCACCGCGGAGTGCCTTGGCCGATTGTTCGCCGAGAACCCAGCGAACGGCATCGAGCACGTTCGATTTGCCGCAACCGTTCGGCCCGACGATGGCGGTCACGCCTTCGTGGAACTCAAAGAGGGTTTTATCCGCGAATGACTTGAAGCCGACGAGTTCGAGCGATTGAAGATGCATGGGATCGGCCGGTGGCCGTTATGTCCCATTAACCGCCAATCCTCGCCCAGTGACAAGGAAAATAATACCATTTGCAGCGGGGAGGCCCCCCGGAGGCACAACATATAGTGCCGGAGCCTGTTGCAGCCGGCTAGCCCAGGTCGCCCTCGCTGGTTAGCATGCGTATCCCATACCACGCCGAAGCGACCACCAGGACGAGCGCTGCCACCCCAAATTCGGGGAGGGTCGCGTGCCACAAGATCCAAAGCACGATCGCGACGGCGAGGAACGGTATGACTTTGTCGCCGGGGATGGAGAAGGGTTTCCCATCCGAAACCACGTTTCGGCGGACCAGCTCAAACGCCGCCGAGCAGCAAAAAAGATAAAGGAGCAACGCCGCAATGTTTGAGAGGACCGCGAGATATTGGAAGGTGCTGCTGACGGATATCGCGCAGGCGATGATCGCATGCACGATGATCGCAATGTGCGGAGTCCGGAAACGCGGATGGACCGCCGCCATTTTCGCGGGAAGAATTCCATTTCGCCCGAAAGCGTAAAGGGTCCGGGGCGAGCCGAGGATGTCGCCGCTGACGTAGCCGAAAGCGGAGATAACCGTGCCCACCAAAATGATCGTTCGTCCCGCGTTGCCAAGAAAACGCGACGCCGCCTCAGCCAGAGGCGCGTCGACAAACTTCGAGAGCTCGGTTCCCAGAACGCCCTGGGCCACCAGTTGAATCGCGATGTAAAGCGCGGTCGTGATCGCGAGCGCGAGAAAAATCGATCGCGGCACCGTGCGTGACGGATTTTTCACTTCACCGCTTGGGACGAGCGCGAGTTCGATTCCCATGAAGGCGAAGATGAGCAGCAAAACGGTTTTGCCTATGGCATCGCCTCCCGGCCAGACCGACCATCCCAATGCCGCCGGGTGGATGAAGAAAATTCCCACGGCAATGAAGAGAAGTATCGGCAGGAGTTTCGCGATGGTCATCGTGGCGACGGTGCCGGCGCCGGCGCGCACCCCGCGAATGTTGATGAGGGCGAGCCCGGCGAAAATCAGGACGAGAACCAGGAAGCGCCCGATGCCTCCCTGCACGACTGGGAAAATCACGGCGACCGAAGCGACGATGGCGCTCGCCACCCCCGCGACGGCGAGAACGTTGGTCAGCCACAGCAAGACGCCGGCGAGAAAGCCGATGTAGGAGCCGAAAGCGACTTCCACATAGGCATAGAGGCCGCCGGTGAGGGAGACGCGGCTTCCAGCGATGGCGAACGACGTGACAACCAACACCATCACCACGGCGCAGATGACATAGGCGATCGGAGCGGCGGCGCCTAAACCGGCGGCGACCACCGCGGGCAACACGAAAATCCCCGCGCCAATCGTTGCGTTAACGATGCTCGCGGTGAGCGTCGGGACCCCGAGCGCGCGAATTAATTTCTCGTCGTGCTCTTTCGCGGCCATGCCCGGAGGCTCTGTCACCGTGACGTGCGGCGCAACGCGCAAATCGCAGGCGGAACCAGAAAAGTTGGTTTAACCTTTTCGACCATGCGCGCCAATCATCTTGAAGAGTATTATGCTTTCCTCAAATTCCCCAGCGTTTCCACCGATGCCGACTATGCGGACAAGGTGACGGAATGCGCCCATTGGCTCGTGGAGAAACTGGAAGGAATCGGGCTGGAGACCACGCTTTGTCCGACCCCGGGCCATCCGGTGGTCTGGGCGAAAAACAAGCATCAGCCGGGGCGACGCACCGTCATGATTTACGGCCACTACGATGTGCAGCCGCCTGATCCGCTCGATCTCTGGGATTCGCCGCCGTTCGATCCAGTCTTAAAAAACGGCTACGTTTTCGCGCGGGGCGCCACTGACAACAAGGGGCAGATTCTCTCGCACATTTTCGGCGTGCAGGAGGCGCTCGAGCAACACGGTGATCTCCCGGTTAACCTCCATTTCGTTATCGAGGGCGAGGAAGAAATCGGCAGCGGCAACCTGGGAAATTTTCTTTCGGAGAACAAGGAAGCGCTGAAGTGCGATGTCGTGGTGGTTTCCGATACCGGAATGGTGGCAAAGGGAATGCCGACGTTGAGCTACGGTTTGCGCGGGGTGACTGCGCTGGAGATCAAGGTAACCGGCGCGAAGATGGACCTGCACTCGGGAGTATTCGGCGGCTCAGTCGCGAATCCGATTACCGCGCTGGCGCGCTTGCTCGCGACGCTGCACGACGACAAAGGTCACGTCGCGATCAAAGGGTTCTACGACAAGGTGAAGCCGTTGGAAGATTGGGAGCGCAAAGCCTGGCGCGAATTGCCGATTGACGGCGATGAGGAAATCCTCAAGGAAACCGGCTCGCCGGCTCTGTTTGGCGAAGAGGGTTACAGCACCCTCGAGCGAATCTGGGGGCGACCGACGGCCGAGATCAACGGCATCGGCGGCGGTTATCAGGGGGTCGGAACCAAGACTGTTATCGGGAGTCATGCGATGGCCAAGCTGACATTTCGTCTCGTGCCGAACCAGGACGGCGACGAGATCCTGAACCTTGCGGTCGCACATTTGGAAAAGCATTTGCCGCCGGGGGTGACGATGGAAATTACGCGCGGTCACAGCGGACCGTGGTATCTGACCGACCCTCATTCCGCGGTGGGGAAGGCGGCGCAGCGCGCGTTGCGTGAAGCGTTCGGCAAGGAACCGGCGCTCATTCGCGAGGGCGGGAGCATTCCGATCGTCTCGCAATTTCGCTCAATTCTTGGAGTCGAGACGCTCCTTCTCGGTCTGGCTCTGCCGGATTGTCGCGCGCACTCGCCGAACGAGAACTTCCCGCTCGAAAACATGGACGCCGGCATTCGGCTGAACAAGGCGGTCCTGGCCGAGCTGGCGAAGGGGTAAGCGGTCTCAATCGTGTCATCCCGAGCGGAGCGAAGCAAAGTCGAGGGACCCCGTGGAAAGTCGATCGACCCTCCGCGGGCTTCCTCGACTTCGCTCGGAATGACAATGAGATGGCGCACAGTCGCCCTTGGATTCGCGGCCCTCGCCGGTCTAGCCATCCTGACAAACTTCGCCGCTCCCGCGCCCGCCGAGGAGTCGTTGGGCAGCAAGGTTAAGAAAATCTTCGCTCCGACGCCGACCCCGGCGCCGCGGAAGCATCACAAGAGCTCGACTAAGAAAAAAGAGGAAGCGGAAAAATCGCCGACCCCCAAACCCTCGCCCACGCCGGAAAAATCCCCGTCACCTTCTTCGTCGAAGAAAACGAAATCGACCGCGAGTCCCACCCCGACTGATGAGCCCGAGCCAAGCGCCTCCGCTTCCTCGAAGAAGAAAAAATCTTCCCCAATGCCGGAGCCCGACTCTTCATCCAGCGCTTCTTCCAAGAAAAAGAAAAAATCTTCGCCGACGCCAGATTCATCCCCAAGCGCTTCTCCGAAGAAAAAACGCAAGTCTTCCAAGTCGCCAACGCCTGAACCCGAGGAATCGCCAGAACCTTCGCCGGGCTCGACTGAGACGCCCGGGCCGGATGAAACGCCGAGCGTCACACCGTCCCCTGCGCCCAAGAAGAAAGGAGCGCCCGCCACTATCCCGGCCAGCGAAATTTCGGGTTATGACAAGTATCCGGAAAAGGTGCGGCAGATTATCGACACGGCGCTCGAACTCACGAAGCGGAACCTTGATTACAAGTACGGTTCAGCCGATCCCGCGAGCGGGGGGATGGATTGTTCCGGTTTCGTGGTTTACGTGCTGACGCAGAATGGCATTCCCGATGTGCCGCGCGATTCGAGCCAGCAATATGTCTGGTTGCGCAAGGCGGGAAATTTCAAGGCGGTGAACAGCCGGCAGGAGGACACATTCGAGCTCGATGAGCTTGTTCCCGGCGATCTTCTTTTCTGGACCGGCACCTACAGTATCGAGCGCGACCCTCCAATTACGCATGCGATGATTTATCTCGGCCGGGAGAAAGGGACGAACCACCGCATCATGGTGGGCGCCAGCGACGGCCGGACCTACAAGGGCGAGTCGCGTTACGGCGTCAGCGTGTTCGATTTCAAGATTCCGCGTCCCGCCAAGACGGAGGAGGGCAGGACCAGCCCCAGCTTTATTGGCTACGGCCATATCCCGGGGCTGTAAGTGTTCCTAAACAAGGAGCGGCGGTCTCCAGTCCGCCGTCTGCGGGCGGTTTGTAAACCGCCCCTCCTTGGTTTGCGGCGTTACCGCTCCATGGGCGTGGGCGACACGAGCGGAGATAGTTCTGGAGCCGAGCGCGGCGCCTCATTGAGCCGCATTTCTCGGTGATGCCCGATCCAGGCTCCAGCCACAAGCGCAACCACAACGAAGATCACCAACCGCTGCTCGGCCGGGGTGAGAACAAATATCCCAAAGAAGCGCTTCACGTCGCGTAGGGTATCGGGTCCTTTATTCCAGCCTGGCGGAAGCCCTCCAATCGGATCCGGCATGAATCGCACTGGCCGCACGCGAGTGAGTCGGAGGTCGGATCGTAACAACTTCTCGTCAGCGAAAAATCGACGCCGAGCTCCATGCCTTTTTGGATGATTTGCGCCTTCGACATTTCGAGGAGCGGCGCGTGAATGTGGAAACCCGCCCCTTCCACGCCAGCTTTCGTGGCCACGTTCGCCAAGGCTTCAAACGCCGAGATGAATTCGGGCCGGCAATCCGGGTACCCGCTGTAGTCGACCGCATTCGCGCCGATGAAAATATCTGCGGCCTCGAGCACTTCGCACCAGGCCAGGGCGTAGGAGAGGAAAATGGTGTTTCGGGCGGGGACGTAGGTGATTGGGATGCCCGTCGCGCCGCCGGAATTTTTTGGGACCGGGATTTCAGCCGTCAGGGCCGACCCGCCGAAAACGCGCAGGTCGATCTGAGCCACGCGGTGTTCGCGTACGCCGAGGAACGCCGCCACGCGCCGGGCCGCCGCTATCTCGAGGTGGTGTCGTTGACCATAATCGAACGACAGAGCGTAGGCTTCGAAGCCGCCCTGGTTCGAAAGGGCGAGCGTCGTGGCCGAATCGAGCCCGCCGCTGAGAAGCACGACCGCGCGCTTCATTGGTCAGGTGGAGACGGCTCGCTGGAGTGTCCGCCCCCAAGGAGCGGCGGTCGCCAGTCCGCCGGTCCGGAAGGGAAGGCAGTTTGTAAACTGCCTCTCCTTGATGCTTGCTTCGCGGTTGGGCCGAAATAACCGCACGATTCTTCCCGTGGTTCTCTGGCCGCGCCGCGCGGACGCCGCAGCGCGGCGTCCCTA
This sequence comes from Verrucomicrobiota bacterium, assembly GCA_003218305.1. Classification (GTDB taxonomy): domain Bacteria; phylum Verrucomicrobiota; class Verrucomicrobiia; order Chthoniobacterales; family UBA10450; genus AV80. The sequence goes on from QHMY01000043.1 coordinate 14,737, forward strand.
CCTTGCATCGGGAAATTCGGCGCGGACGGTGAGGGCGATCCCGCCGCGCGCGGAGAATTCGGCGGTTACGATGGCTTCGCGTGGCGAGCAGGCGCGAACAAAATCGTCGAGGATCCGATTCGTGACCGCTTCGTTGAAGGCGCGCTCGTTGCGATAGGACGCGAGGTAAAACTTCAGTGATTTGCTTTCGATGCAAAGTTTGGCGGGCACGTATTCGATCGTGATTTGGGCGAAATCCACCTGCCCGGTGACGGGGCAGAGCGAAGTGAAATCCGCCGTCTCGAATCGAATGCGGTATCGGCGTCGGGTTGGATTGGGGAATGTCTCGAGGCGCGCTTCGGCCGGAGACGCGGGCAATCCCGCTTCGCTCTTGCCGAGCAGGGTGAGTCCCGCGGGTTTTTTGGGTTTGGCCACGCTGTTAGTTACTTCGCCCAAGGCGGGGTTTCAATTGTCTTAAATGTGGGAGCGACCTTTGCGTCGCGACGGGGCTGGTGAAGGCCAGAAGTCGGGGGCACAGAGGCCCCTCCCACATTGGCTTGGTTCAATCCGGCTGGCGCAACATTGGATTGTTGAGGGCCCGTTCGCGATCACCCGGTTTGCTGTAGTTCCAGTAATCGACCTTGAGATTGCGCTTCATTTTCAAATGGCTGCCGTCGGCTGCGGTCCATTCGCGGAGGAGATGAGGGCCGTCGCGATCGAGCACGAACTTGTCGGCGCCCGCGCTGTGCTGCACCGCGATGTCGATGGTCCGTTCAGTGGATTTGTATGAAATTTTCGCCGGCTTGAAAACGAAAGCGTCCTTCTTGGAATTGATCGTCGACCCAGCCAATTGCACCTCGAATTCGCCGCTGGCCTTGGAGAAATCGATCGTTCGCACCAGCCAGGGCAGTTCGTCGTAGAAGTAGCCGTTGGCCGGCGGAGCGATGCTCTCCTTGCCTTCCGCCATTCCATCCCAATAGGTGCGATATTCGTAACTGAACTGGTCCTCGAGGCGGCGCGCTTCCTTGTAGGTGTTGCCGTAACTGTCATTGCTGGTCAGCGAAAATTTCAGGAGCCGTGCGTTGTCGACCCGCCAGAAATTTGAGTGCATTTGCTGGGAGACGGAGAGGCCGGTGGGGATGTGAAGGATCTGATTCAGCTTCAGGACAGCGATCGTGTCGGGCCGGGGAGAACCTTCGGGTTTCACGAGTTGTTTCGGATCGAACGGCTCGCGCACGAGAATGTGCAGGACCTCGCACTGCCGGGGAATGCCGTCCCGGGCGATCTGCGCGTCATAGATGCTGAACTCGGCTTTGCCGTCACCCCAATAGCTGTTGTTCTGGAGCAGGCCGGGAGTGAACTGGGCGGAAGCGTTGACGGCCGCGAACAATCCAGCAAGTAGCAGCAGCGGTCGGAACATGCTCCGAAAGTATGGCATTCCGGGGGAGTGTCGAGGTTCTGCAATTGGGCATTGGACGTGAGAGCCTGGACGTTGGACGTTCCGCCCCGATGGCAAAGGATCAGGGGCACGATCACGATCAAGAGCAGGAGACTTCTGCGGTCGGCGTTGCCAATCCGGCGGTGATCGACTTATTCGCGCTCGACTCAAAGACCGACGAGGTCGTTCTCGCGATGCACGAGCCTCGGCCGTGGGACGACTCCGATGAACGGCTCCATCAGTTACAGGAAAAATTCAACGCTTACGTCTCTTTTCTGCTCGATGGCGAGATGATCGCCGCTCATCCAGAACTGGCCGTAAAATCCGCGCGGATCGAGCTTCGGTGCGATTACATGCCTGACGAACGCGCGCTGGCTTTGCTGAATCTGATTCACGACCAGATCGCGCTTCAGGAGATCAAGATGGAGGTGATCGTCGCCGAGCGAGGGTGCGGCGATGCCTGCACTTGCCACGCGGGTTGACGCGCGGCCTGTGTTGTCATCCCGAGCCGCGCAGACGACGAGGGACCTCGCAGGCGTTCAGTCGCTTCCGCGAAACGTCCCGCGTCTCCGTTATCGGACGCCCGACGCCTCGCGGTAGCGCAAATTCCAACTGCGGGGTCCCTCGCCGTCTGCGCGGCTCGGGATGACAGCCTAGTCGATAAACCGCGCCTCAATATTTCAGGAACGAAACGACCGGGATCGTTGCGAGCTTTTCGCGACCGTGCAGGAATTCCAGCTCGATCAGGAATTGCGCTTCAACGAGAACACCGCCCACTTTCTTGATCAGGGTGGCGGCCGATGCGGACGTTCCGCCCGTGGCGAGCAGATCGTCGATGAGGACAATTCTTTCCCCGTCCTCAATGGCATCGATATGCAGTTCCATCTCGGCCTCGCCGTACTCGAGCGAATACTTGGCGCTTTCGGTTTTGTAGGGCAGCCGGCCTTTCTTGCGGAGAGGGACGAAACCCACCCCTAACTCGTAGGCCACGGCTGAGCCGAAAAGAAATCCGCGCGCATCGATTCCCACGATCTTGTCGATCTCTTTGCCGCGGCATTGCTCAAGAAAGACGTCGATGGACGCCTGAAAAAGTTTCCCATTACTGAGGATGGGTGTGATGTCCTTGAAAACGATTCCCGCCTTCGGGAAATCCGGCACGTCGCGGACCGCGGCGCGCAATTCAGCAATGGAATCGGCGAGCATGGCGGGGATGCTAACGGCTCACCCGGAAAGGTCAACGCTGGCCGGACAACGGAGATTCTCCTCGAAAATATCCGTCTTGAGCCAGGTGGACGTGAAGTTAGGATCGGAGCCATGAAACTTCTCGTCTCGGTCTTGACCCTGGCTTTCGCGCTTGGGTGTTCTTCCCTCGCGCAGGCAACTGAGCCGTCTGCGGCCAAGCCTGCGGATGCTATCCGTAATTTCTACCGGTGGTACGTGGGCGAGCTGATCGCCAATCGCAACCCGATGGAAAATCGCAGGGAATTGAAGCGGTTTGCGACGGAACGGCTGTTGAAAGAGATCGACCGGATGAAGAAGGGCCCGAACGGGCTTGATGGCGACTATTTCGTCGACGCGCAGGATTTTGACGATCTCTGGGCAAAGAACATCTCGGTCTCGGATGTGAAAATAAGCGGAACGAAGGGAACGGCTGAGGTGCTGCTCACGGGAAAACCAGATATGCGTCGCCGGCTCAAGATTTTTTTGGTCAACGAAGGAGGCGTTTGGAAAGTCGATACCGTAAAAGGGCGCGAATGAGTCCTGGTAGGGACGGCGCGCGGCGCCGTCCGATGGAGATTGGACGCAGAGGTGAGCCTTTTCGTCAGACGCCGGTGGGCCTCGCCGATTAGAAGCTGCTTTGCCGCGGGGGGAAGGCGCTCTACAATTGGAGTCCGATGGACCGGCAGCTTCTCCTTGTTTCAACTCTCTGTTTCCTGGTGGCGGTCGTGCACACGCTGCTCGCCCTTCGGAATGGGGTGTTTCATCCGGTCCGGTTCAATTTTTTGGCGATCGCGACCGGGTTTGTGCTGCAAAGCGCGTTTCTGTCGATTCGCGGCCACGCCCTCGGCCGCTGCCCCCTTACAAATCTGTTCGAGGTTTTTATCTTCCTGGCCTGGTCGGTGGCCCTGATTTATCTGGTGATCGGTCCCACCTACCGGTTGTCGCTCATGGGAGCTTTCACGGCTCCGCTGGTTTTTTTGATTCAAGCGCTTGCGCTCCTGGCCCCGATCGATGTGCCGCATCAGGTTCGCGTCGCCGCCAATCCGTGGCTCGAATTCCACGCCTCGATGTCGATGATTGCCTACGGCGCCTTCGCGCTCGCCTGTGTGGCGGGCGTCATGTACCTGGTGCAGGAACGGCAACTGAAGACCCATCAGCTTCATTCGATTTTCTATCATCTGCCGCCGCTGACGAACCTCTTCGCGGCGATCACCCGACTGCTCTGGCTCGGCTTTGCGCTCTATACCGCCGGCCTGGTGAGCGGGTTCTTCACCGGGGGGCCGTTGCCGCGGGTGAAAATGATTTGCGCGTTTGCCGTTTGGATTTTTTACGGCGCAATCCTGCAGGGGAGACATTTGCACCGGCTCGCGCCGAAACGGATTGCGGCCCTGTGCGTGCTGGCGTTTAGCGCCGCCGTCTCGGTCCTGTGGGCCATCAACTTCGTTTCCCAGAGCCGCCCGATGTAATGAGCCTTTTTTGCGTCGGCCTCAGCCATCACACCGCCAGCGTCGAAACCCGCGAGCGCTACGCCCTGCAACGTTCGGAGGAAGCGTTGCGAGCCGAAAGCGGCTGCGCGGAAGCGCTCATCCTGGCGACTTGCAACCGCGTGGAAGTATACGTCTCCGATACGTCGCCGGTTACGACCGAGCAGATCGCGCGATGCCTGACGGGCGGCCCGGCGACGGACCCGGCCGACCAAGGGAGCGCGTTGTATCGCCATGAAGGAGAAGATTGTGTCCGGCACCTTTTTCGCGTCGCGGCCGGACTCGATTCAATGGTTATAGGGGAAACCGAAATCCTCGGGCAGGTGAAAAAGGCTTACGCGCAAGCCCGGGAATCGGGGAGCGCAGGGCCGTTGCTCCATCGCCTTTTTCAGCGGGCGTTTCGGGTGGCAAAACAAGTCCGAAGCCGAACCGACATTACGCGGGGAGCAGTGTCGGTCGGGTCTGTCGCGGTAGATCTGGCGGTAAAAATCTTCGGCGACCTGCGGGAGCGCAAAGTTCTCATCCTTGGCGCGGGCGAAACCAGCGAGCGCACGGCGCGAGCCCTGAGTTCGCGCGGCGTGGCCGACATTCGGGTGAGCAACCGCTCGTTCGAGCGCGCAGAAACTCTGGCCGGCCTCGTGCGCGGCAGGGCCGTTTCCTTTCAGGACTGGCCCCTGCAATGCCGCGAGATCGATATCCTGATCGCCTCGACGTCGTCCGATCAGCCACTCTTAACGCGGGAACTCCTGTCGCCGCTCGTTCGAGAGCGTTCGGACCGGCCGCTTTTCATCATCGATATCGCCGTGCCGCGCGATGTCGCGCCCGAGGTGAATGAGATGGATGGCGTGTTTCTTTACGATATCGATTCGCTGCAGTCGATCGCCGAGCAATCTCTCGCCCTCCGGCGCCAGCAGATGACGGCGGGTGAGCAGATAATCGCCGAGCATGTTGCGGATTTTTGCGCCTGGCTTCGACGTGGCCGCGATGTCCCGGCTTCGGCAAATCCGATCGTAGCCCAATCATTGGATGAAGCGACCCTGCGCGCTTCTCAACTTTAGCGGCGCTCGGAGCTGCACTGAATATTTGAAGTGAGCGCCAACGTTTCGCAGACAATTATCCTGGGTTCGCGCGGCAGCGATCTGGCGCGGGCCCAAACTGCGATGGTAGCGAAAGCGTTGCAGCAGGCGTGGCCCGAACTCGAAATCAAACTCGAGATCCTCCAGACCCTGGGAGATGAACGGTCGACCAACGGCGGCGAGCCGCTCGATCCGCGCGCGGGTCGCAAAGGGCTTTTCACCGGTGAAATCGAGCGCGTTCTGGCCGCGGGTGGGATAGACGTCGCCGTCCACAGTGCGAAAGACTTGCCGAGCGACACCGCTCCCGGGCTCGAACTGCGGAGCGTTTTGCCTCGCGCACTGGCGGACGACCTCTTGATTGCCAGGGTTCCTGGAGGCCTGGCTGTCCTGCGGCCGACTGCGGTAGTGGCGACTGGCAGCGTCCGGCGCCAACACCAGCTCCGCTGGAAACGGCCTGCGATCCAGTTGGTCAACTTGCGCGGAAACGTCCCGACGCGCTTGCGCAAGCTGACGACGAACGAATGGGATGCGATCGTCCTGGCGCGAGCCGGCGTCGAACGGTTGGGCTATGACCTGTCAGCAGGCTCTTTCTCCTTTGAAGGCCTGCCCTTGTTTGCCGAGGTTCTGCCACAGGATGAATTCCTTCCGGCGGGAGGGCAGGGCGTGATCGCGCTGCAATTGAGAAGGGACGACGAAAAAATCAAAGCGCTCGTGGATCGGATCAATCACGAGGAGACTTTTCATTGCCTGCGGGCTGAGCGTGAATTCTTGCGGCTTTTACAAGGCGATTGCGATTCACCGGTGGGAGTGCGAGCGACAATCACAGGGCAAACCATGAAGCTGCGCGCCCAGGTGTTCGAGGCGGGAAATTCAGACCCGCGTGTGGGAGAAGTGGCGGGCTCGTTTGCCCACGGTGTGGAAGCGCTGGCGGCGGAGTTACTGGAACAAATCAATGGCGGATAAAAAATCAGGCGGAAAATGTTTTCTGGTCGGCGCGGGGCCGGGGGATCTCGGACTCGTCACTTTGCGGGCCCGGGAATGCATCGAGCAGGCTGAGGTGATTGTTTACGATTATCTCTCCAATGCCGAGATGTTGAAATGGGCGCAGGAGGGGGCCGAACTGATCTACGCCGGGAAGACGGCCGGTGCGCACACTTTGACCCAGGAAGAAATCAACCGGCTGCTGGTGGAAAAGACGGAAGCGGGGAAACAAGTCGTCCGGCTAAAAGGCGGCGATCCATTTGTGTTCGGGCGCGGCGGGGAGGAAGCCCAGGCGCTCGCAGCCGCCCGCCTCCGGTTCGAAGTGGTTCCGGGAATCACCTCGGCTATTGCCGGGCCCGCCTATGCCGGAATTCCGGTGACACATCGCGGGAAGAATTCGCACGTCACCTTCTTCACCGGCCACGAAGAGCCGGAAAAATCCGGGACCGCGATCGACTTCGCAGCGCTTGCCAAACTCGGCGGCACCCAGGTGATGTTGATGGGGGTCGAGCGCATCGAAGCGATCACGCGCGAAATGCTGGCCCACGGCGTCCGCGCCGACCTGCCGGTGGCTCTGATCCGATGGGCTACGACGGGACGGCAGGAAACGCTGGTGGGGAACGTGGGAAACATCGCGGAGCGCGTCGCGACAAGTAACTTTGGGGCCCCGGCGGTGGCTGTCTTCGGTGACGTCGTTACCTTGCGGGACGAGTTGAATTGGTTCGAGAATCGGCCGCTTTTCGGGAAACGAATTGTGGTCACCCGGGCGCGAACGCAGGCGAGCGCGTTGAGCGAACAACTACGCGCCCTGGGTGCTGATATCATTGAGCTGCCGACCATCCGGATCGAGCCGCCTAGCGACTTGCGGACGTTCGCAGAGCTGGTCCAGGACGCGCACTCTTACGATTGGATCGTCTTTACGAGCCCGAACGGGGTGACCGCGTTTTTCGAGATGTTCTACAAGCTCTACGACGACGCACGTGAGATCGGCCCTGCGCGCATTGCCGCCATTGGTCCGGCCACGGCGCAGCGGATCAAGGATTTTCACCTGAAGGTTGATCTGCAACCGGAGGAATTCGTGGCGGAATCGGTGCTGCGTGAGTTCAACAAGCAGGGGGGAGTCGAAAATCTGCGCATTCTTCTCGCGCGAGCGGAAAAGGCGCGGGATTTGCTACCGAGGGAGCTCTCGGCTTTGGGGGCTATTGTGGACGAAGGATTTGCCTACCGCACGGTCCCCGAAACGCGTGACGACAGCGGCGCACGCCGACGGTTGTTGGAGGAGGGAGCGGATTTGATCACTTTTACCAGTTCATCAACGGTCGAGAATTTCATGGCGCTTAAGCTGCCGTGGCCGGAGAAAATGCAGGTCGCCAGCATCGGGCCGGTCACCTCCAACACGGCCCGTGAACACGGGCTGACCGTCGCCGTCGAAGCGCGCCGGCATGATATTCCGGGACTGGTCGCCGCCCTCCGCAAATTTTTTCTCGGCCCGGTCGAAGACAGGAGTCGATAATGGAAATGGACGACGAATTTGCCTCCACCATGCAGCAACTGAGCGCCGAAGCTGAGAAGTCGCTTCCGGACGACCCTTGGGAAGAGGGCAATCAGAGCGAACAATTCGCGCAGATTTTGCAGGAATTCAGCTCCCTGAATGGACGTTTGGAGCGCTTGGAGGAGACCGTGACAAACCGCCTGGCCAAGGCCGAGGAAGCGAAACAAGCCGGCCTCGCGGAGGAATTGCGAAAGATGGATGAGCACATGGCTGCGCTTCGCAACACCGAAAGCGTAAACCAGAGGCTCTTCGATTCACTCCACGAGGAGCTGATCAAATATCGGGATAATTTTCTGCACGAATCGCTGCAGAAACCGTTCATTCGAGACTTGCTGATCCTGTTCGACGACTTGACCGGCCTGTCCTCACAGCTCCAGACAGCAGGAGATGGCGGAGAAAGTGTTCGCGGCAAGCTGGGGCATTGGCAGGATAACCTCCAAAACGCCGTCCATTCTCTCACTGAGATCCTGCACCGGATGGAGGTTACCGAAATCGAGCAAAAGGACACAGTGGACCGCGCGTTTCACCGGGTGGTCAGCTACGAGCCCTCGGAGTTTGCGGAAGACGAGGGGCGGATTGTCATGCGCGTAAAACGCGGATTCCTCTGGCGGGATCAGGTTTTGCGGCCCGAAGAAGTGGTCGCGAAGCGCTTCGGCTAACGGCGCGAGGAGGCGCCGTTTTGAAAGCGCCGATTCCTCAGGAGAAAAGCAGGCCGCGAGTCTCGAAAAACCCGTGGAAATCGGGGTGCGCTGGGGCATGGAAATTGCAACTGCAGCAGGAGCGAAATTGTCTTCCATCAACCCTGAAGTTTACTTACACGCATGACTCGTAGAAAAGCAATTGGAATCGACCTCGGCACCACGTTTTGCGCGGTCTCGCACATCGACATGTACGGGAAGCCGCAAATCATCCCGAATTCAGAGAGCGAACGCATCACCCCGTCGGTGATTCTCTTCGATGGGGCGAGCGTGATCGTGGGCAGCGTGGCCAAGAACAATTGCGTGGCCGAAGCGGAAAAGATTGTCGATTTCGTGAAGCGCGAAATGGGCAAGCCGAAGGCGCAATTTCATCGCGAGTTCAACGGAAAGATCTATTCGGCCGAGGAATTATCGGCTTTGATCCTGCGGAAGCTCAAGAAGGACGCGGAAAAATATTTGAAGGAACCGGTAACCGATGCCGTGATCACGGTGCCCGCCTATTTCAACGACGCCGAGCGGACGGCCACCATTACCGCCGGCCAACTGGCCGGGCTCAATGTTCTGCAAATCATTAACGAACCGACGGCGGCTGCCGTGGCTTATGGCCTCGACAAACTGGACGAGGATCAGACCGTGTTCGTTTTCGATCTGGGCGGCGGCACGTTCGACGTCACCATCATGCGGATCCAGGAACATGGCATCGAGATGCTCGCCACCAACGGCGACCATCGCCTGGGCGGCAAGGATTGGGACGACGTGATCGTCAATCACGTCGCCGAGGAATTCGATCGCCACCACGGCGAGAATCCGCTGCTCGATCTCGAGAGCTATCAGGATCTGCAAAGCCGAGCGCTAACCGCCAAAATCCAGCTCACGAGCCGGCCCCGGACCGCGATCGTCCATAATCACAACGGGAAAAGCGTGAAGGTCGAGCTGACCCGGGAAGAATTTGAGACCAAGACCCGGCATCTGGTCGAGAAGTGCAAGACGATTTGCGAGATGGTCCTGCAGGAAGCGAAACTGACCTGGAAAGAGATGGACAAGGTTCTCCTCGTTGGGGGGATGACGCGGATGCCCATGGTCCGCAACATGATTTCTCAGCTTTCCTCCGTTCCCGTAGTGGACGATCTGAATCCGGATGAAGCCGTCGCGGTCGGCGCGGCGATTCAGGCGATTTTGTCGTTGCTCCGGGAAGAGGAAATCTCCGGAGTGAGGACGCTGCCGGAAGACACGCGGCAGCAATTCGCCTCGCGTGAAGGCGGCCTGGTCCAGGTGACCAACATCACCTCGCATACCCTCGGCGTGGTTCTATGGGATGAAGGGCACCTTGAGGAATACGTTTACCCGATGATCCGGAAAATGACGCCCATGCCCGCCATGGCCAAGAATTCGTTCGGCACCGCCAGCGCGAATATGCCGCGCGCAACGGTGCGAATTGTGGAAGGCGAGAGCACCTTGCCCGGGGAATGCACCCCGCTCGGCCTCTGCGACGTCGAACTGCCCGCTTTCTTGCCCAAAGGCTCTCCGGTGGAGCTTACCTACGAGTATAACGCCAATCAGGTTTTGGAAGTGTCGGTTAGTGCGAGCGGAAATCAGGCGAAGGTAACGATCGAACGCAATACGGGTCTCGCGCCGGATGAAGTCGAACGTGCCACGGCGAGCCTGGGCGCCATCGTGGTGACGTGAGATGATGCAATACGAATTCCCGGTACCGCTTCCGGACGATCCCCAAAAGTGGGACGGCTGGAGCAAGTACAAGTCGCCGAATTATTACGAGCGGCTCTGTCTTGATCCCCGGGCAAATCCGACCAACGAACTCATCGAGGAGCATTGCCGGGAACTGATGCGGTGGTGGCAGAAGAAACTGCCGCTGAAGAATCAGCCGAGCAATCCTCTGGCGCAATTGCTTAGGCCGGGACTCGACGAGTCGTCGCGTTACCTGACCGAAGCTCGGGTCGAGCTGCTCGACCCCGCCCGCCGTCAAAAGATGGATTCCGAACTGGCGGCCCGGGCCAATGAGCAGGCGGTGATCGAATTCCACAAATATCTGACTTTTGCCCTAGCCGACGGAACCCTGACCGCGGAGGAAGAGAAGAGCCTTTATAAATTTGGAGCCGAGAATGGGCTGACGGAGGAACAGATCGCCGGCTACATCGAAGCCGAATTGAAAGACAGCGGCGCGCATCGCGTGGTCCCAAATGCCGCGCCGACCGCGCCGCCACCTTCCTCGACCGAAGCCAGAAAGGAACCGCGCGCTCGCCGGCAAAGGTCCCTCGATCCCAGGGAGGACTTTCTTCGCATGCTTCGGCTAAGCGGCCTCGACAGTGACGGAATGGCAGACGAAACGCGGGATGCGTTCGTTAACATGGCGGAAAATCTCGGCATCGAGCCCGGCGACGCCGAAGACCTGGTCGATGAGTACCTCGACGAAGCCGACAAGATGTCGGATCCGGACGCCCTGCCTCCGCCGCGCACGGCCGCGGTCGCCCCGGCTGCAGATGCAGGTTCCGAGGTCGAAGCGCCAGAAGCCTTGCCGGAGACCGAACGCAATCGCTTCGCGAACTATGCTAATTCAGTCGAGTGCCAGATGATCTTCGTGCCCACCGGCGAATTTCTCATGGGGAGCGAAGCCGCCGATGCCGCCCCGAACGAGCGGCCACTGAGCAAGGTGACATTGAGCAAGTTTTACATGTCGCGCTTCCCAATCACGAACGCCGAATACGAGCAGTTCGACCCCAGTCATGCGCGCAAACGGGCGCCGGGGGCCGGGGATCGTCATCCGGTCGTCTATGTCAGCAGCCTGGAGGCGATGAAATTTTGCCAATCGCTCTCGACACGGGAACGGAAGCGCTACCGGCTGCCCACGGAAGCGGAATGGGAATACGCGGCCCGCGGCACCGATGGCCGGAAATATCCGTGGGGTAATCACGATCGCCGCGGCGATCTGGCTAATTTCGCGGACCGCAATACGGTCTTCGCCTGGAGCGATCGCGAGATCGACGACGGCTATCCGGAGAGCTCGCCGGTGGGAGCTTTCCCGTATGGGGCAAGCCCGTTTGGTTTGGAAGACATGGCGGGAAATGTTTGGGAGTGGTGCCTGGATTTTCTGGACGCGTACCGGGCAACCCCGAAAATTAATCCTCGAGGTCTCCCAAACGGAATTAAGCGGGTCTATCGCGGGGGGAGCTGGAAGTCGCGCTTCCACAGTTTGCGGGCGACGGCTCGCGGCTCCAACATGCCGAGCTATTCGTGCAACGATCTCGGGTTCCGAATCGTTTGCGAATGCGATTAGTGTTTGGGTGTCACCCCGAGCCGCGCAGACGGTGAGGGAGCTCACAACAGGTTGAAGATCACACTCGGCAGAATAAGCGCCGGGTCACTGATGTTATGGTGCTTCCAAAGGCTTGAGGAAAACGACAAGTGCCACTGCGAGGTCCCTCGCCGTCTGCGCGGCTCGGGATGACAGCGCCTACCTGTACAGCAAAAAGCGCTCGCCGGGGCGAGCGCTTCAAGAATCATTGAGCCGCGGGCTACGAGGGATTGAAGCGAAACTTCGTCCGGCCGCGCTTCGCGTTTGCTTTGGCTTTGCGCCGCGTCTTTTGGTTCGGCGTTTCAAACGCCCGCAGGCGGCGGACCTCTTCCAAAATCCCCTCGGCGTCGAGCTTGTTTTTCAGGCGCTTTAACGCCCGGTCAACCGGCTCACCTTTGCGAACGATAACTTCTGGCATGGTAGTTCCTCGATTTGAAAATTGTTCCCGGATTCGACCGGCGAAGCCGAGCCTACTCGGGGGGAGTAAAGGCGTCAACTATTGTGAATAACTTTCGTTCAATAGCAGGTTTATGACCCTTTTGTCTCCGTCCCCCTGAGGGCGGCGTGGGGCAGGCCAAATAGCCCTGAAAACGCCTCGCACCCAGTGGCGGCTACAGCTAGGAACTAACTGACCCTGTGGCAGTTGCGGCTTTTTGGGTCACTTCGCGCCGAAGGCTGGAAGCGCTCCCGCCCCGCATCCTCGTCCACCAGAGGACAATGGGCGCAGCGATGAAAATGGAGGAATAGGTGCCCACCGCCACCCCGACGATGATTGCCAGGGCAAAATCACGCAGAACCGAGCCGCCAAAGAAGAAAAGACAGAGAATCGGAATCAACGTGACCGTGCTCGTCAGGATGGTGCGGCTCAACGTTTGGTTGATGCTGTCGTTCATGATCTGCTCGATCGTGCCGCGCTTGCCACTGGCCAACCCCTCCCGAATCCGGTCGTAGACTACGATCGTGTCGTTGATCGAATAGCCAGCGATCGTGAGAACGGCGCCGACCATGGTTAGCGTCAGTTCCCGACCAAGCAGCGAAAAGACACCTACGGTAATAATCACGTCGTGGAGCACCGCCACGATGGCGCCTACGGCGAACGACAACTCGAACCGGAACGTGACGAAAACGAGAATGCCCAGAATGCCGAGCGCGAGAGCCCAGAGCGAGGTCTTGGCCAACTCGCCTCCGACAAGCGCGCCGACGCGCTCCGAGCGCTCGACCTTGAACTGCGCTTGCGGCATCGCCTTGGCCACCTGCGTTTCAATCGCCTCGCTCGTGTTCACCGCGCTGCGAATGGTGATGTAATTCTTGCCGGCCTGCTGCGACTGCTGGATGAGCGCCTCCCCCAAATGGATCGGCTCCAGCGCCTGCCGCACGTCGTGCACGGAAACGGCCTGGGTCGAGCTGAGCGTAATGAGGTCGCCGCCCCGGAAGTCGACGCCGAAATTCTTGTCGCCGCGATACCAGAACGCCCCCGCGCCGGCGCACATCAAAGCCAACGAACACATGCAGGCCAAGAATCCTTTGCCCAAGAAGTTGATATGTTGCGACGAGATCAGGTGCAGCATCGAGATCCGCTTCACTTTTCCCGTATCGACAAACCAGCCCAGCGCGTTTCGTCCCACGATCAGCGCCGTGAAGAGCGACGCCAGGATTCCGAGCGAAAGCGAAATGGCGAATCCCTTCACCGGCCCACTCGCTTTCCAGAAAAGGATCGCCGCGGTAATCAGGGTAGTGACGTTGGCGTCAAAGATTGAGCTGAAGGCTTTATCGTAGGCGGATTGGACTGCGACCTTAAGCGATTTTCCCAGCTCCAGTTCCTCGCGTAATCGTTCGTAAATCAGAACGCTCGCATCCACCGCGATGCCGATCGTCAAAATGATGCCCGCGATGCCGGGAAGCGTCAGGACGAAGTTGAACATGGTGAGGGCGCCAATGAGCAGAATGATGTTGATGAGCAACGCCAGGTTCGCGATCAGGCCAGCGAACTTGTAGTAGATCATCACGCAAATGAGGGTGAGAGCGAGGCCGATCAGACCGGCGATGATGCTCGCTCGGATCGAATCCTGACCAAGGGTGGGGGAGACGCTTCGCTCTTCCTCGATGCTCACCGGGGTTTGGAGCGGATTCTCCAGCACGCTCGCCAGGCTGCGGGCTTCCTGTTCCCCGAACTTTCCGGAAATGCGGGCGCTGCCGCCGTAAATCGGCTCCCGAATGTTGGGCGCCGACTGGATCACGCCGTCGAGGACAACCGCGAACCGGTGATTTACGTGCTGCTCGGTGAGCTTACCGAAAGTCTTGCCGCCTTCGCTGTCGAAATTGAGGGCCACTTCCCATCCTTCGTTGCCGTAGCCGGCATGGGCTGAGGTCACATGTTCGCCGCCGAGATCGGCTTTCTTCTTCACCAGGAGACGTTCTTCGACCTGCTTCTTGCCTTCGTCGGCATGCGGTTTGTAAACCTCGATCTTGTATTCCGGTGGGATCACTTCCGTCCCGGAATCGATCCCCTGGAGGCGCTGGCCGCCATCGGGATAAACGAGGCGGAATTCGAGCTTGGCTACCCGCGAGAGCTGCTGGCGGGCCTCCTCGATTTTCTCCGTACTCAAACCCGGGATCTGGACCAGGATCCGATCTTTCCCGACCGGGCTGATAATCGGTTCGCCGCCGCCGAAATAGTCGACGCGTTTCCGGATGACTTCCACGGCCTGTTCGAGCAGCTGAGGCGTGATCTCCTTATCTCCGCCCACGAGCCGGATCAGGAAGGAAGTGCCGCCCTGGATGTCGAGGCCGAGTTGGATCTTCTTTTCGGGAGGATAAATCGTCTGCAGGCTGAAAGCGGTTAGCAGCACCACCAGCGCGGTCGCGAGCATGCGCTTTCGGGAGCCATGATCCGTAGCGAAGTACCAGCCGAAAAGAACCAGCAGGCCGAGCAGAGCGAGAAAGGTAAAGGCGGGAGTCATTTGGGAAAGTTGAGAGTGAATAGTTGAGAGCTGAGAGAAAGGGAAGAAGTCGCCGAGGGCATTGAGAGAAAGAGAAGCGTCGTTAGTTGCATTTGTCTCTCAACTCTCAACCATCAACTCTCAATTGACTTCACCACGTTGGTGACCGCGGTTTTTTCCATCTCGATTTTTACGTTATCGGCCACTTTCACGATGACAGTGGTGTCTTTCACGTTCGAGATCAGCCCGTGAATGCCTGAAGTGGTGACGACGCGGTCGCCGGTCTTGAGCGCGGAAACCAGGCGGGCCTGTTCCTTTTGCCGCCGCATTTGAGGCCGGATCATCACGTAATACATAATGACGGCCATGAAGACGAACGGGAGCAGACCGAGCAAACCGCCTCCCGGCCCGGTAGACGCGGGGGCCGGTGATTGAGCAAGAAAAAGAGCGAACATAAAGTGAGTGTGCGTTTCCGCGCCTTGAAAATAGTCGCAGCAAGGCGGAAGAGCGGCCTCTTATTGAGCACAACGCCCGGCAAAATGCAAATGCGCGGATGACAATGCGCTCGCGCAATTTCCCTCTTCCTGCGAATCTGCCGGCCGGCCATTCATGAACAAATTGCAGCCTGAAATCCTCCACTGCATCGGCCAGACGGTCGCCTGAAGGGGCTGTGGATATTCGACTTCGTTGTCGGGGTAAGCCACCGCGCCCCCCGAGGAGACGTCGATTTCGGGCGGCGCCAGCTTACGCCTTCGGAGCCGGGGTCGCTGCCGGCGTTTGGTCGCCGGGCTCGTCTTCTTCCTCCGGCCAATCGTCGTCGGTCGCCTTCCAAGTCTTGTCCGGATTATAGCGCTCCATGGTTGCAAACTCTTTCAGCGTCTCCGGACCAAGATCCTTTTCGTAGACGACGCCCTCAGGGCCTACGATGAAGCTCTTGACGCCGGTCACCTGGTGTTCCGCCGGCGAAGCGACCAGGGCGAATCCGCCGAGCATCGCGCCGTTGATGACGAAGTCCATCTCGCCCATCGGCGCGGTCGGGCCCTGGCCTTTCAACACTTTGAAATAATACCCGTGATAAGGCTCGGTCTTGTCGGAGTAACCCTGTTCGATTGCTTTCGCGATCGTGTCGCCGACCGGTCCGCCCCACGTACCGTCAGCGTTTTGCCAGGCGAGGCCATCCTTCTTTCCGGGGGTGCTGATGATGCGCTGGGCGTATTGGTTCACCTTCGAATCTTCATGCTTCTCCTGGGCGTACTCATGCTGCGCCTCCACGAAACCGCGGCAAATCGTGATGGCATCGAGTTCGTTGGCGCCGATGCGGCGGTTCAGGATTTCTTCCCGGCCCAGGTTGGTATCAAACGACCACTTTCCCTTGTCTTTGACCAAGGGGATCGGCAAGGCCGCCTCGTCCGTTCCAAAGGTGATGGCAGCGCGATTGGGATTGTCCACGAACGGAACGATCGCGTTTTTCTCCTTGGCCTTGGCCGCGAACTTCATGGCGTTTTGTTTGTCCATGACCGGATCCTCCGAGTTGATAATGTCCTCGCTATCCGGGCCCAGGATCTCTTTTAGCGCAGCGACGTCGAAGGTTTCCGCCGCTTGCACCAGCGAATCGAGGGCCTTTTTCGGATCGTCGAATTGCTTCCGATTGCCCGGATCAGCCGCTTTCTCTTCCGTTGGGGGAGCGGCCTGAACCGCCAGTGTTACGCAGCCAGCGAGAGTGACTAAAGCCAGAAGCTGCTTTGAAGTTGAGATGTTCAGTTTCATTTCGTTTTCCTCCGTTTAAGTGATTATCTCCGGCGTCCTCCGCCGCGCCCGCCGCCCCCGCCACGGAAGCCGCCGCCTCCTCCTCCTCCGCGGCTAAATCCACCGCCTCCCATGCTACGATTCCCTCTGGAGCTGCTGGCTCCCACATTCCGGCCGCTGCTGCCGCCGAAGCTGCCGCCGCTATAGGAACTGCGACTGCTGCTGGGGCGGGACGTGTTCGCCCGCGAGTTGCTGCCTCCCCGAGAACCATAATTTCCGGCATTCGATGTCTTGCGGTTGCCGATGGAGTTCGAGCTCCGTTTGGCGCCACCGGCGGGTTTGGTGCTGGGCCGGTTAACATTGCCGCCGCCGGGCTTTGTGCTCGGTCGGTTGACGTTGCCGCCCCCGGGCCTGTTGCTTGGCAGTGTGCTCGGGCGGTTGCCTCCGCCGGGCCGGTTGCCTCCGCCGGGTCGGTTGCCTCCGCCGGGCCGGTTATTGCCGGGGCTGCGGCCGCCGAATTTGTCCGCGGTTCTGCGATCTCCGTAAGGAGCATTGCCCCGATGTTCGGGACGATGCTGCCATCTATTCCCGCCCTGACCGCGGTTAATATTGTTCCGGTTAAAATTGTTGTTTCGATTGATATTAATGTCGCCGCCGTTCCAATCGCAGTCACCCCACCAACCACCGATAATGCCCGCGCCAATTACGATGCCCGCACCCCAGACGAGCCCCATTCCCGGGTAGTAGCCGGGGTACGAATAGGGGTAGTAAGGATAATAAGGGGACGGACCGTACATATATTCGGGATCGTACGACGGCACATACACGACCTCGGGTTTCGCTTGCTCGACCACGATGACCTCTTTCCCACCTCCGGTCGTCTTGGTTGACACTATTTGCTCCGCGCTGGTTTTGAATGTGCCTTTGGTTTGCGCCTTGCCCCGCATGCGCTGGACCGCGTCCATCACATCGGTTTGCTGGGCGAGAAAGGCGTTCCCGAGGTTGGCTGTCCATTGGATGTTTTCGGCCAGTCGCTTCAACAAGTCGGGATAAGCGACCAATGATTGGATACTCGAATCCCACGGCTGCTTCGCCACCGCGTCGCCCAGGGCCTTATCCTTCAGGTTTGGATTCCGCTCCATCCATTGCTGGAGTTGAATGATCTCGAGCGGGTAGGTGGAGGCGGCCAGCGTCATGGCCAGCAGGTGGTCGGAGTAAAGCGCGATCGGCGCCACGAGCGCATCGAGCTGATCCTTCGAAATCATCGGCGCGTCGGGTTGAGGCGTCGAGGTCGTCATGACCTGCGATTGAGCCGCGGGAGCCGGAGTCTGGGCGAGGACCATTGTCTGGCCACTCGCGAGCAGGATGCCGACGCCGAGGATCGTGAGTGCGCGCTCAATGCGAGCGGCGCGAAATTGGATTGAAGAGTGCCGTAACTTCATAGCGCGTTTCTCATGTTGGTTTATGCGGAGTGTGCGTCAGATGTCTCCGGATGGAAATCGGACTTTGGTCGTACTGATTTGTCCTTGTAGGGCGACAGCTTCCGGTTGCCGACTTGGCAGAGCCTCGCCCTACCTAAGGGAAAGAGGCTGCAGAATGTGCTTCGCACGCCCCTCCCGGCATGATACAACATGTCCCTCAGGGCCTGCTCGTGAACCGGAATAATCACGCTGGGGCGGCTGGTCTCGGTCCCCCGGGGTCGCTGCCGGCGAATGCCGCGGTGGGTTTAGCGGCAACGCGCCCGGCTTGTGCCGGTTTGTTACAACTGGGTGACGTTTGGAGCGCGCGACGTGCACCGTTGCTGGCAATCGCCGCGACCGTTGCGGCAATCTTAATCCTCGGTCCGGGACGCGTGGAGGGAGCGGAGCCGAAGCGGGTTCTCCTTATTCATTCCTTTGGCAGCGCCGCGCCCCCGTTCACGGTTGAGTCCACGGCGTTCGAGACGGAATTGGCGGAAAAGATGGGCGCGCGCGTCGATCTCGACGAGGTCTCGCTGGACATGGCGCGTTATGCCGACCCCGACACGCAGGAGGCGATTGTTAATTATTTGCAAAAGCGACAGAGCAAATGGCAGCCCGACCTGGTGGTGCCAATCGGAGCGCCAGCAGCTATCTTCGTCGCAAAGAATCGCGACCGGCTATTTCCCGAAACGCCCATTGTGTACGCTTCAGCCGACCGAAGGTTACTACCGACGGATGCCTTGGAGAAGAACGCAGCCTACATCGGACAGGTGTATGACATTCCCGGCATGCTTGAAGACATGCTCCAACTTGCGCCTGCGACACAAAATATTGTGGTCATCGTCGGTGCGACGCCGCTCGAGCATCTCTGGCAGGAGGTCTTCCAAAAGGCAGCCGAGCCGCTCACGAAGCAAATTAACTTCACGTATTACAGCGATCTCTCCTTTGACCAAATGCTGCAGCGCGTTGCGAAGTTGCCACCAAATTCCTACATTTTCGTACTCCTGCTTTTGCGTGATTCCTCTGGTGTAACCCACAATGGCGACGAGGCGCTGCAACGTCTCCATCAGGTCGCAAACGCGCCCATCAACGCCATCTTTAATCATCAGCTCGGCTTGGGGATTGTAGGTGGACGCCTTTATCGGGCTGATCGTGTCGGAAAGGCGGCGGCGGGCATCGCCATTCGTATTCTGGGCGGTGAACCAGCGTCGAGTTTTCCCCCAACGATGATCGACCGTATGCCTCCGCGGTACGACTCGCGGGAGCTAAAGCGGTGGAACATTAGTGAGAACCTTCTGCCGCCCGGCAGCACAATCTTGTTCCGCGAGCCAACGGTCTGGGGTCGCTACCAATCGTGGATCATAGCCGGCATTTCGATTTTCATTCTGCAGGCCCTCCTTATCACCGGTTTGCTGGCCAATCTCGTGAAACGCCATCGGGTGGAGCGCGCTTTGAAGCAGGCTGAAGTGGAAGCGCGCCAGCATCTCGAACAAATCAGCCTGCTTGGGCGGGTGAGCCTGCTCGGTGAGATGGCTGCCTCACTTGCCCACGAGCTCGGGCAACCCCTGGCGGCCATTACCACCAATGCGAACGCTGGAATGCGGTTTATCGAGAAGGATATGGCAGACCCGGTCATGCTTCAGGAAATCCTGGCCGACGTGGTGTCGGATGCGCATCGCGCTCACGACATCATCCAGAACGTGCGCAATACCATTAAGAAAGGCGATTCTACCCGGCGCCGGATTGATCTGAATGACCTGGTCACCAAGGTTGCACATGTCGTCCGGCCGGATGCGGTGGGTTATTCCTGTGAATTGGAGACATTGCTGGCCGACGACCTCCCGTCGATTGAAGGCGATCCGGTTCAGATTCAGCAGGTCCTGGTAAATTTGGTCAGCAATGCTTTCGATTCCATGCGGCTGACGCCGCCGAGCCGGCGCCGGGTGGAGATCAGGACGAAAGGCAATGGAAACAACGATGTCGAGTTGAGCGTGCGCGATCATGGCACCGGCATTTCTCATGAAGCACAGAGGCGTTTGTTCGACCGGTTCTTTACCACCAAGGAAAAAGGATTGGGCATGGGTTTGGCGATTGTGCGCTCCATCGTGGAAGCCCACGGTGGCAAGATTGAGGCGGAGAACGCGGACGATGGCGGAGCTCGCTTTTGCCTCACTTTGCCGGTGGCGAAAGCAGAAAGCTGAGGATCTGACATGGACCCTCGACTGCCCCAAAGTCCTATTGCCGAACGGAAGGTAGCTGGATAAACGACTGGCCGTGAGAAAGACCCCTTATGCCTGACGACCCCACTGGCGATTCGAGGTCCGCGGCGTCCCGGGCCCTGCCGGGTCCGCCTCATTTGCGGCATTATCCCGCTCATGATCTGGTGGCCTGGCGGCCCCACGGCGTCCTGGATGACGAGCTGCTGGATGCAATTGGGGAATGGCTCTCTCAGATCGAAAACCCGTCTGAACCGTTCGACCGATTCATTGACTTCAGTCGATTGGTGCGAGTGGCAGTTCGGACCAATCATGTTTTTGAATTTGCCCGGAAGCGGGCCGAGCAATTCACTGCAGCCAGGCCGGTGAAGTCGGCCCTCTTTAGCGAGGATTGGGTCGGTTTTGGGATTGCCTACATGTACGAAAGTGTGATGCGGGGAACCTCGATTCACGTCCGCGCCTTTCGCGACCGAGCGAAGGCGGCGGAGTGGCTGGGGGTGCCGGCGGAG